>CBHTTJ010000113.1:0-19516 GCA_966095605.1 uncultured bacterium | reverse complement strand
GATCTAAAAGGTGAAACACCGCGAGATCGTGTTTCTGGAATCGCAAATGTTGAAAACTGCTGAGCAATTGTTCCGGGTCGCAAAAGAGATCGGACAAAACGACCACGACGGCGCGACGGCGCACTTTTTCGGCGAGTTCGTGCAACGCCGGCACGAGCCCCGTTTCTCCTTTCGGCTCCATCTCCTGGAGGATTTGCAAAATGGTTTGGAGATGCGCAGGATTTCTGCGCGGTGGAATTTCGTGCACGGTTTTTTCCGTCACGCAAATCAGACCGGCGGCGTCCCCCTGGTGAATCACGAGATAGGCAATGGTTGCCGCAATTTTTCGCGCAATATCGAAGCGTCGGCCGCTCTTCCCCGCGAAATTCATCGACGCACTGCAATCGAGGACGATGTAACAACGGAGGTTCGTTTCCGCCTCGAATTCTTTCATGAAGAAACGGTCGGTCCGTCCGAAGACACGCCAATCGAGTCGGCGAATATCATCGCCCGGCGCGTAGTTGCGGTATTCGGCGAATTCCACGCTGGAACCGCGGTGCGGGCTCTTGTGTTGTCCGGAAACCGTTCCTTCCATGGGCAAACGCGCCAGCAACGGCACATGCATGAGCCGCGCGACCACTTCTGAATCGATGAGGTTAGAACCTGCTTCAGCCACGTGTCGATTCTCCGCGGACTTCCTCGAGGAGCTTTTGGATAATGAAACTGCTGGTCACCCCTTCGGATTGGGCCTGGAAATTGGTCAGGATACGATGCATCAGCACCGGTTCCGCCACCGCTTCCAAATCTTCCATGCGCACGAGGTAACTTCCCTGCAAGACCGCGCGAGCTTTGGCGCCGCGAATCAAATATTGCACGGCCCGTGGACCCGCACCCCACGTCACCCATTTTTTGATCCAGTTGTAAGCATCTTCGGCGCGAGGACGCGTGCGACGCACGAGATCGACGGCGCTGTCGTAAATATGATCGGGAACCGGTACGCGCTGCACCACTTCCTGGAATGCCAGGATCTGGTCGCCGGAAATCAGATGTCGCAACGCCTCGGGAGCGGCGCCCGTGGTTTCGCGGGCGATGCGGCGTTCCTGTTCGAGCGTTGGATAATCGAGCGCGATCAGGAACATGAAACGATCCAGTTGCGCTTCGGGCAACGGATACGTTCCTTCCTGTTCAATCGGGTTTTGCGTGGCGAGGACAAAAAACGGCGAGGGGAGGGGAAACATTCTTCCCGCCACCGTCACGCGATGCTCCTGCATTGCTTCGAGCAGCGCCGACTGGGTTTTCGGCGGTGTGCGGTTGATTTCGTCCGCGAGAATGACGTTGGAGAAAATCGGGCCGCGCACAAAGACAAACGCGCGTTTCCCGGGTTGATCCGTTTCCTGGAGAATGTCCGTGCCGGTAATGTCAGAGGGCATCAGGTCCGGCGTAAATTGGATGCGATTGAATTGCAGCGACATGACCTGCGACAGCGAATTGACGATCATCGTCTTCGCCAATCCAGGCACGCCCATGAGCAGGCCGTGGCCTCGGGCAAGAATACAAATCAGCAGTCGTTCGATGACCTCTTCCTGGCCGATGATGACTTTGCCCATCTCGGCGCGAATCTGGCCGTAAAGCTCCCGCAGTTCATCAATGGCGCCCACATCGCTCTGGGATTGCCTGGTATCTTGGATCATAATTTTTTCAGTCTGCCACACCGCTCCGGCCACGTCTAATAAGTTTCACAGGCCAATTCCATGAAAGAATCGTTGAGCCGCGCGTCGTGAAAAGTTAGTCTGCTGCATCAGCCGCCGCGTTCAATATCGCGGCCATTTGCATGAAACAGTTTGCCACCATCACCGTCATCGGCCGGGACAAAACCGGCGTCATCGCCAAGGTCACCAGTTTTCTCTTCGAACAGCACGCCAATATTGAAGCGCTGGAAGAGCAAGTCACCCGCGGTCAATTCAGCATGACACTGCAGGCGTCATGGAAACCAACCCAATGCAGTCTCGAGTCCATCCGCGACGGCTTGAATAAACTCGGCGCGACGCTCGGGATGGAAATTCGCGTGCGCTTTACTTCACCGGGCCGACGCCAACGTTGCGCGATCTTTGTCACCAAAGAGACGCATTGCCTTGATGCGCTGATGGCAGAATTTAAATCCGGCCGGATCAAAAATGCCCAGCCGGTCGTGGTCATCTCCAATCGCGGGGACCTCGGTCCGCTCGCCAAAAAATACGGTCTCCCGTTCTTTTGCATTCCGTGGGAGGAGCGTAATCGTGCCGAAGCGGCGACGTTGGCGAAGCTGGACGAATACGAAGTCGATTTTGTCGTGCTCGCCCGGTTCATGAAAATTCTCTCGCCGACCTTCGTGTGGCGTTTCAAGAACAAGATTATTAATATGCACCCTTCGTTGCTCCCGAGTTTCCCGGGACCGCAGGCTTACCGTCAGGCCTACGAACATGGGGTCAAAATTGTCGGGGTGACCGCTCACTTTGTCAGTATGCATCTGGACGAGGGCCCGATCATTGCCCAAGGCAGCTTCAACGTCCGCGCCCACATGACGCTCAAGGATATTGTCGCTTCCGGACAAAAGCTTGAAGCAAAGGTTCTTGTTAAAGCCGTTAAGCTCTATCTCACCAAAAAATTGGACGTTTTCTGGGGGGTGGTGAAAGAAGTTTAACACGGGGCATTGCTTGAGGGGTAAATAATCTTTGTGTTAAGGTTTTAGCCCTGTTGCGGACGAGCTCTGGCCCCTTTGCCAGGAATAGGCCGAAACCGATGGGGAGTGAACGTGTGATGTGACCGGCGGCAGCAACCTTCTATTCCATGAATCATGGGGCAAAAGAACCAGGGCTCGGCTGGAGTCTCGCCCCACCATTTTTAGATAGTCGCTCTCGGAAACGACATCGCAACGAGTGTTTTAATGTAAAAACTTGTTTTTTAGAGTATTACAAACGGTTCCTCGCCGAAAACTTCGGGTTTGAGAGACTATTTTTCTCGGCCCACGATTCCGGAGCGCCAAAAAGAGACTATTTTTGGCGTCCTTTTTTTCCGGGACGGCTCTGAGAGGCTATTTTTAGCGTCCCATTTCTATGGGACGGGAAAAATAGTCTATTTGGGACGTCCCAGAATCGCGGGACGCCAAAAATAGTCTCTCGGACTCATCCCATTTTTATGGGACGCCAGAAATAGTCTATTTTTGACGTCCCAGAGTTCCGGGGCGGGAAAAATAGTCTCTCAGACACGAGCTTTTGCGAGAAGCCGGGAGAAAAACTGGCTCAGATTGATTTCCGAAAAGTCAGATCTCACCGAGGCGGTCCGACATTGGACTTTTTGAAGATGGGCAGGAAAACCTTTGGCTTAACTTCGTCCCAAGGGAAGTTCGATGATAAACTTAGCTCCTTTGCCCGGTTCGCTCTCGGCGCGGACCGTTCCGCCGTGTCCTTCGACAATAGCTTTACATATAGCTAATCCCAACCCGCTATTTCCTTTTCCCCGAGCCCTGGATTTGTCGACCCGATAGAATCGATCAAAGAGGTGGGGCAGGGCGTCCTTTGGAATCCCGGATCCGGTGTCGGCGACCTCGATTAACGCCTTTGTATCAAGATTTTTAACGGACAAGGAAACTTCGATGCCGTCCTGATTGTGATGAATGGCGTTGTTGAGGAGATTAATGAAAACCTGGCCTAGTTTCATGACGTCGGCCCGAAGTCTGACCGGTTCAATGGATTGCTTTAGGGTAACATTTTTCTTCTCTGCCAGAGGGGTGATGAACTCGATGGAGTCGCGGGCGACGCGGCTGAGATCGCACTTTTCCCAGACGAGGGACGCGTCCCCGGCATCGATACGGGCCAGTTCGATCAACTGATTTACAAGGAGGCGAAGCCGTTCGGCGGCGCGTTCGCACGTTTCGAGAGTTTGCTTGTATTCCTCAGGGCTGCGTTCGCGGGAAAGGGCGAGCTGAATTTGCGTGATCAGGACCGAGATCGGCGTGCGTAATTCATGCGAGGCGTCGGCGGTAAAGCGTAATTGGTCGTCGATCATACGTTCCACTTTGTCGAAGGTTGCGTTCAGGACTGCCGCCAGTTGTCCGAGTTCATTTTCGGTTTCCGAGACATTGATCCGCTTGGACAGATTGCCATCGGCGATCTTTTTTGCCGTTGTGCTGATTTCGGCGAGTGGTTGCAGCGCGATTCCCGCAATCCACCAGCCCACGGCCATGCCGGCGCCGACAATCAGCAAACCGAAGGCGACCAATCCGATGGCCAGTCGGTGCAAAGGCGCGGTGGCAGTTTCGAGTGGTGTTCCCACCAGGATCACTTCGCCGCGCGGCAAACGATTGATTAATTCGCGATTGCCTTCGCGGGTCCGGAAGGTTGGATGACGTTGTTCTACATTGGGTCGCACGAGACCGACCGGAGCATTGCTCGATTGCACCATCAGATCGCCGTCAGGTCCCCAGCCCAACGTATAAATGCCGCTGGCTTCGACCCGCGCAAAATCAGCGGCCGGAATATCTTCACCTTCTCTGGCCGGAGGCCGGCTGCCTTCGGGCCCCGGATCATTTTGGTCCGAGGAACGACGATTGCGTCCGGGCGGTCCCATGTCGCTGCCCCTGCCTCTGCCACCCATCGGCCCGACGCGCGGCATGGAAATCTGCGCGGCCTCGCGCAATTGATTATCCAGATCTCCAAAACGCCGCCGATATTCGTAGGCATAGAATGCCGCGATCAATCCTGTCACCAGGCCGACCAGCAGAAACGCGTGCCACGCCTGGAGACGCCAGCGAATGGATTTATGCAGCATGTTTTATTCAACTACATAGCCGTGTCCACGACGCGTTTGGATAAAGTCTTTGCCGATTTTTTTCCGGACATTGCACACATGCACGTCCAGCAGGTTGGAATAGGATTCGTCTTCTTCCGCGAACAAATGATCGTAGAGCTCGGTGCGGGAGACCACTTTGCCGCGACGCGTTGCGAGATACTCAATCAAGGCATATTCACGTGCGGTCATCGGGATGGGCTGATCGTCAACGAGAATACTTTTCGCGGCGGTGTCGACTTTTACGGAATCGAAGATAATGACGGGGTTCGGAGCACCGGCGGAGCGGCGAATCAACGCGCGGACTCGGGCGATAAGCTCAGGAAGATTGAAAGGCTTGACGAGATAATCGTCCGCACCGAGATCCAGACCTTTCACGCGATCGCGCACGCCGTCGCGGGCGGTGAGCATGAGGACGGGGGTTTTTTTCTTTTTGCGGAGTCGGCCGAGAATTTCCCAGCCGTCCATTTCTGGAAGCATGACGTCGAGGACAATGGCGTCGTAATCCCATTCCTGGGCTTTGTAGAGACCTTCTTTGCCATCGCCGGCAGCGTCAACAGCGTACCCTTCCTCCCGCAACGCCTGTTCGAGGCCGCGCCGCAAATCCTCTTCGTCTTCGACAACAAGTAATCGCATGAATCTGGACGCAGAGCATAGCATTGTCCCGGCTATCATGGGAGTGATTATTATGGGACTGAACCTTAAGTTGTGATGAAGGGGCGGCGCGACCTCACCCCGGCCCTCTCCTTCCCAGGAGAGGGAGGAGCAGACGCACATCTTCTGAATTTCTCCACAGCGTCCGGCCGACGACAGCGCTCGGTTTTTGCATCCGGCGGAATACAATTCTCCCTCTCCTGGGAAGGAGAGGGCCGGGGTGAGGTCGCTTTCCTCCGTGATTGAGTTGGCAAACGGCTTTGAATGGACAATCCGCCAGATTCACACGACCATGGATGCCGGTGAAAATTTCGGTCATTGTCCCAGCCTTCAACGAAGAAAAGTTGCTCGCCGAATCCCTCCGCAGCATGAAAGCGGCGATGCTTTCGTTCCAAAAACTCGGATGGGAAACTGAACTCGTGGTATGCAACAACAACTCCACCGATCGCACCGGCGAAATTGCGGCGAGCGAGGGAGCGAAAGTCGTTTTTGAACCCATCAACCAGATTGGACGTGCCCGCAACGGCGGCGCGGCGGCGGCCACCGGAGATTGGTTGGTCTTCGTCGATGCGGATTCGCATCCGAGCCCTGAATTATTTGCCGATGTTGCCGCGGCGATCCAAACCGGCAAAGTGATTGGTGGCGGCAGCACCGTGACCATGGATACGTCTCATCCAATCATGACGATTGGCAATCGCATGTGGAATACCATCAGCCGCATCAAAAAATGGGCCGCGGGTTCGTTTATTTATTGTGAAGCGAAGGCATTTCGCGACATCGGAGGTTTTAGCGCGGAATTGTTTGTCGCTGAAGAATTGGATCTAAGTGATCGCTTGAAGGCCGAGGGAAAGAAACGGGGATTGAAGATGAAGATCCTTGTCGCGCATCCGCTGCTGACTTCCGCGCGAAAACTCAAATTGTATTCGAAACGGGAGCTGTTGCGATTCATGACGCGCGCCGTTTTTTCGCCGCGCCGAACCCAACGCGAAAAAGAATCGTGCCAGCCGTGGTATGATGGGCGGAGATGAACCCGCATCCGTGATGATGCCTGTTCATCCGTGCCGGAACTTCACCGTTTGTCTCGCAGCTTGATCAAGCGTTCCCCCGCGGCTCGCAACGTTTCCTCCTTCTTGGCAAAATGAAACCGAATCAAATGATGCACTGGTTCGCGGAAAAAACTGGAACCGGGTACACCGGTGACGCCGATTTCGGTGGTCAGCCATTCTGCGGCTTTCAAGTCGTTGTCGAAACCTAAGGACGAAATATCCACCAGCACGTAGTAAGCACCTTCGGGTTCGGAGAAGGGAAGACCGGTTCGGCGCAGGTAATCCAAAAAGACATCGCGTTTCGAGGTGTAGCTTTTCAGGAGATCTTCGTAGTAACTGTCGGGGAATTCGAGTCCGACGATCGCCGCTTCCTGTAATGGTGCGGCGGCACCGACGGTGAGAAAGTCGTGCACCTTCCGCGCTTCGGCAATCACTTCCGGCGCCGCCATGACGTAGCCCAATCTCCAGCCGGTGATGGAATAAGTCTTCGAAAGGGAATTGCACGTGATCGTTCGTTTGAACATGCCCGGCAGCGAGGCGAACGAAATATGCCGGCGCGGCGCAAAGACAATATGTTCGTACGGTTCGTCGGTGATGACAAAGGTATCGTGCTTCTCCGCCAGCGCGGCGATCTCCAGGAATTCTTCGCGAGTGAATACTTTACCCGACGGATTGGAAGGATTGCAGATGATGATCGCCTTTGGCTTCTGCTCAAACGCGCGTGCAAGAACAGCGGAATCGTATTTGAAATGTTTTGGATCGAGCGGAACGTAGATCGGTTCTGCGCCGGAAAGAATCGTGTCGGCCGTGTAGTTCTCGTAAAACGGCGAAAAAATAATGACTTTGTCGCCAGGATTACACGCGGTCATCATGGCCACCATCATAGCTTCCGTGCTGCCGCAGGTGACGACGAGGTGCTGGTCTGGATCAAGTGAGAGTCCGCTGAAGCGCTCGATTTTTTTGGCGAGCGCAGCGCGGAATTTTGGCGCGCCCCACGTCACCGCATATTGATGATTGGGTCCGTGCGCGGCGCGCTCGAGGGCATTGAGCAATTCGCGCGGCGGATCGAAGTCGGGAAATCCCTGGGCGAGATTGATCGAACCGTGCTTATTCGCGAGCCGCGTCATCCCGCGAATGACTGATTCGGTGAAAATAGAAAGTCTGGTTGCCGTCTTGGGCATGGGGCAAAGGCTACGAAGGGAAAACTTTTTCGTCGAGCCCGGCGATTGTGGAAAGGAACTTGTTTCCCCACGAAGCTTCCTTACGATATTTCCATGCCCACAATGCAGCCCGAGAAAAGTAGTGTCTCCCCCAAGCTGCAAAACAAACCGGTTTCCGCCGGCATGCAGTGGCTGCTCGCGCTGCTGATTGTCCTCGTCACGTTCGTGGTTTATCAGCCGGCGTTGCAGTCGGGATTTATCTGGGATGACGACGACATGCTGACCGAAAACGAAGTTGTGCGAGGGCCTTTGCACGAAATCTGGTTTGAGAGCAAGTCACCGTTCCTGAGCACAAAGTTTTACGATTATATTCCGCTGACCCTCACGTCGTACTGGCTGGAGTATCGAATGTGGGAAAAGCCGGGCACGGCCGCCCGCGACATGCATCCCAGGCCGTATCACGCCGCGAACATTCTGTTGCACGCACTCACAGCCATATTTTTCTGGCGAATACTGCGTCGACTAAATATTCCCGGCGCATGGATTGCCGCGCTGATCTTTGCTGTCCATCCGGTGAACGTGCAGTCCGTGGCATGGGTCACCGAAAGAAAGAACACGCTTTCGCTGCTTTTTTATGCGTTGTCGCTTTGGGCTTTTGTTCGGTCGGAAACAATATTGGATAGCAAGTCACCAAATACGAAATGGTTCTGGCTGTCGTTGGTTTTCTTTTTGCTTGGTTTGTTGAGCAAAGCGGCGGTGATCATGTTGCCGGTTGTTCTGCTCGGAGTTTTGTGGTGGATGCACGGGAAACTGGACCGACGCGCCATTGTTCAAACGATTCCATTCTTCGCGCTCTCCATTGTCTTTGCGGCGATTACCATCTGGTTCCAATACCACCGTTCGATTTCCACGGACGTGGTGCAGACGGCGGATTTCAGCACGCGCCTCGCGACGGCGGGACGTGCAGTTTGGTTTTACCTTGGCAAAATCGTTTGGCCTGAGCCGTTGTCTTTTATGTATCCCCGCTGGGAAATGAATGGTCGTTCGGTCGTGTCTTTGATCCCAGGAGTGGCGGTGTTTGCCTCGTTAGGCATTTTTTGCTGGTTTCGCAAGACGTGGGGAAAGCCGTTGCTTTTCGCCTTCGGTTATTTCGTCGTGACGCTCTTTCCAGTGCTGGGGTTCTTCAATATCTATTTCCAGAAATACACATTAGTGGCGGATTACTGGCAATATCCTGCGGTGATTGGAATCGTGGCGCTGATTGGCGGCGCCATTGGTTTTATGCAGAGGCGTTTTGCGGGATTTATTTATCTGGCGATTCCGGTCGTAGCTTTACTCGGTTGGCAGACGACTCGAACGGCGGCGGTTTATAAAAATGACGAAGTCCTTTTCAAAGATGTGCTGAAGAAAAACCCAGCCTCCTGGATGGCACATAATACGTTGGGGGTGGAACTGTTGATCCAGGAGCGATTTGAGGATGCGCTGCCCCATTTCCAGGAAACGCTGAAAATCAAACCCGATCACGCCATGGCGCATTGCAACGTCGGGAATGTGATGGTTCGAAGAGGGGACTTTAAGAGTGCGATTGAAGCATACCGTTTGGCTTATAAATACGACACGAATCTCGTCGAAGCGATGCAGCCGTTGGTTTGGATCGAAGCAACGAGTCGTAACGCCTCACTCCGGAATGGGCCGGAAGCGGTGCAGGTCGCGGAACAAGCGGTGAGAGTAACGCGTGGCGAAAATCCAATTGTCCTCGATGCTCTGGGCGCGGCTTACGCCGAAACAGGTCAGTTCGACAAGGCCATCGAAACCACCAAAAAGGCAATCGACATTGCGGTCGCGGCAGGGGCAACGCCTGTCGCCGAGGACATTCGGATACGATTACGATTTTACCTCGGGCATCGTCCTTACCGGGAATAGTCAGATCGGGGATGAGCTTTCGTTTGCCGGGATAATCCGGTTGAAAAACCGTGTGGCTGCGGTTTGTTGGGTTTGGAGGTTTTATGATCTATTTGTGGCTTATACCTATTCTCATCGTGGCTGTCTTTTTCCTTATCAGTGTCTTCAAACGCGGGACAAAATAGTGTCTTTCCTTGAGACACCCGATGCTCTCGGAGACGGAGACGGGACACGTTCCGCGCTTACAAGGTGAAAAACTGAGCTCAAAGCGGCCCAATTCTGCTCGGCAACTACCCCGTATTCCGCCATGAGACAGCGGTGTCGAAAAAGCCGTCCCTGATTTTTACAAATTCTTTCGGACGCCCGTTCCTTTGGCATGGATGATGCCAATGTGTGGAAAAGCTTTACCAAGGAAAAGCCAAAGGAACATGTCAAAACATTCAAGAATCATCCTCACATTAGTCGTCGCGCTGCTCGTCATCGCGGCTGGATCACTCGTATTTTCTGTTCGGGTCGCTGACTCAGCAACGACCCATCGTCAACTCGCACTTTGGTTGAAAGAAAATTCAATCACCGAAGCGCAGGTTTTCCCAACTCCCTACAACAGCATTTATACCGTTTCAGGCAAACGCCGTGTCGGTGGTGAACTGGAGTCGTTCAAAATCACCACGCATTTGCAGCCGGAAGAAGCGAAGGCACTTTTCGCGAAGAATTCGGTTCATGTCGAGATTCCTGGACTAAAACACCAGCTGATTGCCAACCTGATTCCTACGGCCATCATGGGAACGTTGATCTTCGGTTTATTGGCTTATCAGCTCCGGATCGGGCGCAGCAAGAAGAAGCATAAGGTTACCACGCGTCCGAATGTTCGCTTCTCGGATGTGGCCGGGATTGATGAAGCCAAGAGTGAAATTTCCGAAGTGGTGGATTTCCTGCGCAACCCGGGAAAATACAAAAAGGTCGGTGGAAAATTACCAAAAGGTGTTCTTCTGATCGGTCCTCCGGGGACCGGCAAAACGATGCTGGCCAAAGCGATCGCCGGTGAAGCGGATGCGAATTTCTTCAGCGCGCACGGCAGTGACTTCAATGAAATCTTTGTCGGCGTCGGCGCAAAGCGCATCCGGGAATTGTTTGCCCAGGCGCAAAAGCATAAACCGGCGATTATCTTTATCGACGAAATCGATTGTTTGGCCAAGAAGCGCAAATACGACGGTCACGCTGAAATGCAACAGACGAATAATGCGTTGTTGGCGGAACTCGACGGTTTCGAGTCGAGCGATGGTATCGTGGTGATCGCGGCAACCAATCGTCCGGAAGATCTCGACGACGCTTTGCTGCGTCCTGGCCGTTTCGACCGCAAAGTTTACGTTTCACTGCCCGACCGCAAAGGTCGTCGCGCTATCCTGGAAACACACGGCCGCGGCAAGCCGATTCAGGACAAGGCGAAGACATTGGATTTCCTCGCTCAGACCACGACCGAAATGTCCGGTGCTGATCTGGCAAACGTAATCAATGAAGCGGCGATTCTTTGCGCGCAAGGAAACGCCAATGAAATTACGCTGGAAAACCTCGAAGAAGCCCGAGATAAAGTTCGCTGGGGCAAGGAACGCAAGTCGATGGTGTTGAAGAAGGAAGAGCGCGAACTGGTCGCGTATCACGAAGCCGGCCACACAATCATCAATTTACAAAAATCTCTGCTGCCTCCCTTATATAAGGTGAGCATCATTCCTCGCGGTGGAGCTCTTGGCGTCACGACGTTGATGCCGACGGAAGACCAAAATCTGCACAACAAAGAATTTATGTTGCAGGAATTGGTGGTGCTGATGGGCGGTCGCGCGGCGGAAAAGGTGTTTTACGGTTCCACCACGAATGGTGCTGGTGGCGACATGCAGACGGCGAAGGACCTTGCCCGCAAGATGATTCATGACTGGGGGATGGGTGAAAAGATGTACTACGAACCACAGCGCGGCGAAGCAGAAGCGGAAATCAACCGTCTGCTTGAAAGCGCTGACAAAGAAGCGTTCCAAATTATCCAGGCTGAAAAAGCGAATACCGAAAAACTAGCCCAGGCCTTGTTGAAGCACGAAACGCTCACACGGGAGCAAGTGGTGAATCTGCTCTATGAAAATCAACCACCTTGCGATGACAGCGAAACCGTAAATAGCGAAGCCGCTTAAAAAAACAACTTAGATCCAAACACAAAAGGACGGCTGCAACCGCCGTCCTTTTTCTTTTCTGGAGAGATCGAAAATTACGGCTCGTGCGATTTGTTCCACACGTATCGAAACATGATTGCTCGAAGAGCCGCAGTGAGCGGGATTGCTAAAATACCGCCCATGATTCCGCCCATTAATGTGGTGCCTACCATGACGGCGATAATAATGGTTAACGGATGTAGAGCCATGCGGTCGCCGATGATTTTCGGAGAGATCACAAAACCTTCGATGACGTGAACGATCGAAAACATAGCGACCACCAGCAACGGATGCGTCCAGTCGCCGAATTGAATGGCCGCCAGCGTGACCGCCGGGACGAGGCTCATCATTACGCCGAGATATGGCAAGATACCCAGCACGCCGGCCATTACTCCAAGTAGAAGTGCGTAGTTAAGACCCATGGTGAGGAAACCGATTGTCAGTAATGTTCCGCTACATAACGCCACCAACATTTGTCCGCGAAAGAAAACGATGAGGCTGTCGTTGATGGCGGAAATGACGAAAATGATTTCCTCTTTCAGTTTCGATTCGCGTATCGGTAAATAATTTGTCCATCCCCCTTCGATGGCGGTCTTTTCGCGAAGGAAATAGAAAACATAAATTGGAACAAGGAGCAGTCCGACCACCCATCCGAACCAGGATGCAATCCGCTTCAGTTGATCCAACAACCATGTCCCGGCAGCCGGTAGCATGGTCGCCGCCCAGGTGACAACTCGTTGATTGAACACAGGTGCAGCGGCCGGAGCTGCATTCGTTTCCCCAGTCGCCGCAACTACATTTGTCTGAAGCACGGCAGACGCGGTGTTGGTTGGGGTAGGTGTCAGAAAAGGAATATGCAAATCGCGAGTCAGCGGTGATTTGTCAAGCCAGTCATCAATTCGTTCCTGACTCTTCTGGGAATATTCAGGAATGCGGTGAATCAACGTTCGGCTTTCCGCCACAAGACGAGGCACAACAGTTGCGAGTAATCCCACCACCAGCAGGACGCCGATGGCAAAGACCAAGACAATGGACGTAGTTCGCGAAAGCTTCTTGGAAAAGAAATTAACCAGCGGATCCAGCAAATAAGCGATAATCCCCGCCATCGCCAACGGAAGAAGGACCGAGCCTAATTGCTGCAGAACCCACCCCAATCCCCAGATTAACAATCCAATGAGACAAAGCAGAACGGCGACGGCGACAGCTGTGACACAAAACCAAAGTACTTTTGTTTGTTTCGGACTGGGCGGTGGAATCATAGTCGCTCCAAAGATTTTCAGTTGCCGCGAATTGGCTGCATCTTAGGAGGTGGAGCAGGATCGTCAGCTTAAATCTTCGAAAGGTTTTGAAGATCAGCGAGACGCTTTTGCTGACGCGGTGGCTGCGCTCCAATGTTCTTTGTGGAGCAAAGACTCGACGTCGGTGGTGTTCAGATACCGCTCGACAATTTCGCTGATTACCACGGATGGGCGTTGCTCCTCGATGAGTGTGGGATCAAGTTCGTAATGAGCCGAATAAGCGACTTTTCCGAAATGATATTGCAGGAACGGGCGGAGACCTTCTGCAAAAGAATCATGAAAGACCACGGCCGCCCCGGGTTCGTTCGTGGAAACGGCTGAATTTGTTCTCGTTGAAAAAGTGACGTAGTTCGCTTCCGGAATGTCGTTGAGGTCCAGCCCCAATAATTTAACAAGATCACCTCCAGGAACTCGTTTGTGTTCTTGCTCAAACCAATCCAGCTCCAAAGGCCTGGAGAGAGATGATTTTTCCATGATCTCGCGGGTCGCAACGAATCCACCGTAATAATTCCAATGCGTATCGGTGTTGTAATAAGTGGGCGCGAGCTTTCGGGCCTCCTGCAACGTTGTGCGTAAATCCAAAATCGAAATTGTGGAATGTTGCTTCATGTAAGCGAGGAATTGATCGAGCTTTGTTTCCTCGCCGCGTTTCAACCAATCCGGAAGATGTTCGGGATAAATGGTCTGTTTGTCGGGCGCGATCACGAAAAGATATTTGATTCCTTTTTGCGCGAGCCAGTTCTGACGTCGTTCCAGAAGTAATCTCCAGGTTTCAAGCTGCTTTTCATTGAAGCGTTTGGTGCCTCGATAATGGTCGACCATTCCGTCGCCAGCAAAGAAAAGCCAATCGTCTTTTCCAATAATGACGTTGCCCGAATTCTGGTCCGCGAAAAAGGAATAGCGGACCTTGTTATTCAAACGAACGAGGTAATTGCGAAATCCGAAGTGGTCGTTGGCATAGGTTTCCACATCTTGAAAGTATTGTTTCAGGCCTTTGGCGGCGGAATACCGTGGCCGGCTGGACAGCAATCTGTTTTCGGAAGCGAACGGAGTTCGGTCGATATGAAAAACGGAATCGCAGATTGGTGCGAAGATCAGAAGAAAGAACATTCCAATCAGAAGGAAATCTCCTGATCGCGTTGTTTTGTTCTGGTGCTCGGTGGTGGCCATTAGAATCGGAAATAGATAAAAGGATTGTAGGTTCCTCGCGCCAGCCACGCCGAGGAGAGGATGAACAGGGATGCAATAACCACGATTTCCGCCGTTGCGAGAGAGACGAACGTCAGGTGCCGATACGGGGCAGGGATGCGGACTATCATCATCGTTGCTTTTGTGCGGAGCCAATTCCACGCCGGTCCGCAGAACACGACCCCAAAAAAGATCGCTAGCATCACCTCGCTGGTCGCATATCTCGCAACCGGTTGCGCCAAGTTAGCTGATCCGAGTCCAAGCAACGCTTTGAAGTAATTCATTGCCTCCATGGCGGTTTCTGCCCGGAACAAGACCCAACCACCCATTACGACGAGTAAGGTGTAAATTCGGCGAACTGCTGTTTCCATCGAATCCTGTATGGCGCCAAATCGAGTGCGTTCGAGGATGAGAAAGAACCCGTGATACAGTCCCCACAGGACGAATGTCCAATTCGCTCCGTGCCAGAGTCCGCACAAAAAGAACACGACGATCAGGTTAACGTAGGTGCGTTTTTCGGAGACGCGATTGCCCCCGAGGGGAATGTAAACGTAATCACGAAACCAGCTCGAGAGGGAGATGTGCCATCGTCGCCAGAAATCCTGGATCGACTTAGCAGTGTAGGGGAATTGAAAGTTTTCCGGAAACTCGAAACCAAACATTTTTCCGAGACCAATCGCCATGTCGGAATAGCCGGAGAAATCAAAATAGATCTGCAGCGTGTAACAGACGATCCCCAGCCATGCGACCGGCCCGGACAATTCGTTGGAAGGCAACGCAAAGATTTGGTCCGCCCCCCGCGCGACGGCATTCGCAATCAGCATTTTTTTCGCGAGACCGCCGACGAACCGACGGATCCCATCAGCGAAAAGGTTGGCTGTTGAAGGATGGTGCACCAGTTGTGGGCCGATGGTGCACCACCGCAGAATGGGACCGGCCACCAGCTGAGGAAAAAAGAAAATATAAAGGGCGGTGTCCTGAGGCGTCTTCGCGGCGCTCCATTTTCCGCGATACACATCAATTACGTAAGAAAGAGCGTGAAAGGTAAAAAACGAAATACCAATCGGCAACGGGATGGGTGGAAAGGAAATCGCCGGGGCACCGAAAAAGTGCAGAACGACATTTAATTGTTTGGCGAAGAAGTCTGCGTATTTAAAAAACGCCAGCAGGCCGATGTTAATAATAATTGCCAACACGACGATCGTTTTGCGTCTGGAATGAATTGCGGAGCGTTCAATCGCGAGGGCCAGCAGGTAGTTGATCAGGGTTGATCCGAGGAGCAGAACGATAAAACTGGTTTCGCCCCAGACATAAAAAAGAAGACTGGTTAACAGTAACCACCCGTTCTTTGCCTTTGTGTTTGGCAGCAACAATCCGATCGCCAGGCTCAATGGCAGAAAAAAGAAAAGGAATATCGGAGAGCTGAAAACCATTGATTTTTAACAGTAAGAAGAATCTTTAGCGTCCGAAAGACTTAAATCTCCACTTCAGCGTTCGGTAGGATCTTCATGTTACCTTAAGGTATGTTGGTGTAAGGTTAGCGCTATGAAAACGAAACTATTTCTGATGGCGACATTCCTTCTCGGCACCGCCTCCATGCTTTTGGCGCAACCGCAGGGCGGACCTTCTGGTGGACGTCCACGGCAGGGGCAGGCAGGTCAGCAGGGACAGGGCCGCTACAGCGATTCTTCTGGCGGTCAAAGTTCCAGCCAACGGCCTCCGCTGCCGATCGTTGAGGCTCTGGATATCAATAAAGATCACGTGATCGATGCCACGGAATTGGCGAACGCGACGGCGAATTTGAAGAAGCTCGACAAGAACGGTGACGGTAAATTAACTCCGGACGAATTCATGCCTTCTCGTCCGGGCGGCCAGGGTGGACCCGGCAGCCAAAGTGGATTTGGCGGTCAAGGTGGACAAGGTGGCCAGGGAGGACGTCCTTCTCGTCCGAGTTCCGATCAAAACGGACGCCCGGCTCCGCCGAGTCAGCCATAAAAAACGACATATCCCTTTCGCACGCACCGCGATCTGCAAATGATTCCGGTGCGTTTTTGTTTTCACAAATAAGCTGCATTGCAAATAAGAGTCTGGTCAGATTTTTGCTGATGCAGGATTGACAAAATCGGTCCGAATCAGCAAAAGACGTGCGCCTGCCGAACAACTCGAGCCAATGCAACGACCTATCCAATTCATCCTTTTATTCCTGACCGCCGTTTCGCATCCATTTGCTCTCCAGGCACAAATTGACGCGATTATGGTCGATGAGCCGCAGGCCGAGTTCACGGGCAGTTGGCAAACAATCAAGGAAAGCGCATCGGTGGGAGTGTCTCCAACCTTTCGTTATGCGATGAATGTGGAAGCCGACGCCACGGCTACTGCGATCTTTCGTCCAAAGGTTCCTGCGACCGGCAAATATCACGTGGAGATTGCTTCCACGCCGGGTCGGAATCGTTCGCCGAAGGTTCCCTGTGTCATTTCCTGTGCGGATGGAGAAATTTCTGTAGTTATGGATCAAACGCAGAAGCCGGGCGGGTGGCATCGTGTGGCGGAGAACTTACAATTCAATGCCGGCACCTCTGGTTTCATTATGATCCGCAACAACGGGGGTGAACTTGGAACTCATGATAAAATCGTTATCGCTGACGCTGTTCGCCTGGTTCCGAGCGGTGAGGGGGCCGCCGGAGGCTTTCAATTGCTCACGACGGTTGGCAATGGTGGACAAGTAGTTTCCAAACCGAATAAGAAAACGTTTGAACCCAACAGCAGCGTGACGCTGACTGCCGAAGCCAATGATGGATTCGTTTTCGATGGTTGGTCGGGAGACGTTAACAGCTCGGCGAATCCATTGACGTTGACGATGGACAAAACGATTCGGCTGACGGCGAATTTTTCGGAAGGTAATCCCGGCGCGATTTTAACGGCTGAGGATGCGACGTTTGTAGGGGTTTGGCAGACGAATGCGGCAAAATGGGGTGCCCGAACCAATTATCAATTTGCTTCCACCTGCAGTCGTGATGGCGTGCCGGGACCACTTTCCACCGCGGTCTACCAACCACAACTCTCCAAGTCAGGTCTCTACGATATTTACATCTGGTACAGCAAAGGAACCAACCGTGCGGATAATGCTCCCTGGGAAATCGTGGGCAAAGGCAAGCCGTTCGTGGTTAAAGTCAATCAACAGGTGAATGGAGGCGATTGGGTTCCGATTGCGAATGCCGTTGAATTCGATTCGGGCAAGAAGGGTTACGTGAAGTTGTCGAACCTGACCGGGACGGTCAACTCAGTCGTCGTTGCTGATTCGGTGGCTTTTGTTTACGTGGGAAAGCCCTGATTCTACGCCTTCGGTAAATCAAACCAGAAGCAGCTTCCTTTATCGACGTCGGATTCTACACCGATCGAACCGCCCATGCGTTCAACTCCTTTGCGGACGATCGCGAGGCCGATACCTGTGCCGGGATAACTTTCGTAGCTGTGGAGGCGTTCGAAAACACCGAAAATTCTTTTGTGATGAGCCGGGTCAATCCCGATGCCGTTGTCTCGAATCGACACGCGAACTTTATTATCACGAGCCTCTGCGGAAATCGTAACCTTGGGAACAACGCCTAGCGCCACAAACTTCAAAGCATTGCCGACGAGGTTTGCCACGACTTGTTGCAAGATCGTTCGATTCGCTAAAACCGTCGGTAGTGGTCTTTTGATTTCGATCACCGCTTCTTTCTTCTGAATCTCGTCGGTTAACGGTTCTAAAATTTCTTTGACGACGTCTTCCAACGCCACTTTTTCGAGTGGCAAAGAGACGTGGCCCAGTTTGCCGTAATCGAGCAGGTCCTGAATTAATTCATCCATGCGTCCAGCCGATTCGTCGATTCGTTTCGTGTAGTTTTTCCCGGCGGGGTCGAGGACCGGGTTATAATCTTCGATCAGAGCAGAAGTGAAACCGCGCATTGCTCGTAATGGCGCACGCAAATCGTGCGCGATGCTATAGCAAATACCCTCGAGTTCTTCATTGCTCCGTTGCAACTCGCGAGCCTGGTTTTCCAACGCCATTTCAGACTGTCGACGTCGCCAGTCGTGTTTTGAAAGCGTGTCGAAAAGCAAATAGCCTATGATTCCGGTGCCGACCAGGCAAACGACAAAGAAAATCAAAATCGTGTGTAATAATACTTCAACCGGGGCAAAGACTTGTGTCAATGGCTGTCGTGCGACGACAGTCCATCCGATGGACGGAACGCGCACATAAGCGAGCAGGCTTTTTTCGCCATTCAAAGGATCATCCATTTGCAGCCAGCCTTCTTTTCCGGTGAAGGTTTTTGAAATTTCCGTGAATCGATGGGTTTCCGAATGTTCCGGCCGCCTGGGCAAGGCAGCGGTTCCTCTTTGATCAAACAGCTCAATCAGTCCGTTGGTGGAGGGTCTAATAGCCTGGACCCAGGCCGCCAGTTTATCGACGGTTAACTGACCCGCGAGCAACCCGAGAGATTCGTTCTTCAAATTCTTGATGCGAACACAAACGCTGACGGCATCCGCCTGATCCATGTTGATCCGCTTGTAAATCTCAGAAACATACGCTCGGTCGGAAGATGCGATGGCTCCTTTATACCAATCACGATCCGCAAAGTTCTTCCCGATCAGGTCAGGTCGAGGTGGCGAATCCATCAGCAAGTTCCCGTTTAAGTCTGTTACAAATCCACGGCTGAATTTGGCGTTGAGATACAGCATTTCCGCCAACTTGCCACGCATCAGGGCGGGATCCCGCAAGGTCACGGCTTCAAGCAGTTTGGTGCGGCGGGAAAAATTTTCCACAAACCGTTGCATGCCGAAAAATTCTTCCTCAACGCTTTGGGCGACGAGGCGGGCGGTCAAAAAGTTATGCTCAATCGCCTGGCGTTGGAGGTCTTTGCGGACATAAGTAGCCACCAGCAACACCAGCACCGCGGTGGGAACCGCCAGCACCAGGAACAGGGTCAGAAAGAACCTCGCCTTGGAACGCAGTGGCCAGGGACTTTTCTCCGCCTTGCCTGTGTCTATCGAGGGAGCCTTCAATTGGGATAAAAGGTTAAAGGGTTCAACACCAATGAAGCAAATACTTAATGGAAAACCTGATGGGGCGCTTTGTTAGGGTCATCAATTCAGAGTAAAAAAGAGACCGGGGACGGATGAGAGTCGCTTTTTGGAGTAAAGGTCTCGGCCTCGGACAACTGAGAGCACTTTTTTAGACCCAAAATGGTGTTTTCAGTCAGCTGAGGGTGCTTTTTGAGAGTAAAAAAACC
>CBHTTJ010000112.1:0-19534 GCA_966095605.1 uncultured bacterium | reverse complement strand
CAAGTCACTTGCTGTATTTTGGGCGAACTTTCCGCTCTGAAAACGCGGCACTTTCTCTGTTCTGGACGGAATTTCCACCCTGAAAAATGGTCACTTTCGATTTTGGACAAAATTTTCAGCGTAAAAAGGAGGCACTTTCTATTTTTGGTGAAGTTTTTACGCTGAAAACCGGGCACTTTCGATTTTGGACCCAAAATTTCAGAGTGAAAGGAAGGTTGTTTTCGATTTTGGACGAGGTTTTTATCGTGGAAAGAGGCACTTTTTCTTTTGGACGAAGTTTCCAGCCGAAAAAGAGGCACCTTCTCCGTTAAGGATGGATTTTACGGAGTAAAAATTCCGGGAAAAATCGAAAGTGCCTCCTTTTCAGGCTGGAATTTTCGTCCCGAACGAGAAAGGGGAAGCCGTCACCCTTTTTGAGAAAGCTTTACGAATTTTGGAGGGAAAAATGGGCGCCAAAGGTTCGGGGCGGTCGGGAAAAGCATTTTTCTCTCCCTAATCTTTATTCCTGAAAATTTCGGTTCGTGAATTGGCGCTTTTCGCGGTTCGCCCTTCATTTCATTCAAACCGAGGAGACCAGGCCGAAGAAAGAAGGAAAAACCGCCCGGAGGACGACCGGGAAAAATGGTGGAGGCGGCGGGAGTTGAACCCGCGTGTCTGACAAAGTTACCAGCCGCGACTACATGCTTAGTCCGAAAGAGTTGTCGGCTGCGGAATAACGATCGGACGCGAATTCCACTGCTTAGTCAGCATGTAATTTGTCGGCAAAGATCGCGCTGTCTCCAGTCTTCGCTCTGCCTGCTGTAGCGTTTGTCCCTCATAGCAGGCGTCCAAGGGCAAACGTCGTGGCAACTTAGGCCGCGAGAGCTAATTCTTCGTTAGCAGTTATGTTTTGGTCCGATTTTTAACGAGGCCAACGAACCATCCTCGGCATGCCGCCTCTGGCGCATCCATCAGGTCGAAACCAGTACGCCCCCCAAAATTGGCATGTCAAATATCAGGTAAAACGACCGCCCGGTCAAGTAGGCCCGATGGCGAACCATCACGAATTGTAATAATTGCTCTTGAAGAGCCCTTTTTGGTTAGCACAATCAGGCGGTCGATGGCTAAACAACGTATCATTCTCACGGGAACGTCGGGAACACTCGGCTTCCATGTGCTTGAGAAGTTAGCCACGGCGCATGAGGTTGAGGTTTTGGCATTGCTGCGAATGACCTCAAAGATCCGTAAATCATATCCTTGTGTTCGATTTCAAACTGTCGATTTCGACGATCACAAGGGAATTAAAGAAACGATCACCGGTTTTGCTCCTTCAGCCGTGATCCACTGCGCGGCGACCACCACCCGGTTTGAGCGCTCACACTGGTTCGACATGATTCGGTTCAATGTCAACACGACCTTGCAACTGTGTGAATGGGCATCGCATGTTCCAGGATGTCATTTTGTCTACATTGGAACCGGTCTCGCCTACAAAGACCAGCCTCATCCGGTGCGTGAAACAGATCCATTGGAAACGGCGCATCCGTACGGAGCGAGCAAAGCCGCTGCGGACATGTTGATCAGGGCCGCAGCGGCTGAGTTCAAAGTGCCGGTAACCGTTCTGCGTCCGTTTTCATTCACTGGAATTGCAGACGATCGTGAACGACTGTTTCCCGGCATGTTACGAGCTGCTTTGGAAAACAAGCCGTTCGATCTGGCGCCGGGAGATCAGGTCCGGGATTACTGCGCCGCCCAGGATATTGCCGACGGAATCGTGAGGGCCGCTTTAAGCGGAATAGATCCGATGATGGCGCCGCGGGTTTTTAATCTTGGCTCTGGCAGAAGTCTAACTTTAAAGATCTTGATCGAGCGGATCGTTGCGGAACTGGGTTTAAAGGTTGAACTACGTTTTGGAGCACGTCGCTACATGCCATTTGAACCAAGGAATATGGTTGCCGATACTTCTCATGTCCAGAACGCCCTCGGTTGGCAACCTCGCACGAACCTGGCTTACGCGGTCTGGCAATTGGCCCAAGAACATTTCCCTCAACTGAAAGTAAATCAACCCGCAGAATTTATATGACCCCCAAACAGGCAGCGGAGTTGACTGTAGTGCTCCCGGCATACGAAGAGGCTGCGAGCCTGGACATGTTACTTCCGCAGTTGGCTTCTGTTTTGAAACAGACTGGATTGACCCACGAGGTAATTGTCGTGGATGCAGAGCATGGCACGAATGGAACGGAGGAGGTTTGTGCAAGGCATTGCGTGCATTACATGAAACGCAACGGCGGCTCGCAATACGGAGACGCCGTCCGCACCGCTCAGGAGGTAGCCTCTGGAAAACACGTCGCGTTTATGGACGCTGATGGATCACACAACCCAAAGTTTCTCCTGGACCTGTTGCAAGTTCGCGAAGAATCGGACCTCGTGATTGCCTCCCGTTACGTAGCGGGGGGCAAGACCGAGAATCCGGCAATCCTCATTGCGATGAGTCTTGTTGTGAATATCGGCTTCCGACTGGTGCTCGGACTGAAATGCCACGATGTTTCCAATAGCTTTCGACTCTATCGGGGGGATGACTTTCGCCGACTGAAACTGGAATGCGGGCACTTTGACATCATTGAAGAAATGCTGGTGAAACTTTGTTTACTGAGGAAGGACTACCGCGTCAAAGAGGTTCCTTTTACTTTTGAGAAACGCAAAGCTGGAAAAACGAAGCGTCAGCTCTGGGTATTTGCATTGGAATATGGCCGGACCTTGTATCACTTGTTTCAACTCAAGCGAAAAGCCCTGCGCGAACTCAATCACTAAACTATGAAATTCCTCATCACGGGCGGGTGCGGTTTCCTCGCAAGCAATATCGCTTCCACACTCATTAAGGAACACAACATTTGCCTGTTGGACAATTTGTCCCGGTCTGGTTCCGATAAAAACCTTCAATGGCTTAGGACGCTTGGATCGATTGAATTCGTTCAGGAAGATATCCGGAATCAAAAAGCCGTGGAGCAATTAATCAAAGCATTTGCCCCCGATGTGATTTTTCACCTCGCTGGGCAGGTTGCGATGACGACTTCACTTGCTAATCCTCGGCACGACTTTGAAACCAACGTGCTTGGCTCAATCAACGTTCTGGAAGCGGTGCGTTTGTACTCGCCATCAACAACAATCATTTATTCATCCAGCAATAAAGTTTATGGGGACCTGGAAGATTTGCGCGTCCAGGAAAACAAGCTTCGTTATACCTTACCGGACTTTCCCAAAGGGCTTGATGAATCGGCGCGGCTGAGTTTTGAAACACCGTATGGTTGCTCGAAAGGCGCCGCGGACCAATATATGCTCGACTATGCGCGAATTTTCGGACTGAACACGGTCGTATTCCGCCATTCGACCATTTATGGCGGACGGCAATATGCGACGTTCGATCAAGGATGGGTGGGCTGGTTTTGCCAGAAAGCAATTGAGCTCTGCACCAATTCAACAACACCCCCTTTCACAATCTCTGGCGATGGAAAACAAGTGCGCGACTTGCTTTTTGTTGACGATGCGGTCGCGTGCTACATGTCCGCCGTAAAACATATTGGGGTAGCTCGAGGACAGGCCTTTAATATAGGAGGCGGGATCGAGAACAGTTGCTCGTTATTGGAGCTGTTCGAAATTCTGGAACACCAACTTTCCATTAAGCTGAATTATCGGCCTATCGCATGGCGCCAGGGTGATCAGAAATTCTTTGTGGCGGACATCAGTAAAGCCAACCGACTTCTGAACTGGCGGCCTTTGGTCGATAAACAGCAGGGTGTAAAATTCACTTTGGACTGGGTTAAACAGTTACAAAAGTAATTCCGATGGCCAAGCCCCCCTTAAAAGAGTCTCGTCGAAGCGCCCATCCAGTGTCTTCCGAAGATACTCCTGTTACTCGTCCATTTTTCAAACCCATTCATCTGACTCTGGGAAGCTTACTTTTGATTGCAGGTCTCCTTTACTTGATCCGCGGCAAGTTACTTATCGCCACCCCTAGAGCGTATCGCTTCTGTTTGATCGGCAGCGCGCTCAGCGGCTTTGGACTTGGGTTTCTTTGGTGGTGGCGGCAACCCCGGTGGGATATGACGTTTCGCTGGATCAACAGCCTGAAAAAACAAATCGTTGTCGTCGGAATGGTCGCAATCGGAATTTTGACACTGACCATGTGGTGCGGCCTTTCCCAAATCGGTGGATTTGACCATAGTGTTTTGATCGATCTGGCCTGGCGCATGAGTCATGGTCAGGTCCCGTATCAAGATTTTCCGTGCACGTTACCGCCCGGTTTTTTTCTGGGTGCTTTGTACGCCTTTAAATTGTTTGGTCCTTTTTGGCAATCGATCATCCTGGTGCAGGCGCTCTTTGCGACTGGAGCATTCATTTGGATTTATTGGCTTCTGAATCATATTTTGAAGAATCGCGTTCTCGCCATCCTCATAGCATTTTCATCCCAGGCAATTTCTACAATGCTCGTAGCATACTGGTGGTATAATCCCATCACCGCAGTCTCGGCGGTAATTTTTGTTCTTTCCTGCGCCCTCTGGCTTCTTCATCCCGAGTTGCTGCGGGGTCAGGTTACTTACTTTTGCTCCTTGTTGTTATTTGCGTTGATGAAGCCCAACGTCGCGGGCCCGTTGATTGCCCTGTGCGTTGTTCTGCTGCTGACATCCAATCCGCACCGATCGAAAGTGATCGTATTGTCGATCGCTGCTTTTCTCACCTTTGTTTCTATTTTTTTAATTCATCACCTTTCGGTGGAAGAAATGCTGAGAGGTTATAACGCGGTTGCCGAACGAGGCTTTTCCTCCAGACTTTTCCAGGATGCTCGAGCCAATGAAAAAAGGTTTATCCAGGTCCTCTTTTGCCTGATTTTCCTCCCATTCATTTCGAGAAACGGCTTTTCCAACCTCCGACTCGGCGCGCGGGTTCATGGCGTTTTAGTTTTTGGGACTCTCGCCGGCATCTATGGCTTTTTTACCAATGGTGAAAATACGTTGGTGGACTGTCCGCTAGCACTCGTGTGCGGAACTCTTTATGCAATTCTCCCCAGGGAGGGAGCAGTCGCATCTTTCAGAAGAAGCACTTTTTGGACACGGTATTGCGGTTTCGTTGCCATTTTTGTCGCCTGTGCTGGCCTTGGAGAAGCTGCGATGCGAACACGTGTGAAGGAAATCGGCCATGGGTTGTTTTATGACTATTCCTCGATTAAAGACACGGAATCAGGCTTTTTTAAAAACTCAAGGTACAGCCCGGTTTTTAACACGACGAAATCGCAGGTTGCGAATGCTTTGCAAAAGCTTTCCACACAAACACACAAGCCTGTGACCGAGCTAAAGGTCTTTTTCGGCCCACGCATGCAATGGGCTTACGCAAATTTCAACCTGCAATCTCCTGCCGGTCTGCCCATCTGGTGGCATCCAGGGGTTGCTTTTGCCAGGAAAGACGAGCCGAAATATATCCGAGAGTGGGCCAACACGGACTTCGATGCGTTGATCATTTTACGATCGGCAGGAGCCACGTATCTTTCGTCGGATTTCCTCACAGAAATTCGAAATAATTTTGCCGCCGACGAAAGTTTCTCGAATGTCCAGCTTCTTTTGCCTATTCGAAAATTGGACCCAAAATCGATCAAGCCGAATCCATGACCGGCAGAATTCGAGGCTGGCCATTAGTTCGAAAGCTCACTTATTGTTCAGGAATACGGCTCGTTTAAGCCAGCTGAGTGTTTAAAAAGCTAGAACAACTTTCCCGAAGCTGGGATTCATCGCGAATCGCCAAAATCCTCCCGTGGGTATTTTTTGTTTTACCTCTTCTGGCCGGAGAGGCTTATTTTTTACGAAGTCTGACGCGAGGACCGGGTAGGGACGCGTATTCGTTCTTCTTGCTCGGTGGAGGATGGCTGGGTGTTGGGCTTGGTTTTTTTTGGTGGTCGCTCGGCCCGGAACCAGCGACTCGCTATTCCTTTTTACAGAATCGCAAATCATTACTCTCGTTTGTTGGGTGCACCTGCTTTTTTATTCTCAATTTTTCTATTTGGTGCGGAAGAAAACAAATTGGCGGTTTTGATCAAAGTGTTGTGATCGATGTGGGATGGCGATTATTCAATGGTCAAGTTCCTTACCGAGACTTTGTATGCACATTACCGCCGGGCTTTTACCTGGGAGCTTTCTATGCCTTCAAATTATTTGGGGTTTATTGGCAATCTCTTGTTCTTTTGACAGCGGTTTGCTCCGTTGTGACTTTTTTATGGTCGTTTTGGTTGTTAGACCGGTTGCTGGAAAATCGGCTGTTTGCCTTTCTGGCCGCCGTTTGTGCACAAGCCGTCGCAAATATTTTAGTTTCGTATTGGTGGTACAATTCTCTCACTTCAGCCGTTGCAGTATTGTTCCTTTTGTCCTCGGCCGTCCTAATTCGCACTCCAGCCTCCCGTTCCGCGATGGTCTCGTTTTTCTCAGCGATGTTTCTTTTGGCAACCATGAAACCGAATATCGCTGGCCCCTTGGTAATGGGAGTGATGCTGCTGATGGCAACCGTGAAAAACGTCCGGTGGAAAGCATTTTTACTCGCCGGAGCCGCCTTCCTCGCTTTCGTCGCATACCTGCGACTGCATGCAATCTCTTTAGGGGATCTCCTCGACAGCTACCGCAGTATTTCAGAACGCGCGTTGTCGTTCCGGGTTTTCCAGGGCGTCACAACGCAAGATGAGGTGCTGTATTTGAAATTCATGCTCGTTTTTCTGTTCATTCCTTTATGTGCGCTGGAGGGGTTTAAAGCTTTGGTGGAAGGAAGCCGTATTCATTGGCTCTTTGTGATTGGAACATTGACAGGCATTTACGGCATCCTTACCAACGGCGAAGTTAAACTTGTAGACAGCCCATTGCCGTTGCTTTCCTGTGCTCTCTACAGCCTGTGCACGCCAACCGTGGGCACATTGCAAAAGAATACTTTCTGGATCCGTTATTGCGGCCTGGTCGTTATTCTTTTTTCTGTGGTTGGATTTACGGAAGCTACTTGCCGAACACGCGTCAAAGCCATTGGTTTGAGAAAATTTTTTGACTACACATCTGCACAGGAAACCGTTCCGGGATTTTTTAAAAACTGTGAATACAGTTACGGATTTCAGACCACCAAGGATGACGTGGAGACGGCTCTCAAAGCCCTGGCCGAGGACACGAGATCTCCCATTACCAATTTGAATGTTTATTTTGGCCCGCGAATGCAATGGGCGTATGCCAATGCCAATTTGCAGTCTCCCAGAAATTTTCCGATTTGGTGGCATCCGGGGGTTTCCTTTGCGGCAAATGAAGAGACCAAATGGATTACCCGCTGGAGTGAAACACAATTTCAGGCCGTCATTTTGATGAAGAACGATGAAACGTATCTCTCAAAAAGTTTTTTGTCCTTGATGGAAACGAACTATCCCAGGCGTTTGCCTGAACTAAGTCAGCTTCGGACACTGAAAGTTTTACTGCCGCAAAGCAGCCTTCCATAAAGAACATCACATGAAAGAAAGTCTGGAACTCAAACGTGTGGTCTTGTTGGGTCGAACATTCGAAGAATACGCCCACTATTTTGGACTCAATCCTTCTGAACTCCGCGGCAAGAGCATTCTCGATATAGCTTCGGGCGTGAGTTCTTTTTGCGCTGAAGCAAATGAACAGGGAATCCAGACTTCTGCCTTCGATTTGATCTACGAACTTTCTTCCCAGCAAATCCGCGATCGTTGCGAACCCGACCTGAATTATGTCGTCTCTGAAATCGGCCGGGTGAAAGCGTATCGTTGGAATTTTTATAAATCCCCAGAGGGAATGCGGTTATTCCGTGAGCGCGCGTATAAGAAATTTTTGGCGGATTACGAACAGCACGGTAATCGCCGGTACATCAGCGGACGACTCCCGGTTTTACCTTTTCAAGACCACCAATTCGATTTGTCCCTGGCTTCCTATTTGTTGTTCGTCTACGAGGACCAGCCACTTTTCGACTATGCCTTTCACAAGCAATCCATTCGCGAGATCATGCGGGTTTCGCGACAGGAAGCCCGAATATATCCATTGGTAAACTTCAAGGCGGATCGGTGTCATTTTGTCGACAGGATGAAAGAAGACCCGGAATTGCAACATTTTGATTTTCAAGAGGTCCGAACAGACTTTGAATTCCTCGCGAACTCGAATTCTTACCTGAAAATCACGCGTCGAAGCTGATTCTGGAGTTTACTTTTCTAAGGGCACCCACTATAATATGGGTCATTAGTTCCCCTATGGATACGTCGTTGTATTTCATTCGCTGTAAAGGCGAGGAGAAAGGGCCATACGCCTTTTATCAGATTCAACAGATGCGCACTGACGACGTGCTCACCCGAGAAAAGTTTACAGTCGAAGAATGGGAACAATTCGAGCAATTCATGGACGACGGGGGAGATGTGCCGCGTCCCAAAACGGGCACACCGGCGATTCGAAAAATCGACAAAAACGCGGTGATCGAGAAAAAGGGACGTTTGGTGATCGGGCTCACGTACCTCAGCTATGCGATCGGAGGGTTCGCGGTTCTTGCCGCTTTGATCCAGGGGCAACAGGATTACATCTTGCAATCGAAACCAATGTTTTTGATCGGTTTGATTTTTTCCGTTTTGCTTTGCCATACCACCGTTGATCGTTTGTGCCGGCGACAGCTCGCCCGCTACCCTAAAAGTTCGAGCCTCGATTTATTCGTTAAATATTTACTGGTGCTGTTTTTATTTGCCTTGGGCGTGGGATCCCTCCTGGGGGCTGGCAAATACCTTGGTATCACGGCATTCGATACAGATTACATCCTGAGCACTGGGAAAAAATATTTAGGCCTCGCTGCCTTCGCTTCCATTTATAAACCTTTTTATTTGGGATTCCTGAGTGAGCATGGTTATTTGAAGCCGGCTCGGAAATCGTCGGTGGTTTGGCTGATCGCTCTGCTCGGATGGGTGGTTCTTTTCGTTTTGTACCTGTCACCCAATTCAGCTGCCTTGGATTTTTCCGCCTTGAACTCAGCCAGAGATAATTTGTTTACAGTAGAAAATACAGTGGTAACCACTGATAGTTCTGACTGGAAGTTCCCGGTGCGATTGGGCGATTCGCAAAAAGCCGTCCAGCGTATTCTCGGAAAGCCCCAAATTTCCGGCCGCGATTACGTTTATCACTCCCTGCGTATTTCCTTTGACCAACAGATGCGGGTCACACGTCTTCATTTTGATGGCCGCGAATTGCGTAAGTCCATTTTTGCCAAGAAGCCACTCATGACAGGGATTACCCCTGCAAGTGGTCTTCAGGAAATGAAAGGGGTTTTTGGTTCAAAAAACGTGACGTTCGGAGATGATGCGAGCGAAACCCACATCTGGGAACTTTCGGGCTACCGAGTCGCGGCGTGCTATTGGACGTCTCGTAACTCTCCAGATCTGGCGAATGCCGTCAAATGGCTGGAAATTTCCGTGGCACAATGACGTCGTGTATATTGCCAGATGCAACACATCTGGATCGGCACCAGTGGATGGGTCTACAAACATTGGGCAGAAAATTTTTACCCGGAGGATTGGCCTAAAAAAGAGCAGTTTGAGTATTATTCCTCTCAATTCCCCACGGTTGAAGTCAACGCCACGTTCTATCGGCTCCCGACAACAAAGATGGTCAAGAATTGGAGTCAAAAAGCGCCCGCCCGTTTTCTCTTTGCCGTCAAAGGCAGTCGCTTCATTACTCATATTAAAAGATTGAAGAATATTACCCTTGGTCTGAAAAAATATTTCACTCGTATTGCTCCGTTAAACGATCATCTCGGACCAATCCTTTGGCAGCTTCCCCCAAATTTCGAAAATAAGCCCGAAAACCAACAGCGCGTTCGTGAATTTATCGAGAAGTTACCCGAACAATTTCGTCATGCGGTCGAGTTTCGACACCCTTCATGGATTACCGATTCCACTTTCGGCATGCTTCGTGAAAAGAATATCGCGAACGTCTGGCTAAGTTCTAATCGAATGCCGATGAATTGTGAGATGACGGCGAACTTTGTCTATTTGCGATTTCATGGTCTTAGGGACGGTCCCGCGCACGACTATTCCAAAACCGAACTTCAGCCGTGGGCAGATCGATTGGAAAAAGCCGCCAAAGCCGGTAAATCCTGCTACGTTTACTTCAATAACGATCTCAACACCCGGGCACCATTAAACGCGAAAATGCTGATGGAGCTGGTGAAGCCATTCTCGATCGAAGCGTTCAGAGACAAACCGACATTTTTGAACGGCTCTCGATCCAGACCGGTCCTTAGGAGCCGTCACGAGCCTCGGTCAAAACGTCTTCACCGAGAGTGATAACGTCAGGACAGGAACCGTTGTCCTCGCATTTCTCCAGCCCTCGTTCGGTTCTTAAACTCGATTGAGGTTCAGTTAGTGGGAGTCGCAGCAATCCGCATCGTTTTTCCCCTTCTTTAAGAAGATTTTGAAAAGTTGCCGCAATTTGGCGGCGGTTTTTAAAACGCTTTTGAAACCTGAGGATTTATTTGCTTCTTTTTGTTAATCAACAAGATCAACCGAGCCTAATACTTTCCTCGCCATTTTCCCTTGAAAATGATTCCCGCGAATTTTTTACAATTTTTTACCAAGAAGGGGGAAAAAGCGGGGAGATTTTTAGAAAAAATGATTTTGGAAAGGTTGTAAGCCGATTTTTGTCTGTCCCGGCAAGCGGGAGAGAGAATCATTTGTCTTAGCAGCCAATACCCGGAAACCATCTATCCCGCGAACGGGACAGAAATGGAGCGGGCCGCTCCGGGTTTCCCTATTTGGCCTTGCACCCGATGGGGTTTTCCGTGCCACGACAATTACTCGTCGTGCGGTGGTCTCTTACACCACCTTTTCACCCTTGCCTGGCGCATTCTCCCGTTTCCGGAAGCGCAAACCTTCGGCGGTATTTTCTCTGTGGCACTATCCGTCAAAACGTCTTGAAACGTTTCGCCCGCGTGTATCCCTCTAGCGAAGGTTACGCGGCATCGCGCCCTGCGGTGTTCGGACTTTCCTCTCTGGGCTTCCGCCCGGAGCGATCCTCCACCTTTCCAAAATCGGGCCTAATCTACGCTCTTCAGGCGGTGGTGCAAGCGTTTGCGGTTGCAGAAGGAAAGGCGAATCCTGACGAACGGTTGCTTTTGAGAAGAAGTCGTTGTTAAGCTATAGCGTGTCTCTGAAGGTTATCGCCATTCTACTGGTTTTCTTTTTCCTGCTCTACGTCGCGTACTTTTTCTGGGTGGTATTTAAATATCGGGCTAACGAAGAGGAACCGCCGACGAATTCGGTCGGAGTGCTCGAGCCGAATGACAAGAATGACGACTAGAAGTACGGTTTAGTTCGTCGGTTTTCCGTGTTCCCCATATTTCACGTTAAACTCAATCCTTCCCGGCCATGTTTCCGGAACAGGCTTTCCGACGGCCCAATGGATTCCATTGACCGTGAGGCGCTGGACGGCCTCCACCTGAAAATCTTCCGGATGTCCCAAAGTGGTGAAGAACGCTTTGCCGCCAGCCTTGGTATGATACGTCCACGCCACAGGATTTGGCACCGCAGGGTGATCCGGATTAACAGATCGACCAATCAACAGGCGTGTCGCCTTGGTGGGAGGATAATTGGGAACCACATGGTACAGCCAGGAAGGAACATGAAATTCCTGGTCAACACCTTTCAGGATTGGGTTGTCGGCTTCCATGGGGTTCACGAACACGTCGGTCGTTGATTTGTGTCCATAATGAGTGTGCCTGGCTGCCCCACCCCACCCCGGGGGTGCGCCAAACGTTTCCTCCGCAAAAGCATTCCATTTTTCTCGTGGATCACCGACAGGGAAATTAAACGAATGACTTGTGGTTCTAAAACCCACCACCGGCTTGCCGGAATCCAAATAATCCCGAATATGAGCCAATTGATCTTCCGGCAATTTTCGCCAGCGAAGAAAAAAAACGGCGAGGTCGGCTTTTTTCAGAATCTCAAGATTCGGTATGTTGGTCTCGGATTGTTCATTTGGTTCTGCATACAAGACTGTTGTCTTCATGCCGAATTTTTCTTCCAAGGCTTTCGCGAAGATCGGCATGGTTTTTTCCGAGCCATATTCGTGATCTCCCGTAACGAAGACGACGAACGGCTTCTGAGGAGCAGCCACACCCACAAGAGAGAAAACCAAACATGCCAAAGCCACCAAAAAACCGGATTTCATGCTCGGAAGCATAAAAGTTCTAACCTCGACAGCAAGATTTCTTAGAAAAGGGGGAATGCTGAAAGAAGATGGCTCCAGAGGTAGGACTCGAACCTACAACCACACGGTTAACAGCCGCGTGCTCTACCATTGAGCTACTCTGGAACCCAAAATGGAGGCGTAACTTACAAATGGCAGTTCGTCGCGTCAACTTTGAATTCCCAAAATTTTCCGGCGTCGAAAATGACCAAAATAGCCGTTTAAGCCTGACTCCGGCACTTCCGTTCTTTCAGAACGACGGTTTTAGTAGTATTTGAATGATTATGAATCGCCCAATCGCCTCCGTTCTGCTGTTGGCATCAGCGGTCTCCTTGAGCGCCGCCCCAGTTTTCATTGAAGCAGAATCCTTTGCCGACCATGGCGGTTGGTCCCTCGATACACAGTTCGTAGTCGGCATGGGTTCTTCCTATTTGTTGGCCCATGGCGTTGGCAAACCGGTCGCTGACGCCAAAGGCACGGTAAATATCCCCAAAGCAGCGAATTATCATGTGTGGGTCAGGACGAAAGATTGGGTCGCGCCGTGGAAAGCGCCTGGAACCCCTGGCCGCTTTCAAGTCATTCTCAACGGAAAGCCTCTTTCCACCGAATTCGGAACCAAAGGAGCGGAATGGAATTGGCAGGATGGAGGCACGATCCAATTGCCGACAGGAGAAACGAAAGTAGCGCTTCATGATTTGACCGGGTTCGATGGTCGTTGCGATGCCATTCTTCTTAATGACGAAACAAACTATACGCCTCCCGAAGGAGCGGCTCTGGCGGAGGCGCGGCGCAAATGGTTGAACCTCTCGTCAGGTCCAGAAGATGCCGGGGAATTCGATCTTGTTGTCGTAGGCGGCGGTTATTCAGGAATGGGCGCCGCCATCTCGGCAGCAAGACAAGCCTTGCGCGTAGCTTTCATACAGGATCGTTTTGTTCTCGGTGGTAACGGCAGCAGTGAAATCCGTGTCTGGGCGAATGGTGGAACCATGCGCGGCAAATATCCGCACCTCGGAGAGATTGTAGAAGAATTTGCCGATCACGCCCCCGATTGTCCTGCTGATCCGGCTTACTTCGGTGCAGACCTGAAAGAGCAGGTGTGTCGCCGCGAAAAGACTCTTTCCCTCTTTCTTGGACATTTCGCGCGAAGCGCCGAAGTGGATCCTAATTCAAAACGGATCGTTTCCGTGACGGCATTGGACGTGCGGACCGGACGGGAACGCCGTTTTCGCGGAAAATTCTTTGTCGATGCCACGGGTCACGGTGAATTAGGCGCTCAAGCGGGAGCAAAATATTCGATGGAGCCTAAAGGCCGTATGGGAATGTCGAACCTCTGGTATTGGCAGGACGAAGAGACAGCACAGCCATGGTCGGAGACGCCCTGGGCGTTGCCTCTGGTTGATGGCGACTTTCCGGCAATGCGTAAGAGTAAGTCCGTCATCGACGGAAAACCGTTCATGAAAGCGGAATGGTTTTGGGAATCCGGTTTTGACAAAGATCCCATTAATGGCGCGGAATTGATTCGTGATTGGAATCTTCGCGCGGCGTTCGGTGCGTTCAGCGCATTGAAGCACGGGACCGAAAAAGAAAAGCATATCAATACTGCTTTAAAATGGGTCGCGTATGTGGGTGGTCCTCGAGAATCGCGTTTGTTGCAAGGGGACGTGATTCTTTCCCGAGAAGACATTGTAAGTGGTCGGGAATTTCCTGATGGTTGCGTTGCGACAACGTGGGACATCGATCTCCATTACCCGAAGGAACAATACGCCAAAAAGTTTCCGGATAATCCGTTTATCTCTCGCGCCGAGTTTGGAGCAGGCGTAGATAAGCGAGAAGGTTATCCAGTGCCGTATCGATGTTTCTATTCCACAAATGTTCCGAATTTGTTCATGGCCGGGCGTTGTATCAGTGTCACCCATCAGGCTCTGGGAACGGTGCGGGTGATGCGCACCTGCGGAATGATGGGAGAAGTTGTCGGGAAAGCTGCCTATATTTGCGTGAACAATCAGGTGGATCCTCGCGGTGTTTACAAAAATTATCTCCCTTTGTTGTTAGACTTGATTTCTCAACCCGGAGCAATGCGTCGTGATTCGTTGACGGGAAAGCTGTATCGCGATTCGCGCATCGGTGAGGTCTCTGCGTTTTTCCGCAAAGAATCGGACCCTCTTTCACTCGCTGCGCGCCAAAATGTCACTACGGGAACAAACAGTTTAAACAGTGCAATTGATTTACCCGGAATTATTGTCGACGACAGTGCCGCCAACTTCACAGGCACCTGGAACAAAGCCGATAAACTAAAGCCATTTATAGGCACCGGCTATTCCTACTCGAAAACGAAAGATTCCTATGTTCGTTTTCCATTCACAGTCTCAAAAACTGGTCGTTACCAACTGCGTCTTTCCTGGGCGGGTCATGCCAATCGATCCAGCGAAGTTCCCTGCAAAATCCAACGCGGTAACGAAACAGTTTTGACATTGCGACTGAATCAACGAGAGGATGCAAAAGACCCGAACGGATTTCATTCGCTCGGCACCTTTGAATTTACGTCAGGACAATCCAATGCCGTTATTTTGAACAGTACCGGAAATGATCAATTTGTTCATGCCGACTGCCTGCAGGTGGTCGAAGCGAAGCCGTAACCGACGCGATGGTGTCGATCTCACGTCAATGGATTCTACGTAGTTGGCGTTTAATGGCGTTGATCGCTGCGGCGTGGTTGTTGCACATAGCCGCGATAAAACATGATTCGGTTGCCCTTCGTTCTGCAATCCCCTTTGAGAAAGCGCGTATTTATTTTCCCACGGCTGCAAAGGTTGTGAATTCTGGAAAGTCGCCGGACGATGTTTTGGATGCGGAGGGGCGCCATCTCGGATTCATTTGCACGAGTTCTCCAGAAGCGGATTCCATCATTGGGTATTCCGGGCCGAATAACGTATTAATCGCTCTAAATTCTACCGGTGAAATCATTGGCGCGGAATTGCTGGCGAGCAGCGATACGGAAGCACATGTTAAAGAGATCAGGGCCGCTACGTCGTTCTGGAAACAATTTGCAGCATGGACACCATCTCATGAATCACCACCCAAAATCGCAGCGGTCGGCGGCTCAACCCTTACAAGTCTGGGAATCGCTGAAGCCATGCAAAAGAGGCTGGCCGGGCGCGTAGATTCGTTGCGGTTTCCTGAACCTCTGAAGTTGAAGGAGATTCAGCAATTGTTTCCCACGGCGCAGAGCTTTGGGTTCGAGAAAGATTCTACGGGCTGGCATTTCGTCAAAGATAAAGACGGCCGACTGCTTGGGTTCGCTGTTCGAACATCCCCCCATTCAGATTACACGTTTGGACATGGAGGACCGACGGAATCCCTGATTGCCGTGGCACCGGACCGAAACACGTTGTTGGGCGTTCGCGTCCGGCGCAGCTACGATACCGATGATTATGTCGACAGTGTCAAAGAAGACATTGGTTACCTGAATCAATTGACCAATTTCAGCGTGCAGCAATGGGCAAACATGGATTTGAAGAAGTCCGGTTTAGAAGGGGTTTCAGGTGCGACAGAAACCAGCTTTGCCGTTGCGGATGGCATTCGTCGACGTTTTGCCGCGGATGCAAGAGAAACCAAACCCTCGTTTTCGTTCAAGGCGCGGGATTGGGCACTCGCCAGCGTTGTTTTTGGAAGTCTGCTGATGACTTTTACGCGCCTGCGAGGCATGCGCAGAATTCGGATTGTGTGGCAGTTGGTTTTGATTGGCTTGTTCGGATTGTTGCTCGGAGACCTCTTATCGTTGGCGATGTTGACGGGTTGGGCACGCAACGGCATTGCATGGAAAACAGCGCCTTCCCTCGTTTTGATGGCTGCGTTTGCTTTATTGATTCCCTGGGCGACGCGTCAACAGTTCTATTGTTTTCAATTATGTCCGCATGGAGCGGCGCAGGAGTGGCTGGGGCGTTTTCAAAAACTGCATCTTCGACTCCCGGAAAAAGCAGGCAAATGGCTTCGCCTGATTCCAGCCCTTCTTTTAGGCACGGCGTTTTTTATCGCGATGATTTCGCCGACATTCAATCTCGCGGCCCTCGAGCCGTTTGACGCGTGGGCCATGCGCGGAACGTTGTTGGTGGCGACCGTGATTGCCATCGTTGGTCTCATCGCGTCTCTTTTTGTTCCGATGGCGTATTGTAGGTTTGGTTGTCCTACTGGCGCATTGCTAAAGTTTATGCGTTCAACTGGAAGTGGTGATCATTTTGCCATCAAAGATATAGCGGCCGCACTTCTGCTGTTGATTGGGGCGGTGATGATGGTGGGACCAGGCACTGTTTCACACGCCAACGGCAAGACTGCTTCGGTCGAGTTACATGGCCCAGCTTTTGGAACAACATGGAGTATTAAAATTCGTCACTGTCCTTATCCATCCGATGTTCTGCAAAAAGAATTGGCGGCGGAAATGGAGCGAATTGAAAGCACATTGTCTCATTGGCGGAGTAATTCGGCGACGGCGAAATTCAATGCAGCGGGAACGACGCAACCGATCGAAATGCCAGCGGAACTGCTGGGGTTAATCGAACGGTGTCAAAACATCAGTCGCACTAGCGATGGTGCCTACGACATAACCGTAGCGCCATTGGTAAAAGCATGGGGCTTCGGTCCCGGTAATTTACCGCGCTCCGCTCCGACAGATGAGGAAATCGCACGGTTGAGATTGATAACTGGCTGGCAAAAACTCCGGGCTGACAAAACCAAGAACACGCTGCAAAAAGACATTCCGGATCTGCAAATAGATCTTGGATCCATATTGCAGGGATATGCCGCGGATCGCGTGGCGGCTATTCTGCAGCAGCATAATCTTACCGAATATCTGATTAATGTAGGTGGCGAATTGTTGGCCAAAGGAACCTGGCGAGTTGCCGTGGAGAGCCCGGCGCACCCTTCTGAACCTTTACGCATCATTGAGTTGAAGGATGCAGCTCTGGCCACTTCTGGAACGTATCGGGCCACACATAAGGATGCCGTCAAACAATGGTCGCATGTCATCAATCCGCAAACTGGCAGGCCTATCGAACACAGCACCTCCCTCGTCAGCGTAATCAGTCATTCCTGTGCAGACGCTGATGCATGGGCAACCGCGTTGCTGGTGTTGGGCGGGGAAAAAGCAAAAGCAATGGCTGCTACCAATCAGCTTTCGATTTTAATCGTGACGGGAGGAGATGTTAGTGATTGGCATTTTCCACCGACGACGACTCCGTAGCGGGAAAACTTAAAACCCGTCAAAGCGGTTTCTTTCAAAACCGTTTTCTGTTTGAGTTGAAGCAATGGAGCCACCGCTCACAGCCAGCACGTTATATCTCGTCGCGACGCCGATCGGGAATCTCGAGGACATTACATTGCGAGCATTGCGGGTTTTGAAGGAGTGCGATGTGGTCGCCGCGGAAGACACACGTCGTTCGGGTCAACTCTTGAAGCACTTCAATATCACGAAGCCTTTGTTGAGCTACTTTCAATTCAATGAAGCCAAACGGAGCGAGGAAATAATCGAACGATTGCGCAATGGACAGAAGATTGCATTGGTCACTGATGCAGGAACGCCAGGTATTAGCGATCCCGGTGAACGCGTCGTAAAAGCAGCCGTTGCCGCGGGTTTTCGGGTAGAGTCCATTCCCGGTCCGTGCGCCTTGATTGCTGCATTAACGGCGAGTGGATTGCCGACCCAGGAATTTCATTTTATTGGTTTCCTTCCTCATAAGTCAGGTCAACGTCGAAAAAAACTGGAATCGTTGAAATCTTTCGAAGGCACGTTGTGCCTTTATGAATCGCCTTATCGTATCGAAAAGTTGTTGGGCGAGCTCATTGAGGTTTTCGCGGAGCGACGGGTCGTGCTTGCGCGAGAATTAACAAAAAAGTTCGAGGAATTTCTGCGCGGTAAACCAGCTGAGTTGTTGGAGATCACCAGGAAACGTTCCCTTAAAGGCGAGTTTGTTGTCCTGATCGAAGCCGGAGACGAGAGCCCTGAAGAAGATGAAATCGAAGAAGAAACGATTTGATATCCTAGGGCTGGGGACGGTGGCGATTGATGAATTGATCGCGGTGGAAAAATACCCTGCTGCGGATGTGAAAACACGCGTGTTACGGACAGAACGCCAATGCGGCGGCCTGACAGCGGGCGCTCTGGTTGCCGCGTCACGAGCTGGAGCCCGTTGCGCCTATGCTGGTGTTCTCGGACGTGACGACTTCTCGAAATTTGCCGCACATCAAATGCGGGAAGAAAATATCAATCTATCTCATTTGCGATTCCACACGGAGGCGCTTCCGGTCCACTCATTTATTGTTGTTGATATCAATCGCCACACCCGAAATGTTTTCTCCCACCGCGCTTCCGCCTATCGCCTGCCATCCAACTGGCCACCAGCATCGTTGATCGCATCCAGTAAAGTCCTTTTCGTCGATCACTCGGATCCCTCTTCAATGCTCCGCGCTGTTAAAATGGCGAGGAGAGCTGGCGTGGCAGTGGTCGCCGACCTGGAGCGTGATTCTGGTGATGGCTTTGTTGAATTGATTGATGCCATTGATCATTTAATTCTTTCTGAAAGCTTTGCCCTGGCATTTACGAATTCGGTCCGTGTCAGTGAAGCTCTCACAAAATTGTGGAACTCAAGTCGGGAAGTCGTTGCGATCACCTGCGGGGAAAGGGGTTGTTATTATTTAGAACGATCCTATCCACAAAAAATCCGGCACCAGCGGGCTTTTGCGATGAATGCCATTGACACCACTGGCTGCGGCGATGTTTTTCACGGCGCGTATGCAGCCGCTTTAGCGGAAGGCCAAACCATGGAGGATCGCTTCCTTTTCGCGACCGCCGCCGCCGCATTGAAAACCAGGAAACTTGGCTCATCTGGAACCCCAACGCGTCCGGCAATTTTAAAATTTTTGCGGGAACAAAAAAATGGCGGTAAAGATTGATGTAACAACACCATTATGAAAACGGAATCATTGCACATCGGCATGAGAATCAAGCACCCGGAATATGGCATTGGCCGAGTGAAGGCGCTTTCCGAACACTCCGCGGAGATTCGCTTCGATGATCAGGTTCGTACGCTATCCCCGGAACATAGTCCCATTGAACCGGCCGAGGCACAGGCGGAAATTACCGGAATCAGTGCGCCACTCAGCGTCGTAATTGCGGAAGCGGTGCATCAATTGGCGAAGGAGCTGCATCTGGAACGGGACGACACCGAGGTTGTCGAACAACTCGGAACGCGCTGGCGCAATGGCACTATGCTTTTGAAACCTGCCGACGCTTCGCTCCAGCCCAAGGATATCCCGCTGGA
>CBHTTJ010000111.1:0-19634 GCA_966095605.1 uncultured bacterium | reverse complement strand
ACCAGCCAAAACATCCCGACCAGAAGTGTCAAAACTGAAGAAGCGCCCATGAGGTTTCGATAGCCTTTCAAGGTGCCGACGCGTTGGGCAAAGAATCCCACCCCGGACGAAAAGGCCGCCATTGCGACCACTGTCCCCACGCCGAACGCCAAAAGATAGATCACAATTTCCGCCTGGGTTTTCAACGCAAATGCCGGAAGAACGCTCAGCAGGTGGGAACTGCCCGCCAATCCATGCAACGTTCCAATGCCAAAAGCAGCGTGGCTGTGGGAATGGGACTCGTGCTTGTGGGTTTTCTCGGTCAACGAATGCAAATGGATGTGCACATGGTTGTGTCCTTCGTGGGCATGTTCATGGGAATGCAGTTTTTTCGAGAACGCCTTACGGATACCCCATAACCCAATGCCAATCAGCAACACTCCGACCAACCGTTCGCTCCAGGAAGAAATCGAATCGAGAGGCAACACTTCCCGAAACAACAGGGCCAAGAGCCCGATGAAAAAAACTCCCGCGCAATGTCCCAAACCCCATTGCGCGCCGGTCAACCAGGATCGGCGAGGATGTTTCACGGCAATGGGGGCAATCGCGCTCAAATGGTCGGGCCCGGAAAAGACGTGGATCAATCCGAAGAAAAATCCTGTGAGCGCAGAAAGCATATTTATTGTAAGGTTCGAAGCCGGAAGAAAACATTTCGACGACCCGGCTCGAACTCAGTCGCAACACCATTGCCGGAAGGGATTGCAAATGTCAAAGTGTCTTCGAAAAATTAAAGGCTGATTTTCGTATGCAAAATTACACGTGGTCGACCACCTTCAAAGAAATCTTCGATCAAGCCGTTGCCTCTTTTCGCAGCGGCAATCACAAAGCAACGACACTTTTCGGTGAGAAGGAAAAAGCTTTTCTCGCGTCCATCGGTTGCACTCCACAGGAACTGTTTGATTTTGTGGAGGACTTTGCGCGTTGGGAAGAACCGTCTTTTGAGCAGATTCTCCTCGTGACTGCCGCTCGGCGCGATTACTTCCTCGTGGTGCAAAAAGGGAAGCACAGCAAATCAGTAATCGACATGGATTCTTTACCTTCCAAAACCGCGAAGGTGGCAGGAATCGAATGGTTGCCACGCATTATCGTGAAAGCGCGTGCGAAATTGCGCGGTGAAATGCCGCCGGAACTGATGTATGGCTGCGGCGGTGATCGCCCGTTCTTGAAGGGAATGAAAGTCGACCTCGCCGATTTTCTCCGCGTCACATGGGCCGCAGGAGAAGATGATCAGAAAATTATCGACTACGTAATCAGTTGTTCCAGTCAGTCACGATGACGATTTTCTTAGAAAGGTTTGCGAAATTGTCCCTTTGCGATTTTGCACCTCCGATGCGAATATAAAAATGGCGATTGAAATACATCGTCCGCAAAGGAGGTGGGGGTGGAACGATTACGTCGTTCCCCCCGCGGCCTCAAACGGTAAATTCATCTGCCGAATCACTGATTCGCCGAGTCCGCTCACGCCCACACCAATCAATCGTAATGGACGATTTACCAGTTTTTCCCGCGCCAAAAGAAAACAGGCGAGTCGATAAATTTCCCCCGGCTCAGTAATCGGCTCTTCCACTGAAATCTGACGAGTCAAAGTGGTGAAATCCCCGTAACGAATCTTTATTTGAACGGTATAGGCGCCGAGTTTTTTCTCCCTGAGTTCTGCAGCAATGTCAGCAGCCTGCTGACGCAACGTGGCACGCAGAACGGGGCGACTGTCTGTATCGCGATCGAAGGTCTCCTCGCTGCTGATGCTTTTGGCTTCCCACGATGTTTCCACCGGACGATCATCCTCGCCAAAAGCATAGCGCTTTAAGGAGGGACCGAATGACCCCACAAATTTCCTCAAGTCACCGGGAAAATCCTGCAGGTCGCCAATCGTAAAAAGACCCGCATTGTTCAAGACTTCTTCTGTCACTTTTCCGACGCCGTGGATGGAACGAACGGGCATGGAGCGCAGAAACAACACCTTGTCGCGATCCGGAATGACAGTGAGACCGTTTGGCTTTCGAAAATCGCTGGCGAGTTTTGCCAGGAATTTATTGGAAGCAATCCCGATGCTCGCCGTGAGGTTTCGCTCACGTTGAATGCGCTGCCGGATTTCGGTTCCGAGCGCCACTGCCGATGCATATTCAAGCATTGATGACGGACCGCCCGACAAGGCTTCCGAGAGATCCAGGTAGGCTTCGTCAATCGACATCGGTTCAATCTTCGCCCCTGTCTTCTGGAGAATTTCAAAGATGCGTTTTGATTCCTCCCGGTAATGCGACATCCGCGGTGGAACGAAAATTCCTTTCGGACAAAGCCGGCCCGCGGTGACGCTGGGCATTGCCGAACGCACGCCAAATTTTCTGGCTTCGTAGCTGGCCGCGCAAACCACACCGCGTTGCGTTGCCGGCGCGCCCACGATTACTGGCTTTCCGCGCAACTCCGGATGATCGCGTTGTTCAATGGAGGCATAGAATGCATCCATATCGAGATGGAAAATCGTGCGGGAAGAATTCATCGACGCTCGCTCTGGCGGAATCTTAGGCAGGACCGTTTTTTCTTTCCAGCGCGGCGAGAAAGGCCGATTGAAATAAACCGCTCAATTCCATAACCCCGTAGTAATGGGAATTCTTCGACTGCAAATCCATTTTCGCGCGCTGCGAATGGTCGGGCCTTCCCACAATGTCCCACGCCCCAACGCGAACGTCGTTTAGAACGAGCAGCAGCCAATCAATTTGCTCGGGGCTGAGCGCGACTTGATACTCCGATTGTTCGGCGGTGGAATTCCACTCCAGTCCTTCAACAAATTTTCCGAGTTTCTTTTTATTGGTTCGACGCTGCTCGTCCATCGCGTCCCGGAGGAGCTGTTGTTCTTCGGCCATCTTTTTTCCTTCCACCGTTTTACTCAACCGGTGGTAATCAGGATTTAGCAATGGATAAAAGTCCAGGACCGCTAAAAAGAGATCTTTTTCCTGCGCGCTGAAATAAAAAGTCAGCCCGTCATTTGAAGGAGCCCATCTCATTTGTCCGGTTCCATCGTCGCGAGCAAGCCGTAACCTTGAAGCAGGTGGACGTAATGTTCGGCTTTTTCAAAACTTTCCCGGGCGAGGAGGCTTTTCCCATCGTTGTGGACCTGAAGCATGTGGTACTCGGCCTTTTTCTTGTCCCAGCCGAAAACTTTTTGGAAAACGTGCGTGACGTAGTCCATCAAATTGACCGGATCATCCCAACAAATAACAAGATAACCAGACTCCTCCGCCTCCTTCGGGGCGGTCTGTTCATCAATATGCGGCAGCGTTAATGGCTCAGCCGTTTCAGGCATGCTTTAGCTGTAGCACAAAACCGCTTCGAGGTGAATCGTCTGTCGCGGATTATGGAAATTCAGCGCCGCTCTGAATTTGTGGCCCAATATTCTTCTCACTATCCGTACTGGTATAAACAGCGGAGCCTCCAGCCCCGGCCGTATAAATCCGTCCTCCTACAGCCCCCCAATTCCAACCCGCACCCGACGAGCGGTAGGGAATCTGGTTAATATCACGCGCATTTACATCCCAGTTTGGGTTCGGATCGGTGGCAGCGCCGGCGGGTTCATAAACAACATCGGATTCCACAACATCAGACGTCCACATGGGTCGCTCGTGGTAATAGCTCGCACAACCCGAGGCCAAAGCGGTCAATGCGCATAAAGACAGGAACTTTTTCATATAACCTCCTGCCATCAATATAACCCCTGGAGAGAAACTTTTTCTCCTGATTGTAGTTTCCACGAAGAACTGACAAAGAATCAAAATTCACCCGCAAAAGGGATGAGAACGCTATTTGCGCGACAGTAATAATCGCAGTCCAAAGAAAACCAAAGTCGCACCAAAAGCCCTTTCCAGCCATAACCCAAAACGGCTCGCCTTGAAACTTTTTGCACCCCGTTCCGCGCAAAAGGCATATCCCGAGAGAACGATTGCATCCACAACGACGGTGGTTATGACCAGGATAATTAACTGCAGGAAAATGGGACGTTCGGATTCCATGAACTGCGGAAGCAATGCGGAAACAAAGAGTAAGGCCTTCGGATTCGTCAACTGGATCAACAAGCCTTGAAAAAAGAGGTTCCGATGAACCGGAACGGTCTTATCAGCCGTTGCAGATGGTGAGTTCTTTCGGCGAAGCGTTTGAAAAATTATTTTGGCCCCGAGGTAAAGCAGGTAAATGGCGCCGACCAATCGAAGGGTATTGAAAGCGGCGGTCGCTTTGGACAACAAGGTTCCAAGCCCAAAGGCGATGCAAACAAAAAACAGCAGATTGCCTGTTTGAATTCCCGAAATCCCCAAAAGACTCGAACGAAAACCATACCTCGTTGCCTGCGCCATGGAACACATGACTGCAGGGCCGGGGCTCAACGCCACAAGAGACCAGGTCACCAAATAAAGAAAAAACAAATGCAGGCTCATATTGAGTCTCGGCGCCAGAACTTTTAGCAGAGTGACGCCCCCAAAACGACTCCAATTAGATTGTAATTCATTGGAACATTCCGACTACGCAAAAAACATGCTCGCCAAACCCCCTGATTTTTCTATGTTACGCCCCGATGTTTAAAGGCACTTACACGGCGATCGTCACTCCATTCAGCAATGGGAAGATCGATGACGCAGCTTTGGAGAGTTTAATCAACGCCCAGATCAAGGGAGGAGTGGACGGAATTGTCCCCGTCGGGACCACGGGAGAATCTCCAACGGTCAATTTTGAAGAACACGTTCACCTCGTAAATCTGTCCGTCCGTTTTGCGAAGAAAAAAATAAAAGTCATGGCGGGCACCGGCGGCAATGCCACCGAAGAAGCGATTTACCTGACGCAACAAGCCGAACGTTGTGGAGTCGACGCTTCCTTGCAAGTCGCGCCTTATTATAACAAGCCGACACAGGAAGGTCTCTTTCAACATTTTCGCGCCATCGCCCGCGCGACAAAGTTGCCCATCATCCTTTATAGTATTCCCGGTCGCTGCGGTGTCGATATTTCCATCGATACGACGGTGAGACTCGCACGCGAATGCAAAAATATTGTTGGAATGAAGGAAGCGGGCGGCACCCCTGATCGTGTCAGCCAATTGCGCGCGGCGCTCGGACCCAATTTCTCAATTTTTAGCGGTGATGATTCTTTGACCCTGCCGTTCATGTCCGTCGGCGCGAATGGCGTCATCAGTGTCGCTTCGAACATCATTCCCAGGGAAGTTTCTCAGATGGTGAATCTTTTCGCCGCCGGCAAAACAGAAGCTGCTCTTAAAATTCATCAAAAATTTTATCCACTCTTCAAAGATTTGTTCATTGAAACAAATCCGATTCCAGTAAAAGCCGCTCTCGCCATGCTGGGCCGAATTGAAGAAGAATATCGTTTGCCACTCGTTGCCATGAGCGCAAAAAACCGTGAGGTTTTGCGCGCAAGCTTGAAAACGTGTGGATTGTCTAAATAACCCGTGCACGATCTTAATCATCTTTTCGAAAGCAATAAGGCCTGGGCGAAAAGTATTGTCGCCAGGGACCCGGACTTTTTCAAAAAGCTCTCGAGACAGCAGTCCCCGGAGTACCTCTGGATCGGCTGTTCAGACAGCCGCGTTCCCGCGAATGAAATTGTAAACCTTCTCCCGGGGGAACTCTTCGTTCACCGCAATGTCGCCAACGTCGTGGTTCACTCGGACCTGAATTGTCTTTCAGTCATGCAATACGCCGTGGACGTGTTGAAAGTGAAACACATCCTCGTTTGCGGCCATTATGGCTGCGGCGGCGTCATCGCGGCCCTCAAAAATCTGAAGTTCGGCCTGATTGATAATTGGCTCCGTCACGTCCAGGACGCTTGCCACAAACATCGGGCTCACCTTGAAGAGTTAAAAGATGAGACAGCTCGAGCCAATTTGCTGTGTGAACTGAATGTCATTGAGCAAGTGGTAAACGTCGCCCAGACTACCGTCGTGCAGGACGCCTGGTCCCGCGGGCATCAGCTAACAGTGCATGGCGTCATTTATGGACTAAAGGACGGTATCCTCCGGAATTTAAAAATCTCCATTTCGCGGCCGGACGAAATCGGCGGCGCGTACGCGGACGCTTTGCAGGCCGTTTTAGCAAAATAATAAAGGCGCGATGGGCGCCACTCCACGCCCGTTCGCTTCATTGGAAGCAAACATTTATGACAAAAGTTATTATTACTGGAGCAAAAGGTCGCATGGGCCAGATGCTTTTAACCTGTGCCTCGCGTATCCCACAAATCGAAGTCGTTGGGAAGATTGGCTCCGGTGACCACATTCGCACCGTCATCCAAAAGTGCGACGCGGTAATAGACTTCAGTTATCACGATGCCACCGCCGGGTTCGTTGAAGAATGCGCGAAACATAACAAAGCCCTGGTAATCGGCACAACGGGGCACACCGATTCCCAAAAAGCACAGATCACCCAATTCAAAGCGAAAGTTCCCATAGTCTGGGCTTCGAATTTTTCCACCGGGGTCAACACGCTTTTCTGGTTGACCCGCAAAGCCACTGAAATCCTTGGTCCGGATTTCGACCTCGAAGTTGTGGAAATGCATCACCGCCTCAAGAAAGATGCCCCCAGCGGCACTGCCAGCACCCTTGCGGAAATTCTCGCAGAAGTTCGCAACGAACAACTCAGCAAAGTTATTCGCCACGGACGGGAAGGCGTTGTCGGCGAGCGGACGCGCGCTGAAATCGGCATGCATGCTGTCCGTGGTGGCGACGTTGTCGGTGATCATACCGTAATTTTTGCAAACATCGGGGAGCGCGTGGAATTGACCCATAAAGCATCCAGCCGCGAAACGTTTGCCAACGGTGCCCTTCGCGCAGCCCAATGGATTGTTGGAAAGACTCCTGGCATTTATAATATGCAGGATGTGCTAGGATTAAAATGAGATGAACAGTAGTGGCCAAAAAGCAAAGGTGCCTTTCACCGTTATTGCTCTTGGCTCGAATCTCGGAAATTCCAGGGAAGTTATTCTGCAGGCAATCGAACGCCTGCAGAATTTTTCCAAAGAACCCGTTCGCCGCTCTTCATTGTGGCAAACAACTCCTGTTGACTGTCCTCCAGGCTCTCCACTCTTTGTAAACGCGATTGCCATTCTGGTTCCCCCCCAGCAGGAAACTCCCGAAACACTTTTAAGGAAGCTGCAACAGCTCGAGAAAGAATTCGGACGTCAGCAGAAAAAAATCCTCAATGAGCCACGCCCGTTGGATTTGGATTTAATCACCTTTGGCGCGGAAACGCGGGTCACCCCGGAATTGATCCTCCCTCATCCGCGTGCTCATCAGAGAAAGTTTGTCCTCCAACCTTTAAATGAAGTGGAACCTGAACTGATCCTTCCTGGACAGACAAATACCGTTACACAGTTACTTGGGAATTTGTGCTCGGACGAACAAATCTCCCGCCTTCCTTAACTCCATTCGCACAGTGATTCCACATATTTGGCAGATCCGTCCCGTAACCAACCGTCCAGCTGAGCCTGATCTTTGAGCTGCTGCCCACGTGCGCGCGGGACCACGAAAAATTTGCAACTCACTTCGGCCAAAGCTGTCATATCGCCCCAAAGTTTTTCAAATTGCGCCACCGGAAAAACATCTTCCTGGCCATGGCCCCAACGTTTCTTCACATCCTTTACGGTGATGTAAGTCGGCATTTTCGCCGCGAAATTCCGGATGGCGGCGGAAACTTTCCCTCCGTCTGCCAAATCGGACGAGTCCAATTTGAAAAGCCCGAGCAATTTCTGAATGTTGATCCAGGTCGTCATCGAATTGTAGTAAGACAAATGGAACTCGTCTTCTTCACGTGGCATCGCAAGACCTTCCACCAACCGAACACGTCCGTTCACGCGAGCCAAACCACCCCCGCGATCATCAATGCGACGGGAAATCACCTCAAAGGAAAGACAGGCATCTTCACTAATATGTAGGCCCAGCATCGCAGGATCCACATTTGCTCCCAGCGTATCAATATTGTGCAGCAATAAATGTTTCAGCCGGGGACGTTCACGCAATAGCTTTTGAAGCACCCCATTGCGCAAAAGATTTGCGACTTCATACCAGTGGCCAACCGGGTGCAGACATTGGCTTGGAACATTATCCGTATAGTCACTTCCTTCGCCAGCGGCCTTGGCCCAACCGATAAGGGCAGCATGCAAGCTGTCCCGAACTTTCTGAGCCTGCGCATCGAGCAATTGTTGGGGCATTTCTTCCCATGCGAACCGAAGATCCCTCTCCATGGGAATCATGCGCAATCCGATTGCCCGTCCCGGCGATAATTCAACTGGCCCGGAATAATCGTAACGATTTTCCCGTTCCAGATAGTTTGCAATCGCGTCGTGGGTTAGATAACTCGTGGTAAAAATATGTGGCAATTTGCCCCCGCACTCGCGATTGGTTTTTCGACTCTTTGCCAGATGCGTTTCGACGAAGTTGCGATGTTTTTTCGCGAGCTTGCAGAATGGATGTAGCGCTTTAACCACACCGGCGCCCTGTGTCCAACGCGACCCTGCACCTGCGGCCAGCGTCACGACTGCAACCTCACCGCTCGCGAGCGCATCCCGGCCGACTTGCTCGTATTTCGGCGGTAGCTTTCCTAAAGCATCACATACATCTTCAGGTAAAACGTCCTGGATGCTGCTGGCTGCAGGCAGCCGATTTTGCGCCAGACCGATACGGCCATCGCGCAAGTCGACTCGGATTTGTTCGTGTTGCGATCGGTCAAAGCCATTCTCCTCCAGCAACTCAGTCAGCGTTTGTTCTTTCTCTTGCTTCTTTTCCAGACGTGGGAGCAATCGATCAAAGAGGTTTTGAACGGCACCACGCAGCTCGGGTTTTGTGCGGCAGGCATTTGCAAATTTATCCAACTCCAACCGTCGTTGGACCGACAATTCCCTCGGATCGATCCTCAAAAGACCGGGCGTCGTCAAGGCATAGTAACTTTGTGGCAACAAAGCGTTCTCGCCTGACAGCAGGTCGGCGATTGTCCCGTTTTCATTGATGGAAAAATCATAGACAACCGGCTCCATGGCGAAGGGAAGAGCGTTTTGCAATTCACGCTTGGTTTCAGACATAATCGCCTGCAACCTCACTTGCGCTTCGGCTCTTTTCTCCGGTGCAAAAATAAATCCCATGCCGCCGCCGGACATCCCACCCAGCATCCAGAACCCCCAGAAATTTTTCCCAAATTCATTCTGAACTTTTCGGATTAAAGTCTCGGTGTAAAAGTTACTCGCCCAGGGAATGATGGTTTGAATCGGACCGAAGAAATTTTTCGTCGTAGCTGCGCCAACGGCGGAGATATCGTCCGCCCGCAAACCAACGAGTATTTCATCCAGAATTCCCAGAGCCTCCTGCCGCCCTTTCCATTCAGCTTCTGAGCGTAGAAGATATTTTTCTGTCACCATCTCAAGAATTGGCCCCACGTTCTGCGCCATTCCGCCGTGAACAAGCACCAACGACTCCTGCAGGTGTTCACGCACAACGCGGGAAATTTCCTTGTCGTCAAAAACTTTATGTGCCGGCATCAGGCGGCCGCGGCTGATGCCCGATTCGGGATCACCCCCCTGGGACAACGCCCCTTGAATCAATTTAATTCCTGGCCAAACTCCTCCCGAGTCCTGCCACCCGCCGCCTGAACCTCCAAGCCATTCGCCTAAAATTGCTCGCGCAAGAACGAGTTTGCGCTCGCTCTCCTCCAACTGTCCTTCTAATGAGCGCGCTTGCCCGGACGCACGCATACAGACGGAAATCAGGGCAGCGAGAAGGTTAGTGGAAACGGCAAGACGCGATCCTTTTGGAATATTATTAACGTTACTGACAATTTCCAAACCGCGCCCAGGCCCGACGAGCGTACTCAACAAATCAGCGAGATTTTTTCCCGACCCTTCAATCCCTGGCGGTACAATGCCAGAAGCAATGATCGCTGCTTTCAACAATCCGAGATAATCTTTAGCAAAATCAAATACCTCGGAAAGATTCCTGATGTCCGCCGTCACACCCAAATCAATGCTTGTCAAACGAAGCAATGGCTCGTCAATAACGCGCAGAAAAGCCTCTACAGGTGGTTTTGGCGCAGCGTCCCGTCCATGCACACCTAAATCAACGGAAATATTCAGCACTTTGGCTCCCTCCGGGAAATCCATGCCGAGAAAAAATATGTCGCTCCACGCGCTATGCGTCAGGTCCATTCGCACCGGGGTACGTTCGCGCAAAACCAGATAGCTGCCGTCGCTGGCGTGAACCAATAACTCCGGTCGAATTCTCAACGGCTGGTCGGCCGGATGTCCCATGCGAAACATCCACTGATTGCCGCGTACGGATCGGACACTACGACGGACCTGATCGGCCAACGTTTGAATACCCAGTTTATAATACGCCGATCCAAGAGCGCTGGAAATCGCATCGGTCGGTCCGTTTGCCTGCTGCTCAGCGAGAAACAACTGGATGGCCTCCTCGAAGCGTCGTTGCAACAAATGCTCGTAACCCCGAAAAGGAATCAAATTTTTTTGACCGGTAGCCTGAGGAAGTTTTTGCGGAAGATGAAAACGTTGGATGGCGTACAGGAAAAAAAGTGCTCTAACACGTTCGTACAAATTCTCGCTGTTCCTACGGAAATCCTCCAAGTGTTCGCATTCAAGCAATAACTCTTTCAGCGACGCTGCCCGACAAAAGGCGTCCAGGGATTGGTCGCGTATCAACGCGTCTGCCGCTGTAATAATTTGGACTAATTTTCCAGCCATGTAGATTATTTGCCGCGCAAAGCCAGCAATTCGACAAGGTTGGCCAGCACTTCATCGCGGTCTTTACCATCGAACGCCAAAGCGAGTTGTGCGATTAACAAACCATATTTTACGCCAATATCGTAGCGACGCCCCTGGAGTTCCAAGGCAAGATATCGTTCTTTTGCGCGCATTTGTTGCAGGGCCGTGGTCAGCTGAACGGACCCTTTGTGTCCGGTTTGAATGACCAATTCAGAGAGAATATCCATCACCGTTGGTGTTAAGACGTGCATACCGAAGAAACAGAGATAATTTCCGGCCCGCAGACCAGGCACGATTAATTTTTGTTCCGCTTCTGTAGGTGTCGGTTTCTCCACCAGGTTTTCAACTTCATAGAGACGCTGGCGTCCGCTCACAAGACGTCCGCCCACGGTGCCGTAAAAAGGCAATTTGCTCTCATGGGTAGCCTGCACTGCTGAGACAGCACTGGATTCGGCACTGGCCACCTCAACCAATTGTGCTGCGCAACTTCTTTCTCCGTGAGAAAGATATAAATGGTCACCCACTAAAAGGAGAAAGGCATCGCGTCCGGTGAAATCTTTGGCACACTGAATAGCGTGGCCATAACCTAATGGGGTAGCTTGTTCAACAAATTGTAATCGGCTTGCGTGATTTCCGGCGGCAACTCGATAGGCGGCCTCGTCCCCGGGACAAATCACAATGCAAATTTCCTCCACACCTGCGCGAAGAATTTCCTCAACGATGATGGTCAACGCGGTTTTAGTAACGCCGTCCCGGTCAACCAGCGTTTGAAGCGGCAACGTGCGCTGATTTTTTCCGGCGGCCGTAATGACAGCTTTTCGAATTTGCACAATTTGGAAATGTAAGGCGGAGATTCACACAACGCGCAATTACCGTCAACGGTGGCAACAACCAAATCCGAAATCTTCGTAGCTGTGGGTACAAAAAATGGCGCTCTTAGCTGGAGCTACGGAGGTTAATCCTTTTCGCTTTTTACCTCTTTCGAGGTCGTTGCGGTTCCAGTGAAGAGCGCAATCCTTAAACCTTGTTACCTTTTCCAATTCACCTTCAAACCTTCACAAACCAAACCTTCTTTACCCTGATACAATATAGCCTGTTCGGTAAAAGTTGTCTAATCGGAGAAAGCTGTTTTTTGGAGAAAGGAAAACGATTGGCAGAAGCCGGGCTGTGAGCAAAGCTCGCCTCATGAAACAGTTTAACTTCTTGCTACAGGTTCTTTGTGCCTTTCTAACCTGGACAGCCCAGGCCGAGGAGCCCGTCGTAGAAAAGAAAGTGGAGCCCCCAGCGGTTTCGCGGTGGCCCGGGATCGAAAATTTTCCCGGCAAAGGCAAAATTGCTGATGCCGATTGGTTCAGAGCCGCGTGGGCGATTCGTCGGACCAAGTTCTCGAACATCCGTCAAAGAGAAACGAACGCTATTGTTTTTCTGGGGGATTCAATCACACAGGACTGGGGTACCTTGGCGAGGGATTTTCCGCATTTCAAAGTAGCAAATCGGGGAATCGGAGGTGATACGACTCGCGGGGTCTGGTACAGGCTAAAAGAGGATGTCCTCGATCTTGATCCAGAGGCCGTGGTGTTATTGATTGGCACCAATGACATCGGACTTGGAGCGACGCCTGAAGAAGCTGCCGAAAATCTGAAGACGATTTTTGCGATGCTCAAAAAGTATAATGCGAAGATGCCGGTAATCGTCTGTAAGGTCATGCCAAGTTCTACCAAAATGTCCCGCCCCACAGACAAACTGCAAAGACTTAACCGCCTGGTTGACGAACTCATCAAAGGCGATACTCAATTTATCCGGTGCGACACCTGGAGCATTTTTGCGGATGCCGAGGGAAATGCAAAAGCCGAGGAATTCCCAGACTTGTTACATCCAAATGCCGCGGGCTACGCAAAGTGGAAGGCCGCCTTGGATCCAATCCTGGCTGGACTAAACGAGAAGGTGGCGAAGCAGTAATGAGCATTGCCCTAGTTTGCTTGTTCAATCCAACGTTTCGCTTTCATCTCAAAGCGCGGCAAGGTTCCAGGCATAGCGGCCTCAACCGAAATTCGAAGGCTAAAGGCATTAGAAAAGAGCCTTTCCAGTTTCTTTGAAAGCTGCTCGACGTCGGTCACGGCGTTGCCCGGTTCGATAACGACTTTAATTTCTGGAAGCGCGCTGGCTCTATTTACGTGAACGCGAAATTCAGCGACGCCCGGGCAGCTTCGGACAATTTCTTCGATGGCGCTCGGGTAAATGTTCACGCCGCGAATAATTACCATATCATCGACGCGACCAAGGATCCCTCCTTCCAACGCCAGGTCGAAGGTGCCGCATTGGCAACGTTCTTCAGGTCTCGCCTTTACGAGGTCGCCTGTTCGATAGCGGAGCAAAGGAGACCCTGTCCGGCCCAGGGTAGTTAAAACAAGCTCCCCGGTCTCGCTTTTGGGCACTGCGTCTCCATCGCGAGTGATGATCTCGGCAATGTAAGCCGATTCGATGACGTGCAGGATTCCGGGTTGGGCAGAACACTCGTAGGTGACTGGCCCCGTTTCAGTCATCCCGTGGTGATCGAAAACACGCGCTCCGTTCCAAAGTCTCGTAATCGCGTCGCGTGTGGCAGGAATACTTCCACCCGGTTCACCAGCAACAATCAGGGTTTTGATTCTACATTTTTGCAAATCCAGCCCCTGTTGTACCGCGACTTCCCCGAGGCGAAGCGCATACGTTGGAGTGCAGCAGAGAATGGTCGCTTCGTTGTCCAAAATGCCTCGTAAGCGCGCCTCACTGCTTAGACCACCTGCTGGGATACAGAGCGCCCCCAATTTTTGTGCCGCTTCGAATGCGAGCCAAAAACCGATGAATGGCCCGAAGGAAAAAGCAAAATAGATGCGGTCCGTCGCTTTCGCACCGGCCGCCACAAAAATCTTTCTCCAATTCTCCACCATCCAATTCCAACTCTCCGGCGTGTCCAGCCAACGCAACGGCTGCCCTCGTGTCCCGCTCGTTTGATGCAAGCGTGTGTAACAATCCAACGGGAAAGTCAGATTGGTGCCAAAGGGCGGAACGGATTGTTGATCCGCGACAAGTTCCTCTTTTGTGGTGAAAGGGAACCGGGCGAAATCTTCGAGGCGAGTGATATCGGTTGTTGGAAGACGCGAATATTTCTTCGCGTAGAAGGCGTTGGCCGGAAGCAATGCGCTGAGCAGTCGACGCAACTCAGCCAGTTGGCTTGAAAGGATCTCGCTGCGGGTGGCCAAGTGTCCCTCGGTTATTTCGCAGGGTTTGTTGATGCCTGGACCGCTGGAGCAGCTGGCTTTGGCGGAGGCGGCTTGAAATAGGTCACCATAAATCCGCCGAGAGCAGCCAACGCAATTCCAATATAGAACTGCGGCTTTATTGTTCCCACCCCACCTTGAGGAGGATGCAAAATAATGTTCACCACCGCGTTAATGACGGGAGCGCCAGCAAAAACAATGGACATGACCACGCCTGGTCCGGGCGTTCCGGGACTTCCAAAAGCCAGCAACACACAAAACGCCCCCAACGCCCCGACAATCCCTGCAAGGAGGGACCATCCCATGGCCGCTGGCGGAAACTTCCATTCCGCGCCTCGCACCATAAGCATACCCATGGGAGCAATCACAGCGGTTAAGAAATAGGCCAGCCCCACAAAGAGGAAAGATTTGTATAAAGCATTGGCTTTATCAGCCATCGCCAATTGGCCGGTGTGCAGGAAAATTCCATACAAACCCCACGAAACAACGGTCATGAGCGAAAAAGTCAGCCAATTCATAGGTTATAAACGAAAGTGCAGTGACTTTAATTCAGCCGTTCCTTTCCAGCAAGAACACGATTTCCTCCGTAAGACAGGTCATGCTTCCTCCCCCCCGATACCGCCACGATGATACGTCTATCAGAGTATCCCCTACTATTCCCTTGATATTGTGGTCCGACTTTAGTAGGGCTGTTTACGTTCAGATACGCCTCATGCATATCTTGCTTGCAGAAGATGATGAGAACGATGCGTTGTTGATGCAACGCGCGTTCAGGAAAACCGGCGAACGGGTCACCATGACCGTGCTTCGAAACGGTCAGGAGGTTATTGATTATCTGAAGGGAAGCCATGTCTATTCGGATCGCTCCCGTTATCCTCTGCCGGATCTTTTGCTTTTGGATTTGAAGATGCCCCAACGTAATGGATTCGAGGTCCTGGAATTTGTGAAAACAAACGAGGCTTTGAAGCGCATTCCAACGGTTCTCCTCAGTTCTTCACGCCAGCAACGTGATGTGCTCAAAGCTTATGATCTCAGGGCCAACTCATACCTGGTCAAACCAACGGCTTTCGATGATCTGATGACGTTGACGCAGAACATCTGCGCTTATTGGTTCCGTTTGAACCTGATGCCGTGCACGAAGCTGGCGGCTTAATACGGTAGACGCAGGTTTCCATCCGTCGGAGGAACATCCGCCAATTCTTTGCCCGGGACGGTTCCGCCTAATTTCACCAGCTTCTCACCGCTTGGACGCACCATCCGATCGTAACTGCCAACGGCATCGTTGAATGCTTCGTTCGTTTTCTGGAGGTTCACGCGAATGCGCTCGAAATGCTCCGTAAATTTTACTACCCGTGAAAAAAGTTCCTGCGCCGCCGCGGCAATTTCCCGGGCATTTTCCGTTTGAGCGTGTTGCTGCCAGCTCATGCTGACAGAACGCAATAATGCAATTAACGACGCCGGGGTCGCCAACATGATCTGCCTTTGGGCCGCCCAAATAATTAAGTCGCGATCTCCTTCGAGCGCCGCGCTAAACAAAGATTCCGCAGGGACAAACAGAACCACGTAATCCAGGGCGTTGGCGAATTGCCTCGGATAATTACGATCCGCCAAACTTTTGATCGTCGCCTTTAATTTCGTTGCGTGTTCTGCCAGGGCCTCGGCTCTTTTGGTCGCGTCCGCCGCATCCAACGCCTGAAGAAAGTCAAGGTCGGGAACTTTGGCATCGACAATGATGAGGCGATCGCCAGGCAAACGGACAATCAAGTCGGGCTTGCTTTCTCCCGATTGTGTCTGTTCGCTAAAATCACAATGAGCACTCATCCCGGCGCCTTCCACAACGCGCCGAAGCGTTTCCTCTCCCCAACGTCCCCGAGCCTGATTTGAACTCAGCACCTTCCGGAGTTGTAAAGTTTCCGAAGATAACGTCTGGCTGTTTTGCGCCAGACTCTCGAGTTGCTTTTTGACTTCGCCAAGGGTCGCCGACTGGCTGGTTTCACTTTGCTGCAGCCGCTTCTGGTAAGTTTCCAATTGTTGCTTCAAAGGTTCGACCAGCGTTTTGATGGATTCCTGGCGTTTGTCCAAATCCCCTTTCGCGGCTTCCTGGAATTTCGACAGCGTCTCATTTGCCAGTTGAAGAAATTGGGGCTGGGTCTGCTTCAGCGCATCTGCGCTTAACGCCTTGAAAGCTTCGCGCAAATCGTGGATGGCTTTTTCCTGGGCCAGCCGAGCATCAGCCAGCGCCTTCTCATGAAGTTGTTTTTGCTCCGCCAAGAACTTTTCGGCAGCACAACAATTTGCATGGGCCGTTGCCAATTCCCTGGACGTCGCGGCCGCCTGCTCCCGCGCCTCATTTAGTTCTTTTTCGCGCTGCTTCAGTTGATTGCGCAATTCGTTCTCGAGGCCACTGTCATTGAACGAACCCGCCGGTCGGCGAAAGAATGCCATTGTCACCAACCATCCAACAATGCTTCCCAGGGCGAACCCCAACAAAATATACGCAGCCACAGACATGATCACTGATTGTAAAAAGGGAATCCGCGAATTTCACGAAGTTTCATGCGGAAACGAATCGGTCGAAAATGGTGCACTCGACAGGAGTTGAACCTGTAACCTTCTGATCCGAAGTCAGAAGCTCTATCCAATTGAGCTACGAGTGCAGCGCCGGAAGCGCCTTCACTTTGGCTTAAAAAGGTTAAAAAACAAACTTTTTTAGATTCGTCATCGGAGTATTTTGAATCCGCATCGTTATGACGAAAATTTTTCTCGTGCGGCACGGAATGAATGACTTCATCGGGAAACGGATTGCCGGACGCATGCCGGGTGTACATCTCAATGCCGAAGGCCAGACCCAGGCGAAACGTCTCGTCCCTCGCCTTGCCGATGAAAACATCCACAAAATCTTTAGCAGCCCGCTCGAACGCTGCCGCGAAACCGCAGCTCCGTTCGCCGAACATTCCAATCTGAATGTAGAGATCCTTCCTTCCGTCGTGGAGATTGATTACGGACAATGGACCGGCCGCCCCGTGGACGAATTGAAAGCAGAACCAGAATGGGAACGCTGGGTTTCTCATCGCAGCATCACTCGTGTGCCAGGCGGGGAGACGATGCTGGAAATCCAAACCCGAATGATTGGGGAAATTGAACGGCTGCACAAATCACACCCGAATCAGAACCTCACTCTCTTCTCACACGGCGACCCGATTCGGACGGTGATCTGCTATTTTCTCGGTATCCCATTGGATTTCTTCCTGCGAGTCGAAATCAGCCCTGCTTCAGTCAGTCTTTTGTGTCTGGACGAGCGTTGGATTCAGGTCTCTTACGTAAATGATTTGTCAGCGAGCCGCACCCAATCGTAAAACAAAGGTGGTCCTGTCCCTGAGAAAGCGCGAAATAATACTTGCGCTTTGGCTTCAGATCGCTAATTTCACCAGTCCTTTTTAGAAGAAAGACAATTTATGGCACGAATTTGCGAATTGACCGGAACAGGCCCTATCAAGGGCAGTCACATCTGGCGCAGTGGTAAAGCGAAGAAAAAGGGCGGTATCGGTACTCACGTCACCGCTATCACCAAGCGTCGCTTCCTGCCGAACCTCCAACGCGTCAAAGCCGTTATCAATGGCGAAGTTCGCTACATCCGCGTTACTGCGGCTGCATTGAAGAAGGGCCTCGTTGTTAAAGCCCCGAAGCGCACCTGGAAGAAGGATCAAGCCGCTAAAGCTTAATCCCGCCGTTACTTTCACCAAGGCGAGGTCGTAAGACCTCGCCTTTTTTATTTTGCCGAACGGTCTGTGGAAGGCTTTTCAATTCCAGCGGCTTTGCGGATTCGATCGATGTCCACCTTCTTCAGGTAAGCGATCAGGTTTTGCCACTCCGGATGGAATCCATAGCCGCCTTCGGTCATTTCACGTATCGCCTCTTCACGCGTCCAGTCGGAGACCGCCATGCGATACATCGCACACATCATTCCCGTGCGATCCGAACCGTGTAAACAATGGACAAAGACCGGCCAGCGATTGGTATCGGTCACCACTTTCAGGAAAGAAACCACGTCCTCGTCTTCGGCATGCCACGTATTAAAACGAAAATGTTCCCCGCTTAACTCCAGCTTGCCGATTTTCCGTTTGTCTGAATGGAAGCCGCGAAGGTTTACCACGGTTTTGATTCCCATTTCCTGCAAAATCTTCATCCCTTCTTTGGAAGGTTGCGCGCCTCGATAGAAATTCGTGGAAAGTGAGTGGAAATTTTTCAACCCGTCTTTCTCGATCTTCAGTGCCCAGGTCGTCGGGCGCTCGGCTTTTGGGGTGGGAGACGACGCATCCTTGCCTGATGCTTCCAAAACCAACATCAGGACCAAAACCACATAACCGACAACACGCATATATTATTTACCTTTAGCCTGGTGCATCGTAGCACGCTTCATCTCGCGATCCGAGTCTCTTTTCTTGATATCTTCACGCTTATCGAACTGCACCTTACCTTTGCCCACCCCCAGCGCCACTTTGACTTTGTTGTTTTTCCAGTAGAACGAAAGGGGAACCAGCGCATTGCCTTTCACTGCGGCCAGACTGAATAGTTTTTCAATCTCCTTGCGGTGCAGGAGCAGCTTTCGGGGAGCCTTGGGCTGATGGTTCTGAAGATTGCCGTAGGCATATTCATCGATGTGAGCGTTGTAAAGCCACACCTCGTCCTTTTCCACCCGCGCAAAAGCATCGCTGATCTGTCCCCGCCCCGCCCGCAAGGCCTTCACTTCGGTTCCGTGCAAGACGATCCCGGCCTCGAAAGTCTCGAGGATATGGTAATCGCGGCGTGCTTTGGAATTGTGGACGATTTCAGACATGCGCCTTCGCGCTAAACATAAACAAAATCAGCCAGAAGGGAACCTTCTGGCTGATGAAAAATTACAGAACTGGATTGATTAGCTCTTCTTGCGTTTCTTGCGCGCAGTCGTTTCATCACCTGCTTGATCAGCGCCTTCCGGCAATTCCAGCATTTCAAAGCCGATTTTATCTTCGATCAATTCAATGAGGGCGATATCTGCGGCACCCAGACCGGCGGTCTCAGCAATGAAGGGGCGGCTATGCGCTCCGTTAGAGGTCAATTGACGGACACGACGGGAAATGATGTTTACCAGGACGTTCGGGTTGCCGACTTTCGCCAGAGCCTGTTTTTGAAGATCGCTGTTCATGTTTTAACGAGCCGGTAAAAATAGCTTCTGTCAGACTTTACGCAATAAGAAAAAAACAAGCCCATGTAAATCGTCAAACGGAATGAAAAGGAACGGCTGATTGGCTCTCCTCGAGTCCCAGGACGGATTTTGGATGTCCCTCGAAAACAGGGTTGGCGCGGGATTGAGGTTCCCGTCCGCCAAAACTCCCTCGTCTGTTAGTGGACGGGGAGAGAATTTTCCAAATTGAATGACGCCCCCCTTGGAAGAACCTTCAGTTAATAAATTCCATCTAAGTCTCTGCTTTTTAAGTAGTTGGAATCTTACCACTCTCATTCCTTCCATTTTCAAACCGTTCTGAGCGCAAATTTTCATTTTCCGAGACCTGGAAAACCGTTCTGAGCGCAAATTTTCATTTT
>CBHTTJ010000110.1:0-19789 GCA_966095605.1 uncultured bacterium | reverse complement strand
AGGAACCATTTTATAAGCACTCCCTGTCTGCAGCTCTCTTTCCGCGCTTCGCTGGCACGAGGCAGGATTCGCGCATTGGAATCCTGGTCACCTTCACGGCTTTGTTTCCACATGGGCAATCCGGCTCGGCACGTTCAGGAGCAAAGAAAGCCAAAAACCCTTTCCAAATCGCCGTTTTCCCTTACTTTCATGCCATGACTTTGCAGGAACAGATGACGCAATTGGCGCGTCAGGCTAAGAATGCTTCTCGCGAACTGGCTCAATTGACCACCGCGGAGAAGAATAATTGCCTGTTCGCCATGGCTGACGCGCTGGAAAAAAGCGCCGACGCCTTGAAAGCCGCCAATGCGAAGGACATGGAAGCCGGTGCGAAGATGGGTCTGTCCAGCGCCATGCTCGACCGCTTGAAACTCGACGATAAACGGATCGCCGGAATGGCCAAAGGCCTCCGCGAAGTGGCGGCGTTGCCTGATCCAGTCGGGAAAAAGCTCGACGAACGAGTCCGCCCGAACGGACTTAAGCTCCAAAAGATTTCCACTCCGATCGGTGTCGTCGTGATCATTTACGAATCACGCCCGAACGTGACCGCCGATGCCGCGAGTCTTTGTTTCAAGTCCGGCAATGCCACCATTCTGCGCGGGGGCAAGGAAGCAATTCATTCGAACATGCTGATTGCCGATGTGATGGTTTCCGCGGCGAAGAAGCAGCTCCCTAATTTTCCTCAGCACGCAATCCAGGTTGTTCCGACGACGGATCGTGAGGCGATTCCGGTACTGTTGTCGCTGACCCAATACGTTGATCTCTGCATGCCTCGCGGTGGCGAAAGTTTGATTCGCGCCGTGGCGGAATGCTCGAAGGTTCCGGTCATCAAACATTACAAAGGTGTCTGCCACGTTTATGTCGACGCCGAAGCCGACTTAAAAATGGCGGAGGAGATTGTGATGAACGCCAAGTGTCAGCGTCCGGCGGTTTGCAATGCGGCGGAGACTCTGTTGGTGAATAGATCTGTGGCGCAGAAATTTCTCACCACAGTGGCTGATCGTCTGTTCGAAAAGAGCGTCGAACTCCGAGGCGATCCAGCGACCTGCGAGATTCTCGAATCGAGCAACGCGAAATTAAAAGCCGCGACGGATGCGGATTATTTCACCGAATATAACGATTACATCCTCAACGTTCGTGTGGTCGATGATGTCAAAGCCGCGATCGATCATATCAATCATTACGGCTCCGCGCACTCCGACAGCATCATTACGAAGAACGAGCAGAAGGCGAAACAGTTCCTCGCGGAAGTCGACTCCGCTGCCGTTTATTGGAATGCGTCCACACGCTTCACCGACGGTGGTGAATTCGGCATGGGCGCCGAAATCGGCATCAGCACCGACAAGATCGGCGCACGAGGCCCGATGGGATTGGACGAACTGACAACTTACAAATGGCTCGGGATCGGGACGGGGCAAATTCGAAGTTAAACACTTAGGCCATGGAAGCACTGCTCGAGTTGATTCTCGGTTTCTTCTTCGAGCTGTTTCTTCAAATCATGGCCGAAGTGGCGTGCGAGCTGGGAGCTCAATCACTGGCCGAAGTCTTTAAACGGAGGCAAGTGCGTAATCCATGGCTCGCCTCATTGGGATATTTCCTGCTGGGGAATATTGTCGGCGCTATTAGCCTTGTCTTCTTCGACCACGCACGTTTGCACAAACCGGAGTGGCGGATGCTTAATCTATTTCTTACCCCTGTGCTCGCTGGGCTATCAATGATGGTCGTCGGCGCGATTCGTCGACGAAAAGGTCAGGAGTTGGTTCGTTTAGATCGCTTCGGCTACGGTTTCCTCTTCGCCTTTGGCATGGCACTGGTCCGGTTTCTTTTTGCAACGAAATAATCGACACGACGGGCGCCATCCGCAAATCGGAGCGCGCCCGTATCGCAGACCAGGCGCAGCACATTCGAAACGAGTAGACCCTGCGAGTTTCCTGAAATCTTCGGCGGCCAATGCGCTGCGGGTGGTCTGCGACACACCCGCGCTCCGTCGTAAACTAAATCGCAGTGACTCCAACGCCGCTGCCGCCAATCTTCTCTTCTAAGCTCCAACCGCCTTCTTCACTTCTTTCAATTTCTGAAACTCCGGCTTCGCGCTGTAATGTTTATCGAGCGGATAGCAACCGCTGATCATCCCATTGCGCGGCGCGGTGGTGCAGTCGCTGAACGTGCGACAGAGCAATTTCGGCGTGAGTGTACCGGTGGTCATCGCGTCGGTAAAAATCGTCGGATAACTCAAAACCATGCGACCAATTCCGACCATATCCGTCCAGCCACCGCGAACGATGGCCTGCGCAACATGCGGCAAATATTCCTGCAAATAACTATAACCAGTGCCGATGAGAATTAAACCGGCGGGCGCCTGCTGCTTTAATTGCCGCACGACCTGAATTTGTCGAACGACATCAATGAGCGGATCGTGCGCGGGTTGATAGCCGTCCGAGGGAGGATAGGCCGCCGGGCGTTGGATATGTGGATTGTAATAAGGTGAGCCGGCGCTGAGGTTCAAAATTTTCACGCCGAGCTCACCGCAGAGTTTTACGAACTGATGCGTTTCCGTGAGATCGTATTCCAAAGGATTATTTTGTTTTGCCCCAAACGCGTACGGATACGGCACCGTGAACTCTTCCGGAATGCCGGGGCCAAGTTTTCCTGGCTGGGACTTCGCCGGGTCCGGACGAAATGGAACAAAGTCGAAGGCGCTCAGGCGCACGCCGATGTCGATCTTATTTCCGCTCGCGCGGATTCCCTCGATGATTTCGCGAAGGATGCGCGTGCGATTTTCAAAGCTGCCGCCGTATTTGCCCGGACGCGTAAACGCGCTGAGAAATTCGTGCAACAGGTACCCGTGACAATGTTTGATGTCGACGAAGTCCGCGCCGACATCCGCCGCAATTTTTGCCGCCGAGATATAGCACTGAATCAGCTGCTCAATATCGCTGTCGGAAAAAATCTGGGAATCGCTGGTGACATTAAATTTTTTATCGAGAATCGGATGGCGATACGCGATGCGGGATTCCCAACGTTTTTTATCGTTGGGGCGACAAAACCGTCCGGAATGCGTGAGCTGAAAACCAATCACGAGATCGTCGGTTGTGCCGTAACGTTCTTTGTGGGCCGCCACGAGTGTTTCACGAAGTTTCGCGATGCCCGCCTTGTTCTCTTCGTTGATGATGATCTGATTCGGATTGGCGCGACCGTCCGCGCGCACCGCCATGGCTTCGCCGCCGTAAATCATTTTCGCGCCGCTCTCGCCGAATCGATGCCAGCGACGTTGCATGTCATCCGTAATGCCGCCCGTCGTTGTGCCGTCCCAACCCTCCATGGGATGGATCGCAATGCGATTACCAATGGTCTTTCCGTTCACTTTGGTTTGAGCAATCGGATCGGCAAGGGGTGAAGCGGTGCCGGTTTCAATTTTGTCTTCGCAAGGCAACTCGAGCTTCAGAGAAGCAAGGTGATTGCGAAAATCCGCGACGCTTTTCAGTGTCGCAACGCGAACAAGTTTGAACGGCTGTTCACTCATAAGATGACTATTCAAAAATAACTCCGACGTGGGAAGTGCGATTTACTTCAAGGTTTTCTCCGGCAACCGCTCCGGTCGCAAACGATAATGAACCGTCTTGCCTTTCATTTCTCCTTCAACAGCTTCAACAAAGCCATTCCGTGTTGGGATCAATTGCCCGGAACGATGCAACGGCGTGGTGAGTTTCGAATCGACGGAGAAAGTTTGACGGGAAGTTCCCAAAGTGACCGTCGCAACAGTATTACTGACGGTGACGATACTCGCGCTGCGTCCATCGAAAGTAAACGCGGGGAATCTTACCTTGATCTGCGTCGCCTTGCCGTTGATCGTTGTCGTCACATCGACTTCCTTTCCGTTCAGAGCGTACGTTTCTGTGAGCGATCCGATTGATGCACCTTCCAGGGTATAAGCAATCGAGAACTTCACGTTGTTGGTCTCCGTCACCAATGGCTTGAATTCAATCTTCGAGATTTTTTCACGAGGCCAGCCGGCAAGCGATTCCCATCCATCCGTTCCCTTCCACGCGACACCCGTTGCCAAGGGATAGTCGCGCGCCGGAGGGACATCGCTCGGCCCAATGAACGGCTCAACGCCTGCCTTGTGCACACGAATCAGACCCGTGCTGTTGTAATCTGAATAAGCCGCTGTATCGATTTCCACATAAAGGCCGCCAGCATTCGCAAAAACCTTGTGGAATTCTGGAACTTCGAAAGCAAACCCACCCATATCGGCCGGGCACGCGGCTTCTGAGATCGTGTCGTCGGCAAATGTCCACGCCGTCGCCATCATTGATGCCGCAAGCAGGTTGTATTGCGAATGTGAGGAATAGTTCTCAAAGCCGTGACGACTCGCCGGATCAAAGTGATTCTTCACAATGGACAATTCACCCGAAGGACGCACCCATCGCTGGATCGATTGTAACGCCAAATGAGCGGCACGTTTGAATGCACGTGCGGAAACTTCATCCCCGTTCCGCTTGCTTCTTTTGGCCCAGATTTCGTAACTCACACACTGCTCTGCTTCATTCCACTGGTGTTGAGCGCTCCGTCCACCCGTCGGCAACTCTCCGGTCGGGGATTGCATCAACAATGACGCCTGTGTACCGCGATCGATCAACTCGGTGACCTCGTTGAAATGCTCGCCTTTGTATCCACGCTCCAATATCGCCGCGAGGAAGTGCCGCGGAAAATGATCGTAGGCCATCGGCGTATGCGGGTCTTGGTAAAGCCCCATCGAAGTGAAATAAGGAAACTGAAGCTTCAGATACTTTTCGATAAAGGCATTGTTGGTAAATCCGTTTTGCGCCCGCAAAAACTCCCCGCTCATCGCCACAATATTCCAATTATGAACCTGCCCGTCTCCTTTGCGCAGAACGTCACTGTAACATTGCTCAGCATCCATCCTTGAAAGATCAAATTCGATTCGCTGACGTCGTTCTGCAGGGATGCGTTCGTGCAAATGTTCGTAGGCCATCATGCAAGGGAATGTAAAAAAATCTCCGTGCCGCATGTTCGCTTTATTTTCCGCGAGTTGATGCACGGCATTCTCAAGCGCCATCGCCGCGCTCTCCACGAGATTTGTTTCCTTGCCACCGGCAACGAGCGACGCGGCGGCCCAGGCATAACACGGCGTTGCGTATTGAAATTCCTTTTGCAGGTAAGGATCGATGATACGCCCATCTCCCTCCTGGAAATGATGGAAGAAATTGACGATGCCAGAGATAGTTTCGAGATAATCTTCCTTCTTCAAACCAGTAGGCGTGATCGAATGCTCGGCGAGATGGGTCTTGGTGTTCGCGACAATTTTAGCAAGCGGATACGGCGCCATCTCTGCCTTGACCAAAAAACCAAGAGGTAGAACAGCGAACAGGAGGCAGAGCAGCTTGTTTGGTTGCATAATTTCTTGCGCCGCCTCGCTTTGGAGGCATCACGGATAGTTCGTAAAGTCCCAATCCACTCCGCCCATGTCGTAGGCAAACGTAATCTCTTCAGGAGTAAATTTTTGATAACCCTTCACGTGCAGGTCGCCGAAAAGCACATTGACCCGCTGGTCGTGAGCAGGTGATTTGAAACCAAAGAGTGTGTCCCGTGAATAATTGTCCGGATCAGCATCTGTGTCATCGAACGGAAAATTGCAGTCTCCGGACAAAGCGTAGGCCGCGGGGAATTGCATCTTGCGAAAATCCACACTCGCGCGCTGATAACCTGCTTCCACATAAGCTCCCCGAGAACCCATGAAATAATTATAGGGCGACTTTTCGTAGAACTGGCTCATCGACGGACATTTTAAAATGTTCGTCGTCTGAAAGTACGGAAATAATACCCGGCTCCATGCCGGCGGATTGGTCTCGGTCCAGGTGTGAATCGCATGCGCCATCGGCAAAAGCCCGTCGTTCTCATCGCCGTACATCTGCATGGCCAGCCCCAGTTGCTTGGCGTTATTCAAGCAACGCATCGTGTTCCCACGCTCTTTGGCTTTCCCCAAAGAAGGCAGCAGCATCCCGGCAAGAATCGCAATGATGGCAATGACTACCAGCAGCTCGATCAATGTAAAAGCACGCCTGTTCGGCGTTGGCACTGTCATACGATTCAATAGACGAATAATCCCTCAAAAAAATTTTAGCTTATTTTTTCTTGTCACGTTTCTCTCGAATTTTGTGGTGAAAGGCGCAGTCTTAAAGGCATGTCATCCGAGCAATCCCATCCATTGACACGGCGGACCTTTTTGCAGCGCTCAACCCTGGCTGCGGCGGGCCTTGGTCTCACCCAGCTTCCATCGTCAGGTCAAACAGGTAATGAAGTCCTGGGAGCAGAAGATTCCAAATCTCCCGAAGTCGCTGACAAAAATGCCCCACAAATCCGTGTGTTGCTTCATGAAGCCGACGGAAAGCCGCTTGAGAGGGACCGTCGTTCAACCTTGCACGCACGTGACCTGGCCAATGATCCGTTGCCTCAATCGATTGCCTCAGCGGAAGGACGGGCGCGGGTCACGCTCGCATCAGAACCCATTCAATTAAGCTGCCGATTGAAGGTGCCCGGCTTCGGCGAAGTCTATTGCTACGCGGATAACAACAATCGTGGGTATACGAAACCCGACACCATCGAATTTGTTGTCGAAGCTGCCGCTACCCGATTACGCCGAGTCCGCGAAACACTGGAACGCGCGCATGGGATCACTCCGCCAGCTGAATTTAATCAACATTTAACCGCCGCGGCCCGTCCGATTCCGGAGACTCCAGATACCGCACGCATTGCGGCGGCTTATGAGTCATTGGCCCACGGCTTGCACGCTGGCGAAAATCTTGCGTTGGCAATCGCCCGCCATCGCATTTCCAAATTCGTTGCGCCACGCAAAGAATTTCTCTTTGGCGCTGCGATCTCGCACTATTGGGAAGGCGGCAACTTCGTTAAACATTTCCTCGAAGCGTTTAACTTCGGGACCGGCAGCTGGTACACGTGGAGCGCGAAACCAGATCCAGTCGAACAGCGGATCGATTACACGCGGATGGATCAAGCCATGCAGTGGATTCTCGATCACAAGTTGACGCCACGCGGTTTCGGTTATGTCTATCTGACCAATGGCGCAACACCTGAGTGGTTGCGCAGCTGGTCTTACGAGAAAATTCTTCCTGAATACAAACGGATCGTTTCGATGACGACGAATCGCTACAACGGTCGTTTGCCTTATGTTGAGGTAATCAATGAAGCGCACGACAAAGCGAATCTCTTCCGTTTGTCACACCAGCAAATTCTTGAGCTCACTAAAGAAGCCTGCAAATCCGCGCGTGAAGGTTCTCCTACGGTGAAACGGATGATCAATCACTGCTGTCTCTGGGCGGAAAATGCAAAGCGCAGGAATGACGATGGTTCGCGGCGCTGGTCGCCTTATCGTTTTCTCAAAGACTGCATCAGCGCAGGCGTGGAGTTCGAAGTCATCGGCCTGCAATTGTATTATCCGCAGCAGGATCTTTTTGAAATCGATCGAATGCTGAGTCGTTTCGACGATTTTAAGAAGCCGATCTTTATCACCGAAATCGGCTGCAACTCCATTGACGGACTCGATGCCGCGAGTATGGGCAAAACACGTCTGGTTCCCGGATGGCACGGGCCGTGGAACGAAACCATGCAGGCCGACTGGCTCGAAGGTTTATACACGCTCTGTTACAGCAAACCCGAATTCGGCGCTGTACAATGGTGGGACTTTGCCGATTATGGCGGCCACTTCTGGCCGCACGGGGGATTGTTGCACAAGGATTACACACCGAAGGAAAGTTTTATTCGCCTGCTCCAACTACAAAAACAGTGGGGCGTTGCCAAAATTTAAGAAGCGCCCTGTTCGTACAAGAAATTTTTAACGATTTAGACCTCGTACTCGTCTACTCATCCGAAATGATCCGAAGTTTTTCCTTCAAGCTCATCGTGACAGCCATGCTGGCCGCGAGTTGCTGCCATCTATCCGCCGACGACAAGGCGAAAACAACTGTCGCGAAGAAAAAAGCAACGAAAACCGAGAGACCGGTGCCAAAACACGACGCCCCGGATCAATTATTCCGGCGTGCCCCAATGCGGGGCGCCAATCGAGGCGTCGTAATTCCTCTGAGCACCAACTTGCATCTGGCTTTTGACGCGGAGCTGTTGCGGACACACGGCGTCTGGAGTGGTCCGGGTTTGAATCTTTTTGGACCGCCGTATCATGACAGCTCGGATCGTTTCATGTGCGACTTCGATGGAAAATCCCTTTGGAAAACGCCGCAAGTTTTTCCGTGGTCGGTGGGAACTATTCACCGTTCGATGACCAGCAAAATTCCAGCGGGAACCCATTTTAAGGGAGTAAGCACCAAGGAAATGAACGGTCGAACCATCCTGATGTACGAAATCGGCCTTCCTTCTGGAAAGTCGGTTCGCATTCACGAAACGCCAATACTTCGTAGCATTGGAGAATTTTCCGCAATCGAGCGCCGTTTTGAAATCGCCGCTTGCGATCAGGATTTATTTCTTCTGGCTCACGCCGAGAAGGGAACCTTCGCAGCCGACCGTCCGGCGGATATGCCATTCTTGACCCGCACCAACGATGCGCTCCTGTTTCGACTCTGGAGCATCGGCGATCAGCAGGCTTCCCTGATCTGCACCAACGAGGCGGTGAATTATTCCGAAACTTTTTACACGGAAAAAAATGGCAAGGGACCCCAGATCGAACGCAAAACAAATCACGTCGCCGGGACGGAGGCTCGTGTTTACATCAAAATTCCAGCGCATAACAAAGAAGTTGCCGTTCAACTCGCCACCACCGTCCTGCCAAAAGACGCAAGCCGCCAAAGCATTGAGTTGAACCTCAGTAATGGCATCATGGGCAACGCCAACCTTGCATCCGTTACCAACATCGCCCGCCCCCCCGCAACACCGCGTGCGAAAGTTTTTTCCGGCGATAAAACCGCTTTCCCGCGCGTCGATGGCGATAAATCTTACAAAGTCGAACATTTCCCTCTGCCGAAGGAAATCGACCTGAAGCCGACCGGCATGGACTTTCTGCCCAATGGCGATCTCGCCATTTGCACCTGGGCCGGTGACATTTACCTCGTCAAAAATCCCACTGGCGACGTTCGCAGTGCGACCTATCAGCGTTTTGCGCGAGGTTTAATGGAACCAATGGGATTAAAGGTGATCAACGGCCAGATTTACGTGACGCAAAAGTGCGAACTCACTCGTGTCACGGACACGGATGGAGACGGCGAAGCCGACCTCTTCGAAACAATCAATTCCGATTGGGGATTCACTGGACGTTACAATGACTTTGCTTTCGGGCCAGCGCTCGACACGCACGGGAACTTTTTTGTTTTCATTGGTGGCAACGGCGCTTTTTGGGACGTCCCGTATATGGGCTGGGGCGTAAAGATTTCTCCCAACGGCAACACGCTTGAACCTTTTGCCAACGGTTTGCGCGTACCGAACGGGTTCGCTACGATCGGAGACGATGTGTTCGTCACCGAGAACCAGGGCAACTGGATCGGCGGCTGCAAAGTGAATCATCTGCAGCGCGGCAAATTTTACGGCTTCCCTTCCGCCATGCCTTCGCCGAAGGAACAATTTGAATCTCCCAAAACATTTTCCCCGCCCGCGGTCTGGATGCCTTACAGCCTCGCCAAATCCGCGAGTGGCATCACGTTGGTCGACGACGAAAAATTCGGACCCTTCAAAGGACAAATGTTGGTCGGCGATTTCCAACTCGCCGTCGTGACCCGCGTGGCCATGGAAAAGGTGAATGGCGAATGGCAAGGAGCTGTCTGGCCATTTGCCAAAGGATTTTATTCCGGCGTCAACCGCATCGTCATGGGACCCGATGGCAAAGCCTACGTTGGCGGTTGCAAAGGCGCCCATTGGGCCGCAGTCGGTCCGCAACTCTATTCACTCGACCGAATCAGCTTTACGGGAAAAACACCGTTCGAAATTAAAGAAGTGCATGCGATGCCGGATGGATTCGAACTTTCCTTCACGCGGCCCGTCGATCCAGAAAACGGTGCCAAGCTCGATGGCTATGACGTCGCACAGTTCAATTATGAGTATCACGAGAAATACGGTTCTTCGGAATTTGACCACGATCACAAGCCCGACAGCTCCAGTGATATCAAAGTCCTAAAAGCCACCGTCTCAGGCGATCACCAAACAGTTCGTCTCACGCTTGAAGGCTTGCGCCCGGGTTTCATTACGATGATCCATTCCCTGGACGTCACGAGCGCTGACGGCGACGCACTCCGTCACGATACCTGTTGGTATACCCTCAATCAGATTCCGAAAAAATAATTGCCTCCCGTAAAAACCGAAGGGCGTCCGAAGACGCCCTTTTGATCTCATCTAACATCCAGCAGGCTTAATGCGTGGAAGCCATCGTAAGAGCTGGAGCACGAGTCTCCTTTGTTTTGACTTGTTCAGCGGTTTTAGAAGAGGACAGCTGTGGGTGTTCCTGATCATATTCGGCGGTGACTTTCTCCAGCGCCGTGAACACCATAAAAAACATAAATAAAATCGCTCCCACCGGACGTGCGGCATAAAACCAGACATTCTCCTGCGCATCGGTAAAACCGACCGCGAATGCCACCAGAGAGAGAACCAACGCTAAATTCTTAAGCTTCATGCGAGATAACCTTCGCGCGAAACCATTCTTCCTGCTTTCCCTTTTTTGGCCGGGTCACAACGAATTTTGCCTGAAAATCTTCCGCTTATTTGACCTTTTCGGCATTTCCCCTGCTATTTCCCATGCTGCGAACGCCTGATATCGGTCGCAGAGGAATGCGTATTTTCCCGTCCTATTGTTCTGTTTTGCTGTGGTTTACGTTGGCGCTCGTTGTGAATGCCGAACGCATCAACCACGAAGGCCGCATCCTCGGCCCGCTCTTGTCCGTCACCAATTCTGTTTTGTTTAACACCTCTCAAGGAGATGCGGTGGCCAGCTCAATGCAAATCTACCCCGTGGATAATCCCTGGAATGAAGACATTTCCCGCGCACCGGTCCTATCGAATTCTGCCGCCATGATGTCCCAGATTACGAATGATCTGGCAACCAACCGACAAACCCTTCGTTTGTTCCCGGAAATGAATTTTGCTTTGGTCCCAACAAATCAGCCGCTGGTGCCGATCACTTTTTTGAAATACGGAAATGAATCGGAACCTTCTCCTTATCCGATTCCAACCAATATGCCGGTGGAAACCTGGCCAAGCGATTCTCCCACCACCAATCTTTATGATTGGCAGCGCGATCTCACTCACACCGGTGGGGACCGTCACAGCATTGTCGTCATGCCAGAGAGCAACATCGTTTGGGAAACATGGCAGGCGAAACTACAGACCAACGGCTGGGAAGCGTCCAATGGCGCAAGATTTGATTTGAACACAAACAAACTGCGGCCAGCCGGATGGACTTCTGGAGATGCCGCGGGATTTGCCATGTTCCCCGCGCTCGTGCGGTATGACGAATGCCAGCGAGGAATGGTCGAGCATGCCATGCGCGTGGTCGTGAAGCGCACACGACAGGAATACATTTATCCGGCGACCCATTGGGCTTCTACAAATTCCGCAAGCTTCGTGAATATTCCGGCCATGGGACAACGATTGCGCCTGAAAAGCAGTTTCAATATCCCCGGAGACTGGACATCACAGGAGAAAGCAGTGGCCCTGGGTCTAAAAAAATATGGAGCGATGGTTGCGGATAATGGCGGCTTCTTTTCGATCTCGATCACGCCGGATGATCGTTGGCCGACAGATTGTTTCACTCATCTCAACGCACTTGCCATCACCAATTTTGAAGTGATTCAGACGACAACCGCGACCAACGGAACCCGTACCCCCAACGCGCCGAAAGCATTTGCTGGCGCAGATTTTTCGACTTCGGTGGGCGTGCCGACACAGCTCAATGGGTTTGTGGCAACATTTACCAATTTCCCAATCACCAACTTATGGAAGGTCTACTCCGGTCCGACCAACCTGACATTTGCATCCACAAACCAGACCAACACCACCGTCACCTTCCATGCCCCAGGCAGTTACACTTTAATGTTGAGCGGCAATGATGGGATTCATGCAATTGCATACGACGCTGTCGTGGTGACGGTGGGAACCGCACCGATCAACACCGCCATCACCAAAGTCGGAACGAATCTGGTGGTGAATTGGACCGGAGGCAGTCCGCCATTTATTTTGGAGAAAACCTCCAGTCTGACTCCAATCAACTGGGTTCCGTTTCGCACGAATTCCGCAGCCCCAATCACCTTTCCGGTTTCAGGCAGCCAGGGATATTTTCGCCTGCGCGGGAACTAGGCCCCTCACGAAGAAAAATTTTCGTTCTCGGCGAAAGCGTATTCTTTCACCACTTTGCCGCCAATCAGATGTTCCTGGATGATTTTTTCCAGCACCTCTGGCGAACACGAATGATACCACGTCCCTTCGGGATAAACGACCGCGATAGGACCTTGCGTGCAAACCCGAAGACAGTTTGCTTTCGTGCGGTAAACCGAAGGATCATCCCCAACGAGCCCGAGTTCTTTGAGCCGCTTTTTTAAGTAGTCCCACGATTCCAATCCTTCCTTCTTTGAGCAGCACTCCGGCTTGCTCTGGTCGCAGCAGAGGAAAATATGACGGGAATATTTTTTGATCCCGAGTTCGTCGACGTATTTGTCCAGGGATTTACCCATGTGCCTTAAAGTTTTCCTTTGTCTGTAGGCGCAAACGTCACCGGTGGACGGTTGACATGTTTGTGCGACTGAAACAATTCGGCTTGTTGAACGAGGGCGAGAAGTTCTTCGGCAACTATTTTCGGCGCTTCAATTGGAAGCGCGTGACCGGCGCCTTTGATTTTTAAAAATTTCGCGCCTTTCGCTTCCTGCGCCATGAGCTCGGCTTTTTCACAGGGTACCAGTTTGTCTTCGTTGCCGTGCAGAACCAAAGCCGGGCACTCGAGGTTCCTTAAAACAAAAGCACGGTCCGGCCTTGAGGCCATCGCTTTCAATGCCCAGGTGATCCCTTCAACGCCGGCCATGGCCGCGCCTTGCTGCGGATATTTTTCCAACGTCTCATCGGGTAGTTTGTTTTCCGCGAACAGTTTTGGAGTGATCGCTTCTGCCGCGACCCCGGGTCCAGCGGCCTTTACTTTTTCGATCATCGCCGCACGACCTTTGCGCGCCTCCTCCGTATCCGCCGCGGCCTGGGTTGCCACCAACGCGAGACCAGCGAGTCGATCCGGGTAGTTCTCGGCGAAACTCAAAGCGACGTAACCGCCCATCGACATCCCCGCCACAACGGCGGTAGAGATATTCTCTTTGTCCAACAATTCCGCGATGAAATCCGCGTAACGATCAAGCGAAGGTTCTGTCTTCAGCACAGAAGTTCCTCCAAATCCAGGCAGATCCGGGGCAATGACTTTTACTTTGCCGGCCAGTTCCTTTTGCACGTTATCCCATAAGGAATGATCGAAGGGATACCCATGAATCAAAACCAAAGGCCAGCGCATAAAAACGATTAACCAATTCCAGGCGTCGCAAAATTTTCGGAAGCTTTGTACTGGCGCGTTCCTCGCGCACCCGCTTCCACGTACTCGAAAATCTTTCCTTCAAAATTCCGGATAACCAGGCGATCGCGACTGTGACTGAGAATATATTCCGGATTGATCGGAACTTTGCCACCGCCACCCGGCGCATCGATCACATATTGCGGCACGGCGTAACCACTCGTATGGCCCCGCAGCCCTTGCATGATTTCCAGACCTTTGCGCACCGTCGAACGCAAATGAGCCGAACCGTTAATCAAGTCGCACTGGTAAATGTAATACGGCTTCACGCGGCACATCAGGAGCTTCTGCACCTGCGCACGCATCGTGACCACGTCGTCATTCACGTTCCGGAGCAAAACGGACTGGTTACCCAGCGGGATTCCTGAATCGGCAAGGCGCCCCAATGCGTCCCGCACTTCTGTGGTGAGTTCGCGCGGATGATTCGAATGCACGCTCATGAACAGCGGATGATACTTCTTCAGCATCGCACACAATTCGGGCGTGACCCGTTGCGGCAGGAAAATCGGAATGCGTGTTCCGATGCGCAAAAATTCCACATGCGGAATCGCACGCAATCGGCTCAGCAAAACCTCCAGTTTGTCGTCGCTGAACAGCAGCGGATCGCCGCCACTCAGCAAAACGTCACGGATCTCAGGATGCTTCTGGATATATTCGATCTGGCGGTCGAACTCTGGATGAAAGTCGTAGCCGCTGGCGTTGCTGACCAGCCGCGATCTTGTGCAATAACGACAATAGGAAGCACAGCGATCCGTCACCAGGAAAAGCACGCGGTCCGGATAACGATGCACCAGGCCTGGTACCGGCGAGTGAGAATCTTCGCCGCATGGATCGCTTAATTCCCACGGCGCGGTATGCGTCTCTTCAATGCGGGGAATCATCTGCCAGCGGATCGGACAATTCTCGTCAGCTGGATCAATCAGGTTGAAAAAGTAAGGGGTAATTGCCAGCGCCAGTTTGTTACTGCTGGCCAACACCGTCCCGGCATGTTCCTCAGGCGTGAGGGTTGGCATCAACTTCTGCAGCTGTTCGAGGCTGGTGATCCGGTTTTTCAGCTGCCATTTCCAATCGTTCCAATCGGAATCGGAAATGTGGCTCCAGAAGCCACGCCCTGCGGATTTGAATTGTTTCAGTGACTGCAATTTAGCCGAGTCGGGCAAGTCATCTACTGCCCCCGCTGAGGTCTCGATTTGCATTTCGCTCGCACTATAAATTTGAACATTAATGTGTCAAGGAAGGGCAAAGATGTAAAACAGGAGGGGTTTTTACCGGTCTCTGGTGTGAGCAGCAAAAGCGTCGACGCCCTCATCCCCGTTCACGGAAGCCTGGTTTAAAAAGTTGCCAAACGAGTTGGTCTCCTTAAAATGTCACGTTATCCCCTCGGACTTTCGCGGCCGTCATTCCACCAGGCATCACGTACTGCAAAACTATTGTTTATATCCATCATGAAAACTAACTCACACATACTGCGTCTCCTTCTATGGCTCGTCCTCTTTACTCCCGCGGTCGCTCCGGCTGTAACCTATTATATCGATTCGAACGCGGGCAGTGACAGCAACACCGGCACTTCGGACACAACGCCGTGGCAAACGATTTCTCGGGTGCAGAGTGTTCCGCTCTATCCGGGAGATGCTGTTCGATTTAAACGAGGATCCAGCTACAACGTTCCCTTCTTCGTCAATTATTCCGGCGTGGCAGGTAATTATATTCTGATTTCGGATTACGGCGACGGAGCGGCTGCTGCTCCGAGTTTCACCAATCCGGTGTTCGCCCAGGATAATTTTGGAAATTGCATTCGCCTTAACGGCGACTACGTCATCGTCGAACATCTTTACTTTCACAACACCGCTGCTTATGTCGACGGCACTTATTACTCGGCGGATGGCGGATGGATTGTTTGGGAAATGGGTGCGGTGCACATTTCCAGAGGGTCGGACTATTGCATCATCAGAAACAATGAATTCTACGATTGCGTCGCCGGCATCCGCAGCTGTGGAAAATTCGCGGACATCCAATACAACTACATTCACGATTGCTACCGCGCCTTGAAGCAATGGAACTGGGGTCCGTTGGGAATCTGGCTGGGACAAGACTTTCAAACCTGCACCGGCAACACCATCGTGAACATGCAGGTGACCGATTCCGATCCGAGTCATTTTGCCAATGGCGTGGGCGGAGGTGCGTTTGAAATCGATGACGGGCGTTACAACAAATACAATATTGTCCTGACGCACAACTTCACCCGTGGCAATTGCGGCTTTCTCGAAACCGTTTTCGACGACGTCACACCTGCGCCGCTTTACAAGGATTGGAAAATTAAATTCAACGTCAGTGATGACTACCAGGCGTTCACTAAATTGCGTTTCGCACAAAACTGCGCCGTGGATAACAACACGATCCTGCGCCGCAAAATCAATGCGAACGAGTTGGGTGTCTTTCTCTTAAAGGGAACCGGAACCGCCAATAAATTTCGGAACAACATCATTATGACCAAGTATGACGTGAAGGTCTTCAACGTTGTCGGCAACTATTCACCCGGCAGCATCATCAAAAACAATCACTATTACGCGATCGGCAACCTGGTCATGGGCAACGAAGGACCCGGAGCGAGCCCGACTTACGGCGATGTCAAATTCGTCAACATTACCGGCACCAACGCAATCGATTTCAGTATTCTTTCCACAAGCCCCGCGAAAAATACCGGCCTCGACCTCGGATATAGTTATGATTTTACGGGCTATGCCATCCCGTACGGCGCGAATCCTGATCGCGGTGCGTTCGAGTATCATCCGTAATCCAACCTCTCCGGCTCAAGACGGCAATTCCGCCTTGAGCTTTTTCTTCTACGGTTGCATTACAACGGAAATGAAACCGAAGGAACTGGTTCAAGCCTGGGTCAACGCTTTTAACCGGGCGGACGTCAATGCGCTCGCATCTTTTTACGAGATAAATGCGACCAATCATCAGGTGGCTGAACAGCCGGTGACGGGACGCGAGGCGATTCGCAAGATGTTTCAAGACGGGTTCGACGCAGCCGCGATGCATTGCATCGTAGAAAATATTTTTGAAGACGGCGAATGGGCGATCCTGGAATGGCGCGATCCCAAAGGTCTCCGAGGTTGCGGTTTTTTCCACATTCGAAACGATCAAATCATTTTTCAACGCGGTTACTGGGATAAACTTTCATTTCTTAAATTGTACGGGCTCGCCTGAGTGGCCACACGTTCCGATCAGGCCCAGGCTTAAAACGAGCTCGCATTTTTCGTAACAATCGCTACGATCACTCTCACTCCAATCCCTGATAATCTTTGCTATGAAAGAGCTCTCCCTCTTCGCGGCAGTTTTGGCATTGGCGTGTTCGCCTCCGCTCGTCCATGCCGGACTCAAATCATTTCCAGCGCTGAGTCCAGACGGCCAGCCGCTCAATCTCGGTTTCGAAGACGGAACCCTCAGGGATTGGGATGCCGTCGGCAGCGCCTTTGAAAACCAGCCGGTCCGCGGCGACACCGTGAATCGCCGCTATAAGGACCAGAGAAGCAACCACGACGGCGAATACTGGATCGGCACGTATGAACTCGCAGGCGACCATCCTCAAGGCACCTTGACTTCAGTTCCTTTCAAAGTGGCTCATCCTTTTTGCAGCTTTCTTTTGGGCGGCGGCTCTCATGCGGACACCCGTGTGGAATTAGTGATGGTCGAAAATAAAAAAGTTTTCTTCAAAACGTCTGCGTTCAGCGCTGAACCGATGCGACCGGTTGTGGTGGACCTGACAGCGGTTCAGGGAAAGAACATCTTTATTCGGTTAGTCGACGAGAACAGCGGTGGATGGGGCCATATCAACTTCGATCATTTTGTGTTCTACGATGAGCGAATTGGTTTTCCGAATGAGTTTGATCCCACTGCCAAATCCCCGGCAAACAATCGGAGCGAACTCTCAAAGGATCTTTCTGACCGGATGTTTAACCCTGCCATTCGGCAACATTTTGAAAATCTCGGTGGAACAAATTGTTTTTTTCTCCGAGCTCTTCTGGGACAAGAAGTCGCCACTCCGGATGGACTCGGCCGTTTCTGCCGGTTTGAAGGTGGCGGCTCAATTTATTGGACGACGAACTACGGGGCGTGGTCGATCCATGGGTTGATTCGTGAGAGATGGCTTTCGATGAATGCCGAAGCGAGCGTCCTCGGTTATCCCGTGACCGACGAAAAAAGCACTGCCGATGGCAAAGGTCGTTTTAATCATTTCAAAAACCCGCGGCTCGGTGACCAACAAGGGTCCATGTATTATACCCCTGCTCTCGGCGCCCATGAGATTCATGGGCCAATCCGCGACAAATGGATGAGTCTTGGTGCTGAAAAAAGTTCGTTGGGATATCCCACGAGCGATCAATATGTCATGGACGACGGGACCGGCGCTTTACGCAATAATTTCCAACACGGCACCATCACTTACAACGTCAGCAGTGGAGTGGTCACCATTCCTTGATGGATTGGAATTATATGGTCGATAGGGCGAGCACCAGATCTAAGCCGGAACGATGCAGTTGGAAATGGATTGAGACGCGAACAGGAGAGTGGATGGTAGGCCGTCGCACTCCGTGCGCGCCGTTGTTAAAGTTATCCAAGGCGCGTGGAGATTTGCGAAAGATCGACGCAAAACTTGCTCACCTTTTGGTTCGTCGTAGCCGCAGCGCGCACGGAGTGACGAGCCCTACCACCAAAGCTTGATTCTCAATGACCTTTCCTTTCAACTGCATCGTTCCGGCTAAGCAAAACGTGGGTGGGGAGAGGCTCTGCCGAGCCGTAATTCTTTTGCCCCAAGGACGTAAGATCTGAGACACTTTATTCCACGATAATGAATGCGTTTACTTTGCATTCCTCGTCGATTTTCGTGTGAAAAAGTTAGGGCTCGGCAGGAGCCTCGCCCCACCATTTTGGTCGTCGTCATTTTTAACTAAATGGCTGTGCGCGTCGCCTACCGTGCACCGGCTGAATCGTTCCGGCTTAAGCCCAGATTGATTTCGTTGTAGCGTACATCACCACCTGGCGTGGCTTGCCTGAAGCCTTCTTGTGATTATGGGTCTCGTTCGCCGCGGTATAAAAAAGGTGCCACTTGCCGTCGTGATGAACCAGATTGTGCCCCGCGTAGATACCGTAGGAATCCGGAGCAGAGGCATCGCCGCGCGGCAACCACGCCGAACGTAGCGGCCGTTGCCAGGCAACTCCATCGCGCGAAAAACACCACTCCAAATCCATCGTTTGGGCGGCGCAACGGTAATGTCCGAGCAGGCCCACCCGGCCTTTGGGGGTGTGCGTCACGGCGAGATAATAAAATTGCTGGTCGTGCGGGTCGTGGGCGTCGCGCTGAATCACGCGGTGTCGCGTTTCAAAGTGGAGACCGTCGGCGGATGTATAACGATCGATGACACGGACCAACCCGGGAGCATTATCTTCTGCGATGTAAGCGGGGTCGCTCTTTGGCACTCTTAAGAGCGCCGTCGAATACATTTCGAAGCTTCCGTCCGGCAGCTGATAAACATTGGTCGCATCATTTGAAATCAAACGAGGGATCGCCTCCGGTTCATCGGATTCCCCCTTCAACTTCAAGGTCCGATACATCACTCCATCCGGCGAAGGCACCCCAACGGCCGCTCGATCATTCGGGTGATAGAGGACGGGCCGCAAAGGATCGATGACACGATATGCCCGGCCATCGTCGCTCTCTGCCGCGAGGTAGCGGGAAATGTTTTTGCCGTGCGCCCAAAAATAGAGGCGGTGACGTCCGTTGCGCAGCCGGAGGTGGACCGGCTGCACCAGTTTCCAACCGGCAGGCACATTGCCAATCGAAAGTGGCGCTTCGTATGGGTCTCCGGGAGCACAAACACCCAATACTTTTTCCATTGGCTTCCCCGGTTCGCCTTCCGCGTAGGCGATGCTGTATCCTCGCCGCTCATCGGAGACGGAATACCAGAGGCGCCATTTATTTCGGGCAAGGGGTTCGGCGCAGGTCGTTAAATTTTGAACATTGTTTCCCTCCCAAGCTTCGGTCGCTTCCAAAACAATGCCGTGCTTCTCCCAACGTTCCGGTTTACATGGCAAAGGAAGATTGCCCCTTGTCGTGGGATGCAGATGGTGACAGCCCGCAGAAAGGCCCGCCAGTCCGGCCACGGAGGCTCC
>CBHTTJ010000109.1:0-20049 GCA_966095605.1 uncultured bacterium | reverse complement strand
CCGACTCGCCGCCGTTATTCACGGCTGAGACGACAATATCGATCGTGGAATTGGCGGGCAGATTCTCGAGGGTAAAGTCGAGGTCCGCCGGCGAACCCATCGCCAGGTAGTCGACTTCCGCGTCATGAATCTTGATCCAGACGCGATATCCTAGCACCGGGGGTAGGGAACAGGGTGCGGCACCCCCTTCGCGGATGAAAAATTTCTTGTGAGCAATTGTTGTTGGGAATCAGGCACTTACAAAATCTGACCGGTAGGAAGGCAAGAAAAGTCACTGAACAACCCCGGTTTCCGGCGTGCCGTTTGATCAAAAAAGGACTTTTTTACGGTTTCCGGGATCGATTTTTATTTTTTTTGAAAGCGATCGCGGACTCCGCGGAGGCTTTCAAAAAAAATAAAAGTCCATCGCGGTTTCCGCGGAGGGTTTTGAAAAAAATAAAGATGCGTCGCGGGAACCGCGGAGAGTTTCAAAAATTTTTAAAGTCCGTCGCGGAGTCCGCGAAGGGTTTAAAAAAAAATAAAAGTCCGTTACGGAGTCCGCGGAGCCCTTCAAAAAAAATAAAAACGCATTTCGGTTCCCGCGGCGGCCTTTTAGAAAAATAAAAGTCCGTCGCGGTTCCCGAAAAATGAACTGGATGCTTCCGGGGAAGATATTCCTGCCCGGATCAAGCTTTTGCGAAAACCGGTGCGAAAAGGTGTCGCCTTTTGGAGTTTTTGAAACTTATCTCAAAATAGGCAAAGGGCGCGCTGGATAGGAAAAGAGCCTAGCTAGGCACGACGAAGGAGCATGTCCTGATGGACCTGTGACTGAGGAGTCCGCCACGGCGGGACCAGAGGCTCTTTTCCTCTCCAGTCCGCGGGGTTGTCGATCTTGGGCGCTGAAACTGCGTCGCTCGTCAGTCAAAGATCTCTCAGGATATTTTCTTTCCTCCCGCCGTGCTTCAGCGCCAAATCTCTAGGAACGCACCCCTTGCGGGTTCTATGAACAATTGCAGGGGACAAACGTCTGTCTTTCCTATAGAAGTCTGGCACGCAATTATGAGAATGAACATTTCACGAGTGGTTTTGTTGTTGGCCGTGGTTGTTGGCGTTTCTTTTGTGAATGAGACACGAGCGGAAGACGCTGTCGTTACAAAAGCATTTATCGATGGCACAGGGCCGGGATGGGTGGCCTTGGGCGGTAAAGATTTTACGAACGTGAATTGTCATGCGGATACATGGACCTGGACGAATGGCCTCGGACATTGCTCCGGCAATCCGATCGGAGTGATTCGAACGGAGAATGTATACACGAATTTTGAACTGGTGGCGCAGTGGCGTCATTTGCAGTCAGGTGGCAATTCGGGAATTTTTGTGCTCGCCACGCCGGAATCGATCAAGAATCTGGAACAAGGAAAGAACGGACCATTTCCGTCAGGCATCGAAGTGCAGGTGTTGGATCACGGGTATCAAACGCAGTTCATCCAGAAAACAGGAAAGAAGGCGACGTGGTTCACGACGAACGGCGATGTGTTTCCTGTCGGCGGCACAAAGATGAAACCGTTTCCACCGACGTCCCCGGATGGAAGCCGGAGTTTTCCACGCAAGGAATTAAGCAAGGGGGTGGGGGAGTGGAATCATTATTATGTGCGCTGCATCAACGGCGAGATTCGGTTGTGGGTAAACGGCGAGGAGGTTTCGGGCGGAAATAATATTGAGCCGGCGAGTGGATATATTTGTTTGGAGTCGGAAGGAGCGCCGGTGGAGTTTAGGGAAATCCGGGTGCGTGTGTTGCCGTGAGGGATTTTAAACACCTGAGTGGTTAAACAACTTTCGGTGTAATAGCCGATTGCAGATAGTCAATTCCGGCAGTTCGCCTCAATCGCTCTTCTCTCCCCGGGTTGCCCTGGCTTCGGGAGAATTATATAACGGATGATCGGGCTTTAAGTTTTTTAGAAAGTTCAAACGGAATGCTGCTGCTTTCTCCGCAGCTTCACGCTGTTTTCTAACTTCCGGTGTCGAATGACGTTTCCCCTGGACGGGCGAGTTTTCAATCGAGCCGCTCCAGCCAACGATTTGCTTGGCGCACGATTCCGCGAGGAGTTGAATTCGGGTGAGGTCGCGAACAAAAGATTTCAGACTTGGACGATTTTTTACCACCAGCATCATTGAGCGAACTTCGCCGGCGAATCCGCGAGCAATGCTGAGAAAATGGAGGAGCTCAGCGGTCGACAATCTTTCGAAACCTTCGGCAACGTTATTGGACACGGAAAGGGCTGCACGATCCAGTTGGTTGCGGAAGCGTGAAGTAAGAGGAAGATTTGGTTTTTCGAGAAAATCGCGAGCAGCGTTGTAGAGGCAAGCCGCTTGTTGCCAAACGGGGAGGTCCTCGAATTTTTCGTATTTGGGTATGGAATTATTTTTAGTTGTTGTTGCGTGGGTTCCGAACCTTTTCTTCGAGCCCAAAATCGTCGCACCAAAAGAACTCGGCTATTGGCTATTTTAAATACAACTGCAATAGCAGATAGCCAATAGCCGAGGTTAGGATTGTCAGGCCGTTGGAATCGTTACGTTAAAACTTATTCTTCCGATACGCGCCCATTGCTGGCGCATCCGGATTCACTTCAGGCCCAAAATAACGAAGCACCACGAGCGGTTCTGTTTCGCTGTGGTTTTCAAACGTCACCCCAGCCTTGGCACCATCTTCCGTGCAGAAATATTCGTCTTCGGTCAGTTCCGTGAAACGAATCAACTTCGGACTGTTCAATGGCTGGCCATTGATCTTGCCAATACCCTGGACGCAGATCAGTCCATAGGCGCCATTGTCCTTGATCGTTGCTTTCGCGCCGGGATCAACGGTTAATTCCTTCGCCGTGAAAAGTTGTTCGCCATCGACTTTTCCATAAACGATCCAGCGATCCACATAACCTTCCTTCCGCGTGTCGGCGACTGGAACCGGTTCGAGGTAGTGATTCTCTTTGAAGTTCGGATCGACATTCTTCTCCCAGTCGAGTTGATCCACGATGAAATCCAAATCCTTATGCTTGCTCTTCGGCATATCCTTCACGAGCAATGACCAGGGAACTTCGCGGCCTTCCACCAATGATTGATACATACCGAAGACATCGCTGCCCCACTGCGGTTCATACGTGCAGAGGGAACCCGGAGCGTGGAGAATGCACGGATCAATCAGCCAACCGGAACCCACTTTTAAACGATACGCTTTCGAAAGATCGAGAATGCCATTGTCACCCTTGTTCCAATTTTCAAGACACTTGCGAACCTGCGCCTTGGTGGTACCGGGTTCGAAACCCATGAAGGTGTAGGGGAAATTATTTCCGACATTGTTGTGCTGCGGCGGGAAATAATAGCTTTCCGGCTTTCCTTCCTGACCGACCAGTTTCGCCTGCTTGGCGCTCTGGTGCATGTGATGAGGAATCGGGCCCATGTTGTCGAAGAACTTCGAATAAACCGGCCACTTCTTATATTTCTTCCAAATTGAACTGCCGATCAGCGTTGAGCCCGATTCAGCCACGGCTTGTTGCAACGTGAAGCGCTGTCCGCCGACCACGCAATAACTCAAGCCTTCATCGGGAGTGCGGTTCTCATTCGCCGCAGGCGTGGTCGAAGCAAACCAGCGTTCATCAATGCCGCCACGATTCAGACCGAAGGCATAAAGGTCATCTGGATGGAGCTTGAGACGTTTGCCGGGCTGAAGAAAAGAACGCGGAACCCAACACGGTGCGAGCCGTAGAAGTCCTCCGGTTCGGGAGATTTCGTTTTCGACGGTGGTTTTGACGTTTTTCTTAAGCGTTTTGAGCTGGTTAACAGATGTAAATGCCATAATTAAAAATGATTTGGACGTGCGGAGTTTTTAACTGTTTCAAGGGACTTGTGAAGTATTTTGTTGCCCCGGTTTTTCCTCAAATTCGACGGGAGCGAGGTGGCGAAAATGTCCCCTTTTTAATTGTGTTCGTTCCCGTAAAATGCTATTAGGGTTTTTGATTAATTCCGCTTTGGTGAAAGTCCTTAAAAGGCCATCGTGGAGTTGTCACGGAAAAACCTAAATGTATCCCAAAAACCACGTCTTTCGTGCGCTCCAGATAGCGGCGCTTTGGCAAAACACTTTCTCTGGCTTTCAAACGCAAAAACCTCACGGTATTATGAAAACCCGAATCCTCGCCGGTTTCCTTCTCGCTACGTTTGTTATCAGTACGAACGCCGCCACGCTTTATTATTGGGATATCAATGGCAACACGGCGGGAGCTGGTCCATCGACCACACCGAGTTCGACGTGGGGAAGTGCCAGTGTGGTGTGGAGCACGAATGCCGCTGGGACATCTGCCGCGGGCGTTTTTGTGAATGGAAATACCGCCGTGTTTTCCGCCGGTACCAATGCCACCGGCGCCTTCAACGTTTCTGTCACCGCTTCACCGACCGTCGACGGGATTATTGTCGAGGAAGGCAATCCTCGCCTGAATGGAGCGACCGCGATCGTTCTTACTGGCGCTGGAGCATTTAACGTTGCTTTCAACTCGTCGTTATCAATCACTAATCCGCTTTCCGGCAGCGTCGGTTTTACAAAAAATGGCTCGGGTTTATTAAACCTGCGAGGAACTAATATCTTCACGGGTGGCGTGACTCTGAACTCCGGGACGGTGTCCATTGTAAACAGCAACGCGTTTGGAACGGGCACTGCCAGCTTCACTTTGAACGGCGGCACGCTCCGTTATGACAACTCCGGAACAGGAGTTTTGCTGAGCAGTGCTCGGCCAATCGTGCTGGGAACAACAGGCGGAACAATCCAGATATCCAACTCGTCCGCGAAAGTTTCCTATGACGGAACAATTTCTGGTATCGGGAATTTGAATCTTGCGGGTGGAACAATGATTCTGAGCGGAGCGAACACCTATTCAGGTTCGACGACGATTGGAAGCGGTGGCCGATTAAAAGTGGTCAACTCGACCGGCAGCGCTACCGGAACCGGTTCGGTCGTGGTGAACTCGGGTTCTTCTTTGACTGGTAACGGTATTATTAGCGGAAATGTCAGTCTTTCCGGCGCGATTGAGCCTGGTGCAAGTCCTGGAAAGATTTCGACCGGAAGCCAAACCTGGAATGGCGGCGGTATTTATAGTTGGGAAATTAATGACGCGACAGGTTCGGAAGGATTGGATCCGGGGTGGGACGTTATCGACATCAATGGCAGCTTGTCCATCGCGGCAACGACCACCAACAAATTTACGATTTCGATCAACTCTTTGACCGCCGGTAATGTCGCCGGTTCGACAACGAATTTCGACAAAACCCAGGATTACTCGTGGAAAATTGTTAAGACGACTACCGGTATCACCGGGTTCGGTGCCGGCCTTATTAATATTAACGTTTCCGGATTTTCCAATCAGCTCGCGGCTAACGGAAAATTTTTCGTCGAGCCGAGCGTTGACGGAAAAGATCTGTTCTTGAAATACATTCACAAGCCCTTAATCACCTCCGCTCCGACGGCGCAGACCAAAACGGCTGGTAGTGTCGCCACGTTCTCGGCGAGTGCGGTTGGATCCCCCACACTGACTTATCAATGGCAAAAAGACGGCGTCGATCTCGTTGACGCGGGATATATTTCTGGTTCGCAAAGTACGCTTCTTACAATCTCGGGACTCACCGTCGGAGACGCTGGCGATTACACGTTTATTGCCAACAATCCATATGGCAGCGCCACCAGTGCGCCACCGGCGACACTCACTGTAATGACGGCGCCTGTGATCACGAACGAGCCTGTCAGCCAGATCAGAAATCAAGGCGACACCGCCATCTTTGCAGTTGGCGTTTCGGGAATCGGATTGAGCTACGTCTGGAAAAAAGATGGGCTGACGCTTTCAGATGGTGGAAACATTTTGGGATCAGGCACTGCGGTTTTGACGGTGACAAATGTCGTCAGCACCAATGCGGGCACGTATGTTGTCACAGTCAGCAACGCTGCGGGTAGCGACACCAGTTCGGGTGCAACTTTAGACGTCATCGTTCCTCCGACCATATTGACCCAACTTGCGAATCAATTCATTCCTGAAGGAGACAGCACCAGTTTCACAATTTCCGTCAGTGGCACAGGTCCCTTTTCTTATCAGTGGCGTAAGGACGGAATCGCCCTCACAAATTCGCCTTCGATCTCAGGCATTACGAATGCGACGCTGATGATCGAAAATGCCAAGTTGTCGGATTCCGGAAATTATTCCGTGCTCGTTTATAACTCCGCCGGTACGGCATTGAGTTCGAACGCTAACTTGACCGTTTATTATCCATCCTGCACAGCCGCGCCCTCTGGTTTGGTCGCTTGGTGGCCGGGTGATTACAATACCGGTGAACAGGTGAATGCCCTGAACGGCCTGGCCACGAGCTTCGTGTCCTTTGCTCCCGCTAAAGTGTTTAACGGTTTCAGTTTTGATGGGATGTCCAATTACGTCCAGGTGTTGGACTCCTCACATTTGCGTCCGGCAAAGGTTTCCGTGGAAGCCTGGGTGCAGTCGAGCTCGCCCGGCAGCCTTGCTTATATCCTGAGCAAGTCACTCAATGGCGGCCAAGGCTCCTATGCTTTCTACTCAACCAGCGGCGGCCTCGAATTCTACATCAGCAGCGTCAATGGCGGGTATTACACATCTCCGAATGCCGGATCGGGAATTTGGGACGGGAAATTCCATCACATCGTTGGCACTTACGATGGAAATTATGTTCGTCTGTTCGTGGATGGATCAGAAGTGGGAAGTGGAACCAGCGCCACGGGGGACATCAAGTACGATAATACTTACCAGAACGGAGATCTTTTCATTGGATCCTTTTTCTCCTCTCCTGGTGGATATCACTTCAACGGGATTATCGATGAAGTTTCCATTTATAACAAAGCACTCGTGCCCGCAGATGTTCAGAATCTTTACGCGGCACGCGGAACAGGAAAATGCCAGGTCCCGAATGTCGGTTCTACACCGTCAACGATTTATTATAGCCGTACGGGCAGCCCCGACGGAACTATCTGGAGAGCCCACGGGGATGGTTCATCGGACGTGATGATTACGACTGGCGAATGGCCAAAGCTTTCTCCAGACGGAAAATATTTGCTCTTCCACCGTGGCAATTCTCTTTATACCCGCGCCAATATTTGGGTGCGGGACATGGGAACGGGAATTGAAACGGAAGTTTTCTCCAATAACGATTACGTCGTTAACTTCGGTTGGAGTCCGGACAGTTCGGAAATCGTTTTTGACTATTCATGTGGCATTTACCGCATGAATCGCGACGGTTCCAACGTCCGAAATCTGGTTAATTCCGATTGCTACGATGATGCTCCTGATGTGCGAGCATCTGACGGCAAGATCGTATTCCATAACGTTACGGGTGCCAATGGCTTGATGCTTTGTAACGGTGATGGAAGCAGCCGAAGTGTCATTCCGAACACAACAACATCCGACGTTTGGCCAGTTTGGTCTCCGGACGGTTTATGGATTGCATTTGTCAACGGAACAAACCTTTTCAAGATTAAACCTGACGGGTCTTCACGCATGCAACTCAGCTATTTGTCATTCCCGAATGGTCTGAGAAACATGCCGGCGTGGTCGGCGGACGGCACGAAACTTTTCGTTGCCGGAACAGTGAACGGTGTCGACGGTGTTTTTGCCGTTGGAGCCAGTGGAACTTCTCAGATGAATCATATCCTGACCAGCGCAGGACCGAGCGTCGATACCCTGGGTTCCATCGGTGGCTTCAGCACGTGCACGCCTCCGCCGTCCGGACTGATCAACTGGTTCCGGGCCGAGTACAACGCGAATGATTCCGTTCTCAGTAATATTGGTTACGTCCAAAATGGTGCGGGGTATGCGCCAGGAAAAGTAGGGCAGGCGTTCAGTTTCGATGGTGTAGATGACAACGTGGATGCTCCCACGATTTCTTTCCCCAACGGTCCTGTGACTCTCGAAGCATGGGTGAACTTCACCGGCGGGACGTATGCACGCGGTAGCTATAATACAATCGCTGAATTTGGAAACGACTCTCCATGGTTTGGTGTTGATTATGATGGAACGCTGGATCTTTTCGGTGTCATTCGCGGCGGCGCAATGCCGACGAATGGCTGGGCGCACGTGGCCTATACCTGGGACGGAAATTCGAGTTCCTTGTATTTGAATGGTAATCGCGTCGCGACAAATAACTCCGCGCCTCCCTCCGGAGGTTATGGACTGGGTATCGGACAAAATAACGGGGACACCGCGTGGAAAGGTTTGATTGATGAAGTCAGTATCTACAATCGCGCTTTGGGCCCCGTGGAAATTCAAAATGTTTATAATGCCGACCTCGAAGGCAAATGCATGATTCCATCGGGATTCCCGATCATTACAGCGCAACCGCAAAACGCCAGTATTCCAGAAGGATTTCCTGCGTTCTTCACCGTTGGGGCCAATGGCAATCAACCGATGACCTATCAATGGAGAAAAAATGGAGTGAATCTTTCCGATGATGCTCATCTTACAGGAAGCCAGTCCAATTTCTTGAGTTTCACCGCTGTGCAAACGAACGATATCGGCTTTTACAGCGTCATCGTTTCCAACAGGTACGGGTTCGTCGGAAGTCTTGAAGCCCGATTGGATGTTCTGGTTGCCCCCGTCATTGATGTTCAACCGCAAAGCACAACCAATCCTCCTGGCTCGACGGTCGTGCTCGGCGTTGCAGCCCACGGATCACAACCTCTCTTCTACACCTGGAAATTGAACGGGGTTCCGGTTGGTTTCCTCGATGTAAACAATTTCAGTGGAGTTAACTCCAGTGTGCTGACGATCTCCGGAATTTCCTCGAATCTTGCAGGAACTTATACAGTTGACGTCAGCAATTCGCGGGGAGTCGTGACCAGTTCCAGCGCCACCGTGACGGTGTTTTCGATCGGCGGCGAAAATTACGACGATCTCATCAGCTACTGGCACGCTGATGGCGATGCAACAGACAGTTTCGGTTCAAACCACGGAACCTTGCTGGGAACCACCAGCTTTTCAACGGCCGGTAAAATTAATCAGGGTTTCCACTTCGACGGAACTAACGGAGCCGCCATGATTCCAGATAGTCCGAGCCTCAAGCCGGAAAATATTACCGTGGAAGCGTGGGTTAAATTCGATGGAATGAATTCCAGCTTCGGCGGTGGTGCTTCTGCGGGAACGCAATATATCGTTTTCAAAAAGAATTCACGGAGCAATCAATTCGAAGGGTATGCCTTGTTGAAAGCGCGTGGCGAAGTAGGTGACTATTTGAGTTTTGCAGTGGCTTCGGCCGGCGGGACACAGGCGGTTTGTTCCTCCAGCACAACAGTTGTTCCAGGTGTCTTCTATCACGTGGTTGGCACTTATGATGGCTCTGAAATTTCGCTCTACGTTAATGGTGTTCTTGAAGATTCTCAGTCCGCGGAGTTTTCGCTGAACTACGACACGACTCCTCTTTATTTCGGCACTTCGGGTGAGACCTGGGATGGAAGACTAAATGGTGTTCTGGATGAAGTTCGCCTCTATGGCCGCGCGGTGACGGGACAGGAAGTGCGGGCTCATTTCACTCAAGGCAATCTCGGGTTTGTCGGTTTGAAACTTGCGAGCACAAACTTCGTCGACCGCACCTCGGGCGATCGCGCTCTAGGATTATCGATCGCAGGCGGCTTTGCTTATGTTTCTGGTTCCGTGGGAGCCAGCGGCGGCGATGCAATGATTTCCCGCTTCGGTCTGCCAACCCAGTCAACCAACGTCCCGCTGTGGCTCACTAATTGGCCGAATCTTTCCGGCAGCGACCGTTTCTCCAGTGTCGCCGTGGGATTTGATGGTGTTTATTTCGGTGGCGATAGCTTTAACAGAAGCGTCGATTCCTTCGGCAGCAAGGAAAACAAAGGTATGGTCGTGAAATTCCCGTTCAATGGCCCTGTCGGAACCAATTTCGGCGGATCAGTGTGGGATAAACAAGTTCCAGCGTCTCCGGGTGCGTTTTCTTATAGCGGCAAAGAAACGATCAACGGCATGGTCTCGACGACCGAGATCATTAACGACAGTGTTAAAGCTGTCATTTACGTGACGGGTTCGAGCCAGCGCAGTTCCTCAAACCCAGGCCGTCTCTTCTTGAGCAAAATGCGTGGCGACGGAACCATTTTGTGGACCTCAACTGATGTTCAGGCAACCGCAGCAAACAGTGACAGCATGACGTCAGGGCAGGGGATTGTCCTGTTGAACGGAGACGTTTTCGTCGCTGGACGCAGCGACGAAGGGGGTTCTCCCAAAGCAATGATCACCAAATTCAGTTCGTCCGGTGCCATTGTCTGGTCGGCTGGAACATCCTCTGGCGTTTTCAATGCGATTACGGCTTTTGGTGGATCACTCTACGCCGTCGGTTCGACCACGACCAATGGCTCTTCGGCCGACTTCCTTTTGGAAAAACGGGATGACAGTGGACGTCTTCTCTGGAGCCGAACCTATGATCGTGGCGGTCAGGAAGATATTCTTAACGGTGTTGTTGGCATTGGTAGCCGCGTCTATGCGGTCGGATCAACCAAAGGCAACACCGCTGGAGGCAAAGACGCCGTCATCCTGGAAATCGACACGGCAACTGGCGATCTTGTTTCAGCGACGCTTTACGGCGGATCGGATGATGATGCAGCCAATGCCGCTGCAACCGACGGCAGTGATCTTTATGTCGCCGGTGAAAGCAAGAGCTACGGCGGAAGTGGCAACAATGTAATGCTGTTGCGTTACCAGGTTTCCCAACCAGCCGTTCAACTTGGAATCATTACGTCCTCTCTTCCAGTAGGTGTTGTGAGCAATGCCTACAGCATCAAACTTCAGGCAGTCGGCGGATTACCGCCATATAACTGGTCGATTGCAGAAAGTTCTGGAAGCTTGCCGGAAGGGTTGTACCTGACCAGTGATGGCACGCTTTCCGGAACTCCAACCACAACCGAAAATACTTATATTGACGTGCAAGTCACTGATTCCGGTTCACCCGCAAATACTGTTACGGAATCGTTGAATCTCGTGATATTGGATGCGCTCACCCCTCCCTCCGTCAGCATCAGTTCTCCGACAAATGGTTCGATTTATGATGCTCCGGCAAATCTGTCAGTTTTTGTAAGTGCCACGGATGCGGATGGACTGTCGCAACTCCTTCTCTACCGGGACGGTATTCAAGTCGGTTCCTCCCGTGATCTTTCAAGCAGTGCAAACGTTACGTTTGAGGTCAGCGAGTTGCCGTACGGCAGTTATAATTTTTATGCCGTTGCATATGATTATTATCAAACACCGGCGACCTCCAGTGTGATTCACGTGACCGTGAACGCAACGGGCCTCCGCGCCATTGACTTTGAAGCGTTTAATATCTCGTCCGGCGCAGTCGCGGTGACAGAACCTGCCATCAGCGGTTACTTGAATTCATTTGGTATCAGCGTTTCCGATGTCACCGCTGGAAGTTACCTGATCGTCAATCGCGATCAGAATTTTGGTAATGGCAATATTGTTACTGCCTCCTCGGGACACAATTTGTTCACGCAGACCGGAAAAAATGGAGCGGTCTCCTATACCCTGAACTTTGCAAGTCCTGCGGCGAGCTTCCGCTTTACGCGTGTTAAATTACTTGGGAGCGCTGCTGGCGTTACGCATCCTTTCTGGAGAGCGACGGCTTACAATGGCACGACCATTTTGGGTTCCGTGGGTGAAGGCTCGACCACTGCCTACAACAGTATCCCGGAGCAATCGTTTGTTCTGTACGGTCCGAATATTACCTCAGTGAAAGTTGAAGCGGATAATTACAATTACGCCTCTTTCACGTCAGCACTTCTCGATGACTTTGTCGTGGTCACCAATGCCGCAGTGATCAATAACCAGCCTCCGACCATCACTTTGTCGAGCCCATCCAATGGAGCCAGCTACACCTCTCCAGCCCAGGTAACGATTGCCGCTTCGGCGAGCGATTCAGATGGCACCGTTGAGAACATCAAGCTGTATCTGGGACGCACACTTTTGACAACGATTCCGGGATCGTCCGGTTCGTTTACGCTGAACAATCTTGCGCCAAACACCGCCGGTTATCAGGTTCGGGCTGAAGCCACGGACAATGGCGGGGCTGTTAAGAGTTCAGATACCGTGACGTTCTACGTAGTTGGGGCAACCGGTGTAAATGTCATCAACTTTGACGCGGTGGACGCGACTTCAAAGAATATCGGCACGACGAATCTGGCCGCTTACCTTGCAACCTACGGCGTTACGGTAACCAACATCACGACGGGTTCTCGCCTGGAAATTGCAAACGTTAAAAACATCGCTGGTGGTTCAGTGATTGTGGCTGGTTCTCCAGAAAACGTTTTGGCGCAATCCAGCCGTGGCGGATCCGTCAGCTATACCCTCAATATTTCTACGCCCGTTGAAAGCATTCGCTTCACGCGTCCTCAGCTGTTGGCGGGTTCGTATGGCGTCACGTTCCCGCAATGGCGCGCCAGAGCGTTTAACTCGAGCGGTACGGAATTGATGTCCGTTGGAGAAAGTCTGTTCTACAGCAGCACGAACGTTTCGGCGCAAGTCTTTGAACTGGCTGCTTCAGGCATCTCCACCATTCGCTTCGATTCCGATGGTCAGTCGCGATCGACGGTTTCGGGTCTGGTGATTGATGATCTGATTCTGAACACAAACGCCGGCACGCGGCCGATGACCGTCACGATCACAAGTCCTGTCAATAACGCCAGCTATTCGGCCCCGGCGGACATCACTATTGCGGCGACGGCGAGTGGAAATAACCCGATCGATCACGTGGAATTTTACGCAGGACCGCTTTTGATCAGTAGCGATTCGTCGGCTTCCTACGAAGCAAATTGGAATAATGTTTATCCAGGCAGTTATGAGCTTCGAGCCATGGCAGTGGATACCCAGGGCAACCGAATGATGTCCGATCCGGTCCATGTGAATGTCACCGGTGGAACGACGGTCAATAACCTGACATTCGTTAACTTTGATTCGTTGAACACCAGTACCGGCGCAGTGAGTGGAGCCGATCTGGAAACGTATCTTGGCGGCTTTGGAATTTCTTTAGACTACGACGATGCCACAGCAGTCGTGAAGAATCAGCAAAGCTTCATGAATGCAGCCAGAAGCGGTATTATTGCAAGCTCCCAACCCAACGCCTTTACCCAAGTGGGGGCAGCTGACCACATGTCCTTTGAACTGAGCTTTACTCAACCGCTCACCCAATTCCAATTCACCCGTGTTAAACTGATCGCGGGTGTGAATGGTGTCACTCATCCGTCATGGCAGGCTTACGCGTATGATTCAGCAGGCAATGTGGCTTCTATTGCTTCAGAAGGATTCACCAGCAGTTACAGCGATGTCGCGTCGCAAACATACACCTTGAGCGGGCAGGGCATTGTCCGAGTACGCTTTGATTCGATTAATCGTGGCGCTGCGAACTTCAATGCTGTTGTCATTGACGATTTGGTTCTGACTCGTCCTTCAGGAAATATTCCTCCAGCGATCAGCATCGTCTCGCCGGTCAGTCGCGAGTCGTTCTATGCCCCGGCTAATATTGATCTCAAAGCAGTCGCTTCTGATCCGGATGGCGACGTCACGCAGGTCGCGTTTTATGCAAATGGCAGTTTGATCGGCACCGTAACGAATGAGCCGTATGAATTGCGTGGAACGAATGTTGGCCTCGGAAGTTACACTCTGACGGCGGTGGCGACCGACAACAGTGGTGCGACAAATATGTCGTCGCCGGTCACTATTTCAGTCATTCCGTCTCCATTTACTTTTGCGATCTGGCGTCAGCCACAAAGTATTTCCGTTGCCCGCGGCGGCACTGCCTTTTTCCGTGTCGTGGCCACAGGAACAAATTTGATCACTTATCAGTGGCAGTTTGGCGGAACCAATTTGGTTGGTCAGACAAATGCATCCTTGACCTTGAACAATGTTGATACTGCTCAAGTAGGAACCTATCGCGTTCTCGTCAACAGCGAGGGCACGACCCTGACCAGTAGCAACGCGACATTAACGATCGGCGACAGCCCGTCGATCTCCGTCCAACCCGAAGGACAAACCGTCAATGCGGGTGACAATGTAACGTTTACCGTGACAGCTTCGGGTGCTACACCGCTCTTCTACCAATGGACCTTGAACGGTAATCCGATTCCAGGTGCGACCGGTCCGACGTATACGATTACAGGAGCTCAACCATTTAATTCCGGGTTCTATCAGGTGATCGTGGCGAACTCCCTTGGCTATGTGCAAAGTGATAAGGCCAATCTCAGTGTTTTGATCGGAAGCGCTACCGCTTATTCCGCCGATAATTTTGCGGATCGCATTAGCATCAATCCTCTGCTCGGCGCTGTTTTCGGTAACAATCAGCAGGCAACCCGCGAAACAGGTGAGGGGGACCATGTTGGCAAACGGGGTGGCAAGTCTATCTGGTTCACGTGGCATGCGAGCTTCAGCGGTATGATTTCGCTCAGTACCAAAGGCAGCAGTTTCGATACATTACTCGCTGTTTATACTGGCGATTCCATTACCAACCTGACGTTGGTCGCGGCTGACGACGACGGTGCTGGCTATTTTGCCAGCCAGGTGACATTCAATGCAGTGGAAGGAACTGATTACCAAATTGTGGTGGACGGTTTCAAAGGCGCTTCAGGAACCGTCGTTCTTGGGCTTCCCTCGGGTGAAGGTTACCGCGTTTTGGATTACGCCGCCGGGGAACAAGTTCCGCGTATCGTGACTCAGCCGGTATCGGAATTCATCGACGCGGGTGGAACAGCAACTTTGGAAGTTGAAGCGGAAGGTCCAGCTCCGTTGACCTACCAATGGTATCTCAACGGCAATGTCGTCTCTGGTGCGACGAATTCTTCTCTGGTGATCAATTCGTTCAGCGAAGATTCGGTCGGCCGTTACTATGTTGTTGTGGCGAATGACGCAGGATCGGTTCAGAGCATCACGGTAACTTTGGAAATGGCGTCGACCACCGAAGGTCAAACCACCACAACGACCGAGGACAAAGTGGGCGACATCACGGTGATCGAACCTGAAGACGGTGGTGAAGGGGAAGAAGGACGTGGTTCCAACGGCCCAGGTTCTCGAGCTGGAACATCTCGTGGGTTTACGACCACACAAGTATTCAGCACGGTCGGAGCAACGAAGGAAGCGGACGAGCCCAATCACTGTGGCGTCGTCGGTGGTGCATCTGTTTGGTACGGATATCTTGCTCCCGCCAGTGGAACCATTTCTATCGATACGATCGGTAGCACATTCGATACGATTCTCGCGGTTTACACGACGCCGAGCGGATTCCTCGATTTCGCGACGTTGCAGTCCAAAGGTTGCACCAATGTGGATGGCAATGGCGGCGAAGTTGTTCAGTTCGCTGCCATTTCAAACAAGGTTTATTACATCGCTGTGGACGGCGTTGCTGGAGCCACCGGTACCGTCCATCTGAATATCAATCTCGGAACACCGCCGAGCATTACATCAGCACCGCAGAACACCACGGTGGCTTTCGCGGGTAATAACGCCACCCTTAGCGTCAGCGCCACGGGCAGCACGAACCTTTATTATCGCTGGAAGTTCAACAATGCGAACATGGCTGGCCAGACGAATTCCACGCTCAGCGTTACGAATGTTCAGAATGGAATAAACACCGGTTTGTATAGCGTCGTGGTCAGTAACCTGATCACTGCCGTGACCAGTACTCCCGCCATTCTTGATATCGCGGTACCGCCGAGCATTACGTCTCAGCCGAGCAACACAAACGGCGTTTATGGAAAGAGTGTTACGCTTTCAGTCGGAGCTGCGGGCAGTGCCACGTTGCGTTATCAGTGGCAGTTCAACAACGTGAATATTGCGGGGGCAACCAGCTCTTCTTATACCAAGAGCGCTTTGCGTCTGACGAATGCAGGGGACTTCCGGGTGATTATCACCAACGTCGCTGGGGCCGTGACCAGCTCCGTCGCCACGCTCAGCATTGTTCCGGCGCCGCCTAACATTAAACTGCCTTTGGCTACTGCCCGGTACACGAACGTCGGCTCGGTGGCCAACTTCTCCGGCAACTTCACCAATGGCATGGGCGTTACCGGTGTTCAATATCAGGTCAACGGTGGGCCATTCCAAAACGCCAATGTTGTTTCAACGAACTGGTCGGCGTCGGTCACGCTGAACATCGCCGGCACCAACGTTATTGGAATCAAGGCCCTGAGTGCCTCGGGCGATTCCACGGTGACGAATCGTAACGTTTACGTTTATCAATTATCGCCGGTGACGGTTGTTATTAATTCCCCGGGGTCTGGAACGATTGCTCCAGCAACGACAGGCGTCGTTAACGGGCAAAACCTGGAGATCGGCAAAAATTATACCATCACCGCTGTGCCCGCTTCGCTCTCGGGGCAGGCCTATATCTTCACCAACTGGAGTGGCGACGTTTCTGGAACCGCGGCCAAGTTAACATTCCAGATGCAGTCGAACCTGACGATTCAGGCGAACTTCATTGCGAATCCATTCGTTGCTGCCAAAGGTACCTACGGCGGTCTTTTCACGAATTCCACCTACGATTACAAAGCTTCCGGTTACGCAACGATTACTCTGCAGGCGAATCAATCCGCCAGCGGATCGCTGACCATCGACGGCGATAAATGCAGCTTCAGCGGGAAGTTTAGCCTCGATGGACAACTGGTGGCGACGGCATCACGAAACAACTTCGGCAAACCGCCTCTCACCGTCAGTCTGGCGGCGATTTTCGGTTCCGACCAGATCACAGGAACCGTTTCGGACGGAACGTTCACCTCAACGCTCCTTACCGAACACGCGTTCTATAGCAAGACGAACCCGCAGACGAATTACGCCGGTAAATACACCATGATCCTGCCGCACGCTGACGGATCGAGCACGAATGCAGGAGGGTATGGTTATGCGCTGCTCACCGTTTCGACCAATGGCAGTATCGTTGTCGCAGGGACGCTGGGGGACAATGTAGCTGTGGCGCAGCCGGATGCATTTGTTTCCAAAAATGGACGCTGGCCATTGTTCAGTGGTCTCTATTCTCAGAAATATGTGACGAACAAATACTCCGCTCCGTTCGCCGCGATCACGAATACCGGCTTCCGTGGTTCTCTCATGGGCTGGTTGCAGTTCAGTAACAATGCAGCCATCAGCGGTGACTTGAAGTGGGTCAAAACGACCATCACGAATCGCGTTCCGCATAACTACACGCCACCGTTCTCGACGAACTACCCGGTCGGTTTCACCAATGAACTGGAAGTAACGGCATTGCGCTTTGTTCCTGTTCTGTCGACAAGACCGGTCTTACCTGGGCTGACTTATCCGGCGGCCTCTGTGAAGGTCTTTACCAATGCCGTCATTACGTTCAGCGACGGCAATCTGAGTTCGCCGTTCACAAATAACCTGTTCATCCATTCGAACAATATCGTGACGTTGCCTTCGACGAACAGTGCCTGGACCGGTATCAAAGCGCCATTCACTGAAAGCCTGGCGATCGCCAGCGGATTGGTCAGCGGCAACTTCTACCATCCCGGACTGAGAAAGATGGTCGCCTACAAGGGCGCGGTATTGCAGGAACAGAACCGTGCCTATGGCTTGTTCCAGGGCTATGTAACGAATGGAGTCGGCACAAACCAGACTGGTGCTTTCTCAATAACCATTCCTTAAAGGGAAGGATTTTTCCACGGCGCCGCTGTGAATCCACAGCGGCGCTTTTTATTTTTGTGTCACGTGGACAACTGCGATTAGACTTAGCGCGGAATATATTGTCTCTTCAAACTATGCGACAGGAACTACGCGACTTTGTTTATCGCAATCCGCAATGCAGGGCGAATTTTCAAAAATTCGCCACGATGCTGCCTCCGGACGATGCGGAAGTGGATGCTGCGCTTTCTGAAGCGCTCGACAGCTGGGACAAGGCGCTCATGGCTTTTATTGTGTTGGGAGCTCTTGGCACCAATCGCAAGGTGGATGCGCGTCATCTGGAGCGGATTATTTTTGTCACGCGTGAGGTTAACTTTCTCGAAAACATCTTTTTCAAGCTGCAGGGCGATTCTGCCAAATATCTTTTGGCAGCCATGCGCAAAGCAGAATATGGGCATACGTTCGAAAGCTATGCGTTATTTCTCAGCGCCTTGTGGAAGTTCGATGGACGGGGTGAAATCGAACACAAGGAAATTGTCGGACGAGCGCGCATGCTCGCACGGGTCATTGATGCAAGCCGCGATGGTTCCAGTCTTGTGCTTGCTCTTCCGTACCTCCTCAAGGACGAGGTGCTCCGTGAGATCTGTGAAGAAAGATTCGGGGTGACGCCGGAAGAAAAAATTAAAACACAAATTGAGGAGCGCCGAAAGCTCTGTCACCAGAACTCCTTTGAGGTCACCCTCGAAACACCATCGCATCGCATTGCTTCTGGTCGCACGATGCAGCGCGCCGTCGCCAGGGTAGGGCGAAATGAACCGTGCCCGTGCGGCAGTGGAAAAAAGTACAAGCATTGTTGTATCGAAGAGGACAACCTGCGACTTCAGAAATCCTCCTCTCTGCCTGGCAGGACCTATCACGAAGTCTTTAATGATGCGGAGAGGTTTCTGACGCCGGTTAATATCGATCATACGTCCCTGGTGGAATTGATCAGTTACGATCCGACGAAAATTCCCAAAGAAGTCCTCAAACCCTATTTCATCCGGCTTGCCGTTTTCCGTCTCTTTGATAGAGCGGCGGAATCTCTGGAGAAACTCGGCTATTCCGATGAATTGGAAAGTTCGTGGGACGCTGTGATGCTCCTGGCCAATCGCAGTGGTCGTTATGACATTGTCCAGCGCATGGTTAAATTGCGCAAAGACCCGGAGAATTTTGAGAAGGATATCTGGTTCAGTTTTCGGCTGGCGAATGCCGATAACAATCCCGCCAAATTCATCGAAATTCTGGATGGCCACACGACGTTGGCCGTGCAGGAAAATACGATCGAGGGATTGCACGGCATTACTTCCGCTTTGTTAAATTCCAAGCTCAAAGCTTTGGGCATTCTGCTCGCCCGCGGCGTCATACCGTTACAACCGTTAAAAGAGGCCAAGGCTTTGTACGAGGAAGTGCTTCGGGCGCGAGACCTCCTGGCGCTTCCACCGGACGACATCGACCGCGACATCATGGATGAACGTCTTCGCAAGGAGAATTCGGCTGGCAGTGATGCCGAAGCATTGCGTGAGGCACAGGAAAAATTGGGGAATAAGGCCAGGGAGGTGCGGGACTTGAAAGAATCATTACATCAGATGCAGCGGGAAATTGAGATTCGGGAACGTCGTGAAAAACAGGCGGATCAACCGGACAACGTCATTCCCCTTGGCGACGAGCGGGCATTGGCAGAATTGCGCCAAAAAGTGGAGAGCTTGAAAGCGGATTTGAAGGAGCGGCACAACGAGCGGAATGAACTCCGACGCGAATTGGAAAAGACCCAGACAGACCTTGAAGTATTGCGCGAAAAGTCAGAGACGCGAAGTGATACCGAGAAGGAGCAATCTGCGGAGGCGGAAGAGGCTAATCTATTGATGCCGGAAGAAGCATTGGGGCAACAGCCGGTTCGCCTCATTGAATTTCCAAAGAAGTTCGAGGAACGTTTGGCAGCGCTGCCCCGTCACGTGGCGCGTAATACAATGAAAACAGTCGGCGAACTCGCCGCTGGCGATGCAGCTTCCTTCGTAGGCGTGGTGCGGCTCAAGTCGCTGCCTTCCGTCATGCGCCAACGTATCGGAAGCGATTTTCGACTGCTCTTCCGTCTTTTGCCGGATCGTGTCCAGGTTGTTGACTTGATAAATCGCAAGGAACTCGACCGTCGGATCAAATCACTGCTTTGATCCTCAAGACCCCGCGGTAGATCTTCGTTTACGGGATAAAACTTCCCAAACTATTCGTTGGACCGGATTTTACGGAACGGAAATTCCGAAAAGTACGCGCCAAACGGTTTTTCGTGAACGGAATTTCACCAAAGTACGCGCCAAACGGTTTTTCGTGAACGGAATTTCACCAAAGTACGCGCCAAACGGTTTTTCGTGAA
>CBHTTJ010000108.1:0-20389 GCA_966095605.1 uncultured bacterium | reverse complement strand
GAAATCTTTTTTCCCCAGGAAATTTCTTTTCCTGCGCTCAGGAAATCTTTTTTCCTCAGGAAATTTCTTTTCCTACGCTCAGGAAATCTTTTTTCCCCAGGAAATTTCTTTTCCTGCGCTCGGGAAATCTTTTTTCCTCAGGAAATTTCTTTTCCTACGCTCAGGAAAAGTTTTTTCCCGAGGAAAAAAGTTTCCCTTTTGAATGGGAAACCCCGGCTTTAAGCCCTGTTTTGACCCCAACTCGCCAACTTTAACGGTAAAGAAGAGGGTTTCAGCACTTACGGGTTGTAGAGAAGGTTCCGGGGACGTGGACGTCCCCGCTCCAGTCTCGTCAGGGCTGTTTGGGGGATCTACGGCGGCGGCGCGGGACGGGACGCTCGTTTTCCTCGTTCACTTCTCCCCCGTCGTGCAGGCGCGTCCGGGCATGCTTGCTCCAGCGTCGAAGAAGACTCTCGTCGGAGGCGGTCGGGATGCCCATTTTCTCACAGAGGAAATCGTGCCGGGCGTCGCCGGTCAGACCAAGCAGGTCGGCTTCCTTTTCGACGGCCGCAAAACGGGTCAGCTTGGAGATATATTCGATTTCAATGGCTCGAAGACTACGCGCTTTTTGCAATTTCATGATGGCGGGCCAATTGAGATCGCGACGGTAGTCAAAACTCCAATACGCCGGAATGAAGATCATCAGGCCATGAGCGGTGGCGTTGACAGAGAGCTTTAATAAGAGGGGCTTGGTCTCCAAAAGGCCGTAGAGGTGATACTTGGCGCAAATGGAATCCAGGGCCGCCTCAAAGCGTTTGCGCTCGGTGTCCATGACGTTTTCGAAGCTTTCCGGACGAATATTACGTTCACCGGTTAAAGTGCGGCGCAGGACACGACCGGGCAGATAATATTTTTCAAGATCGAAGCGCCGTTGCAACGCAGCGATTTCAGCTTTGAGTTCTTCATTGGCGAGGGTTTCCTTTTCTCGCCCGTCGTATTTGTCCTGCGCACCCGGGGTGATGAAGCTCGCGTAGTTTCCATCTTTTACCCCGCGTTCATTGGCGATAATGAGTGTCTGCGTTTCCTCCGACGGAAGATTTTCCAGGCGGTTCAACACGGCGGCGAGATCTTCGTCGATGGATTTCACCTCACACAGTTGCCGACACATCACTTCGCCGAGTCCTTTCATATCCACGGGCCACAGACTGTAAGGAGACAACAACCACCGACGGACGATGTTGAGTTGTTTGCGTTTTTCATCGTCCAGCGGCACCAACAGGAGCCGATGAATTTGCTCCAGCAATGGGGCGCAAAGTTTTTGGCGGGTAAAGGTGAGAAGGGTAAACCGTTCCATGTCAGCAATGAATTGAGCGTTCATAATTGAATTCCCGGGATTGAGTTCAGGAGCCGCCGATAAAAAAGGCGTCAATCACAAATGGCAAGGGGGATTTCACAAAAAAGTCTTCCTGGCGCTGATTTTGTTTCGTGGTTTTTAAAAAAATTTTCAAATTTAACAACTCGCCGATTTTCAACGACTTACAACACTTCGGACACCAATGCGCGCATTGGTGTCCTTACGCCCACAAAATAAACGTGAGACAACAGGCGGCGTTCGATGACACGCGAGTCGTGACACCGAGCACGCGAAGACGGGAGTGGACGTAGAAAACCCAAGCCAGTCACGGGTCTGACGGACACACTTTTGTTGTCTGTGACCGACAGTGATGTGCTTCGCGGAGTCAGATACCAGAGGGCAGATGGCAGAAGTCAGATGCCCGAAGGCAAGTCAGTAAATCGCATTGAAGATCGGATCGATCTTGAACCGAAGTGCGGCGGTCAGAGACCAGCCGCTACGGAGGTAAAAGTCGCGGGCAATGTTGCCTGGCTGAAGTGAGAAGTTGGAACTGTTTTCCAATTTTTCCTCGGCACCGTGAAGCGATGCAAAACAGGAAAGAAAATAGTTATGAAAAACAACATTACAGAAAACATCCCGGCGCTCCAGGCGCTCGGCGCGCAAATGAAAGATGCCGCCGAGAACCCGGAAGTCGGCGTCCCGATGGTGATCAACACCTCGGCTAACATCGGCGTGGATGCCGACGCGTTAACGACAGCGCGCAACAATCACGAACAAGGCAAGGTCGTTCTTGCCACCAGCCGCGCCACATTGCTCTCGGTGATCGTAGCCGTCCGCGTGTTCATTGCACTCGGTCGCGATGTACTCAAACCGATCTTTGGCAATCTGTATTCGGCAGCGTTCGACGTCCTTGGCTTCACCAATGATTCTTTGAAAGTCCCTCAGACCGCCGAAGAATTGTTGCCGATGCTGCAGGCTTACAAGGCGTTCTATGTCGCTAATCCATTGCGCGAAAACGCTGCGAGCAACCTGACCGCAGCGCACGCGCAGTTGTTGTATGACCAGTTGAACGCGGCCAACAACAGCGTAAGTGTCAAGAAGGCCCAGGAACAAAGCCTGAAGGACATTCGCGACGCAGCGTCGCTCCAGATGCAGAAACGAGTCCGAAATGTAATCAAGGAACTCGAAATGCAATTGGATCCGCTCGACCAACGCTGGATTGCGTTTGGATTGAACCGGCCCGGGGCGTTGGAAACTCCAGAGGCACCGACCGATCTTTCCGCGATCCTGATTGGACCGAATGCGGTGTCGTTGAAGTGGGAAGCGGCGGCTCGTGCGGAATATTACCGTGTGTTCAAGAAGGTGCATGGTACCGACGACGACTACATCGCCGTCGGCTCGCCTGCGGATCTCGATTTCACGATCGAGAACCTGCCGGCGAACACCCTGGTGGAGATCGTGGTCACAGCCGTGAACAACGGCGGCGAAAGCGCTTACTCGGAAAAGGCGACAATCACGACCCAGTAAGCACCACGACTCGATAGAAAAAACGCGGCGGTCAGAGACGCGCCGCGACAGAAACGACAAAGCCGCCCGGGAAACCGGGCGGCTCTTTTTGTGCGAACGAGGGTGATTTTATTTCACGCGCTTTCCGTCGTTTGAAAATTGTCCGGTTCCGAAGGCGCTGTCAGCGGCTCAATCAATTGTTCGCCCAGCCATCGGCCTCCCGTCACCGGCAATTGAATCAAAGACAGCATGGCCGAAAGCGTTCCATCGATTACATGCTGGGCGGCTTCACGCAACTGCGGGACTTTGGGTTCAAAGGCAAAACTCTTTCCAACGGCCCGCAACAGGCAGACATCATTTTCTCCATCGCCGACGGCGATAATATTCTCTGGTGTAATGGAAAGATGTTCCGAGAGGTGACGCAGCACGTTCACCTTGCAGAACAAATGTTCGCAACATCCTTCCTTATGCGCCATCGCGGGCGATAACGTAACGCGGCCCGTTGCTTTGCCACGTTTGAATTGCATCAAGTGCGCAAAACTGAAATCGGCAAAGACACGCCGGCGCACAATCTCCGACGCGACGTAATAGCTGTCGGTGACGATGCCCACGCGATAGCCGATTTTTCGCAAGCTCACCACGGTTTCGATCGCACCGGGAGTGAGAGGAATTTCCATGGCCGTTTCTTCGAAAACAGCTTTCGGAACACCCGCAAAGATGGCCGCTATCTTCTTGGCCCGCTGCTCGGCGCTCATGGCGATGTTATCCAGAAATTTTCCAAGCTCCGCGGTTTTGCCCGCCCGTTCCGCCAATGCGCGGATGAAACGTCCATTCAACAAAACACCGTCCATATCGAACAACGCGATGCGCCCGGCTGAGGGAATGCGTTTGAAAATATCGAGGAAATGCGCGCGCTTTTGACGTTCCACCTCTTTCACCTCCGTCATAAAAGAACGGCGCAACCGCCCTGAAACACCAGCGCGATCCAGGATCGTGCGGGCGACTTGCGTGGCCATTTCACCGAGTTCCTCCAGCGAATGGCTTTCGTGTTCCAGGTGCCCGATATCCACTTCGGCGAGGCGGGCTTTTTCCCGCGCTGCATCGATGAACAATCCGACATCGACGCCGTAATCGTTTTCGAAACGCAATTTTTGCAGCAACGATTTGCGTGCCGCCATCACACCACTCAATGGCTGTTCGAAATGAGCCAGCTCAGGAAAATACGTGCGAAGCAGCGGACGCGCTGTAAGGACGGTGACTCGTCCGGCAGCGCGAGTGAAACAGGCTTTGACGAAATCGGCTTTATCATCCAGCAAAGGCTGACTCATCCGTTCGATGACATCCGGACGAAGTCCTTTCAAATCTCCATCGAGGTAGAGAATGAATTCGTTTTTCGCTTCCCGCAGACCATCCGCCATGGACGCGCCTTTACCGAGCAAAGTGCTGGTGACAACTTTTGCACCACATCTCGCGGCAAGGTCCGGCGTTCCGTCAATCGAACCGTCATCCACGACAATCACTTCACCGACCAGCGGACTGCGACGCGCAAATGCCACGACCGACTGGATCGTTTCCGCTTCGTTCAGGACAGGAATGACCACTGAAATACGAGGTTTCCCCAACCACTCGAGTTTGTAGCTCTGAATGATTCCGTTCTTAGTTTTATCGCCGGCAAATTCGGAAGCCGACGATCCGTTGGCATGGCGCCTCCCTGCGCCCAGATGTTTCCGGATCATAGGCACATATTGAACCAGTTCGAAATGCGAAGAGGAAAGAGTTTTTTTCCAAAATGGAAAATTTTTTCTGCTAGTGTCTAGAGCGGTTGCCAAAAGTAATTTCCGGAATGGTGAAGCGGAGGCCGGGGTGCTTTTGTTTTTTTGGCTTCGTTGTCGGCTCGGCAAGATCCACCAGGGATATTGCCTTCGACCGAGCGCCTCGCCAAAAATCAAAATCCCTCCCGCCATTCCGGAAATTAATTTTGGCAACCGCTCTATTTTCGTTCCCGATTCTTCTGCACAATCGCGATAATGATCAAAAGGAAGGCGAGCAGGCGAATCAGGTAAACTTTGTATTCATTGCCGGACGCCATGAAGGCGAGCACCAATCGCTCCGTCCCAAGCAGCGCGAAGGCGAGCGCGAAAAGCAGAAACAGAACGTCCCGCGTCTTTCGCCAGAAATCGAAAAAGAAAAGCATCGCGATCAACGCCGTCGCAAAAATGATTCCATTGAGAAAAAGGATCATAACCGGGAAGGCTTCGAAATAAATCCAATCACCAAAACAAGATGCGCCACAGCGGTCATCGCCGCGCGCAAGAGGGACAAATCCACTTCCGCCACCAGGACAAGATCGATGAAGAGAAGCACATTGCTCACTGCAAACAGACTGAAGAAAACCCCGCTCCAGAAAAGCAAGGGCGAAGGCGCTTTACGATTGGCGTTCAGCAGCAGGACCGCGCAGAGCACGCAAGTCACAGCGCAGAGCATGTAAACAGTCGCTGGTATCATGGTTCATCCTTTCTGAGACGAAACGCGTCGGAGAATCGTCGCAGTTGTTCCGTTGATTCTGAAAAAATCGCCTGGATCACAGTGACTCTTCGTTTTTGATAGAGTTCACCCAGATCCGCCACATGTTTTGCCAGTTCGGGAGATTTCGGTTGATACCGGAAACCATTTGGACTTTGCGCCACGAAACCTTCTGTGCCCAGGTCTTTCAGCCTTCTTTCAATCGACTTAAGATTACTTTGGATCTGCTGGTGAACTTCCGCCGGGGACCAGTTCTTCTCGGGCGCATTCGCTAACAACAGCAACACTTCAAGCTTTTCGACCGACTCGACATATCGCGCGATAAATTTTTGCAATTCTGGTGTTAACGAAACTTCGGGCATCCAACCACTTTGTTTAAAAGAAATAACGGCATGGAACAAATGGTTTTTCGGTTCTCCCCACAAATTCAGGGTTAGCCCTGATAAAAACGTGGTCCGTAACAGCAAAAAAGGCTTTCACCGCACTTTCCTGTTCCACGGAATTACTTTTTTTGCATAATGAAAGAATGCCCCAGAGCCGGATTCAACCGCCAAACGTATTGGCACGTCCGATTCTCTCCACGAAGCGCGAACGCCCTACGTTCGCAAAACGCTGGCAACAATGGCGTGGAATTGCCTCGGAGCATTTGCATCTATTGATCCTGCTGTGTATCGCGGCCTTTCCGCTCTTTTACGATCTGGGCGATGATTACCTCTGGTCTGACGAAGGAGATACCGCGGTTCTCGCGCAAAGTATTTTACAATTTGGAGTGCCGAAAGCGTGGGACGGAATCACGTTCACCGATTCGGACATGGGAACGCGGGAAAACAAAGACCTGGTGATGGTCAGTCATCCGTGGATGCAATATTATGTCACCGCGGCGTCCTTTTGTTTGCTTGGCGAAAACACGTTCGCCGCACGTTTCCCTTTCGCGCTCGCGGCCTTTCTCACGATTCCATTGATCTATGCGTTGGTGTTTCGACTTACCACGGACCGAAAGGCGGCCCTTGCGGCTTGCCTGTTATTGATCGTGTCCGTGCAGTTCCTGCTGTTTTCAAGGCAGTGCCGGAATTACGCGCTGAACATGTTTTTGACGTGTCTGTTGCTGTATCAATTTTTTGAATTAAAAAGTTTTCGACACGCTCTCCTGTTCGCATTGACCGGCGTCTTCCTGTTTCACTGTCATCCTTCAGGAATCGCGCCGCTCGCGGCGCTCGCGGTGCTCGCGCTGGTTTACAAACCATTTAAAATATATCGGCGCTGGCTTTGGATCAGCTTGCCGTTTATCGCCGCGTTGACGTTACCGTGGTTTGCGCTGGCGCGAGACGGTTATGCTGAGAACACCACGTTCCTGAAAGATTGGCACCTGCTTGTTCCTCGTTTGCTGCAGTTTTTGATTGAGTGCGGATCGGTTACACCCGTCGTGGGGGTTGTTGTTCTATTTGCCTGGCTATGGATTCGGCAATGGCGAAAAACGCCGCAGGCGAAACGAAAGATTCGAAACGTTTCTTTCGAAGTTCTCAAAAACGGTGAGCGCGACCTGATGGTCGTGGTTCTGTTCCTTTTCGCCGCTTACAGCGCCCTGATTGCCGTCACGATCTCCCGAACGGAGCTTTGGAACGTAGGGCTGCGACATACGACAGCGATTATTCCCCTAACGATGGCGATCACAGGATTGCTCATCTCCAAAGTGAGCCGGCATCGCACGGTTCCATTCCTGGCACTCCTGGTTCTATTCTGTTTTACAAAACTCGGACGCATCACGCCATGGTCCTTTGCTCAGGACGAAAGGGTCGCTTTCGATCCCTCCGCCATCGTCGCAATGCACGTTCCAAAGACATGGCAGGACCGATTTTTCCGAACAGCACTGCCGGCGTTTTCTCGCGATCTGTGGCATCATAACCGGGGAGCGGTGGCGGGAGTTTGCGAGTTTCTTAAAACCAATGCCGCGCCGGGAGACGTGATGATTACGAATTACGAATGGGAACCGGTGTACTTTCATACAGGCCTTCCGCAGGGTTTGAAAATTTTACCTTCCTATCCGATTTACAAGGATGTCCAGCGCCACGGATTTCCTTTCTATGTCTACACCGTGAAGGATGCGCGCTGGATTGTGTGGCGTACCCCATGGAATGGATATCGAGATTACGACTGGCAAGGCGTTTATACGTCGCTGATCGAAAGTGGTGCTTCGTTGACCCGGGTGGGAACCGTTCCCGAAACAGCGTGGGAGAATCAGCCGAATGTGCATTTCCGCAGGTTTCCCGGGAGCGACTACAAATTTCGTTTCTACGAAAACCTGCAAGACGTCCAGATATACCGGGTCGATTGGCCCTGGGCTATGCAGAGCAATTTGAAGCGCGAAGCGGCTTCCGCGCCACGGCAAACAGCGCCACGCCAAATGGCGACGGGATCCACTTTAGAACCGACGCTTCCAGGCTCATGAGTGTTCGCAGCAGCGAATTCGAAAAGCTGGAAGATTTTGTCGATTCAAAATCACGGCCGTGCGGAACGAGTCGAAAGCGTCGTGCCAGCCAAACCAGCGGAAACAGGAAACTCGTCCAGTAAGCGCATTCAACGACTTCAAATTCGGAAGACGTCAACAACTTCACAGTTTCATTCCGACGAAAACGTCTAGCGGTAAACACTCTGTCATCGTGCTCGCTATGCAGGGAAGCAAATGCGGGAAGGTTGACCAGCAACAAGCCTCCTGGCTTTAGAACCCGGTGCAGTTCCTGCAACGCCTTCTCAACATCAGGCACCCAACGATGATAGAGAACGCTGGAGCAGATCACCGCATCGAAAGACTCAGAGGCGAGTGGCATTGCGGTAATGTCAGCTTGTTTCACCTGCTTCAAACCACGCTGCCGACAAAACTTCACGGCGGCTTCAGACAGATCAATCCCCACATGATTTGAACAATTGCCGAGTCGCTGAAGGACCCCGCCGGTCCCGCAACCTGCGTCGAGGAGTGATTTTTCAGGCCAGTCGGGGAGATATTTGGAAAGGCGTGCGGCGATCAGGGAGTGCAGGGCATCGTACCACCAATGCGTTTCTTCAACGCGGTACATGGTTTCGTATTCAGCCGCCTCCATGGAATCAACTCAGGCGAACTGGCTCCGCCTGATTCCAAACTCGACTCGTATATCGAACGACATATTGCGGCGTGCCCGTGAGATCGAGGAACAATCTTCCGAGATACTCACCGATCAAACCAAGCATCATCAATTGAACACCCGAGAAGAAAACAATTGTCCCGAGCACGGTCGGAATCCCAAGGGTAATGTTTTTTGTGATCCAGATCTTATCGATCCAGATCAGCGCCAGGAGCAATACACTCATCGAAGAAATAAACATCCCCGCGTAAACAGACAAACGCAACGGCCCGATGGAAAAATTCAGGAACATGTTCAGCCAAAGCCCCACCAACTTTCTTAATGAATAACGAGAAGGCCCGGCGCTGGCTCGATGTTGAACGGGAATTTGCCCAATGTTGTGCGTGGTTCGGTAGATCAGCCCATCAATGTAAGGAAATGCGCCTCTGTATTTGACGATTTCATCCACCACGAAACGGTTCATGACCTTGAAACTGGAGAGGTATAGGTCCTTTGGCTTCTGCAACATCAAGGTTGCCATGCGATCATTGAACCAACTGCCGAGGTTACGCCCCCAATGATGCTGCTTCTCAATGTAATGGCCATACACGACGTCATGTCGTTTCATTTTGATTTCCTGCAAAAGACGAACCACTTCTTCCGGTGGATTTTGTCCGTCATCATCCAGCACCGCAACATAGGCGCCAGCCGTTTGAGCCAATCCCGCGAGCACCGCATTGTGTTCGCTGAAATTTCTCGCCAACTGCACAAATAAAACGGAATCCGGATTCGCCCTCGCCAGATCGCAACAAACCTTTTCGCTGTCGTCTGTCGACCCGTCATTCACGAGGACGATTTCAAACCGGCAACCCGAGAAAATTTGCTGAATCCGGCAAACGAGGGCCCGAATCGTTCGACTCCCGTTATAAACGGGAATGACAAGCGACAATTCGCACGTGGACTCGCGTTTCGATGGAGCTTCGGTAAACGGCATTACGGGTATTACCACATAGCTTGGCAAAAAATTTTGTGGATTTGTAGAAAAAAGTTTCTCTCACCGCATCTTGTTGGCTATAAACTACTCGTTTGTGACCCCGGATCTAAAAAGCCTTCAAGGCTCCAACGTCCTCATTACGGGCGGATTGGGCTTTATCGGATCGTCCCTGGCTCGCCGGCTGATTGAATTCGGCGCAAAAGTCACCCTCGTCGACAGCTTGATTCCCCAGTACGGGGGTAATCTGTTCAACATTCATGACATTCAGGACCGGGTAAAAGTAAATATTGCGGACGTTCGCGATCATCACGCGATGGCACATTGGATTCGCGGACAGGATTTCCTTTTTAATCTGGCAGGGCAAACCAGCCATGTGGATTCGATGACCGATCCGTTGACCGATCTAAATATCAACACAGAGGCGCAACTCTACATCCTCGAAGCGTGCCGGGTTCATAATCCCAGGGTGAAAATTGTTTTTGCGAGCACGCGCCAGCTTTATGGAAGACCGGAATATTTGCCGGTGGACGAAAAACATCCCATTCGTCCGGTAGATGTTAATGGAATCAATAAATTGGCGGGAGAATGGTACCATCTGCTCTATCATCAGGTTCACAAAATCCGCTCCTGCGCATTGCGACTCACAAACACTTATGGCCCGGGCATGCGCGTGAAAGATGCACGGCAAACCTTTCTCGGTATTTGGATTCGTAAGGTCATTGAAAACCGGCCGTTCCAGGTTTTTGGGACCGGAGAGCAGTTGCGGGACTTTAATTACATCGATGATGTGGTGGATGCCTTGATTTCAGCGGCCTTGAATCCGGCCGCCGACGGCAAAGTATTCAACCTTGGTCACCCAGAACGAATCAGTCTTATCGAAGTCGCCAACCTTTTGGCCTGCCTGCAACAGGGGAGCCGTTATGAGATCGTCCCTTTTCCATCCGACCGCGAGGTCATCGATATCGGAGACTATTACGGAGATTTCTCGGCGATTAGCGCCACTGTTGGATGGACTCCGAAGGTCAATTTGCGTGAGGGGCTTGCGAAAACACTTTCGTACTATGCAAACCATCAGAAACATTACTGGGAGGGTGAGGAATGAGTCTGATTTTGATGAACGATTTCAGGAGTGAGCCAAAGGAGCTGCTTGAGGAAGAGCTAAAAGCGGCGGAGCGGGTTTTGAAATCCGGGTGGTTTATTCTCGGGAACGAAGTCGAAAAATTTGAAAGAGCATGGGCGGATTATTGCGGAGCCAAATTTGCGGTTGGAGTCGGCAATGGAATGGACGCCATTGAAATTGGATTGCGGACGTTGAACATCGGTCCCGGTGATGAAGTTATCACCACGCCCATGACAGCAGCAGCAACGGTGTTGGCCATCCGAAGAACAGGAGCCACCCCCGTGTTTGCCGACATCGACCCGACAACCGCCCTCCTCGACACTGCCCAGGCAGAAAAGTGTATTTCAAAAAAAACAAAGGCGATCCTTGTCGTTCACTTGTACGGACAGGTTCGGGCGATGAACCGATGGCGAGATTTGTGTCACGCGCACAATCTTTTTCTGCTGGAGGATTGCGCACAGGCACATGGAGCCTCGGAACAAGGGGGGAAGGCGGGGACATTTGGAATCTTCGGGGCTTTTAGCTTTTATCCCACCAAAAACCTCGGGGCTCGAGGAGACGGAGGTGCGATCATCACCGACTCAGAAGAAGTTGCCGAAAAAGCCAAGTGCTTGCGCAATTACGGACAACAAAGACGTTATGTGCATTGCATGGAAGGATTAAACAGTCGACTGGATGAAATGCAGGCGGCTCTACTGGCAGCACGTTTGCCCTGGCTGGATCGATTCAATCAAAAACGGAAAATCATCGCAGCGCGCTATCGTGAAAAGATCGCAAACTCCCAAATTGAACTACCAACGGAACCCGTCGAGAAAGAAGCCCATGTGTATCACCTGTTCGTGTTGCGCTGTTCAAATAGAGACGCTTTGGCCCTGCATTTGAAATCCCGAGGGATCGAAACATTGATTCACTACCCCGTGCCCATGCATCAACAGCCTTTTGCGCGTGATTATAAGATTTCGCTGTCGTTATCTCAGGCTGAAGAACATGCGAGATGTTGTCTTTCCATTCCCTGTCATCCTCAATTAACCCCCGACGCTGTTGAGAGCGTCATTGAGACGATCAACTCGTTTATTTGTTAATCCGAGGATTTCTCCACCACTGCATCCTCCGAAGAATCGCCGACGCGACTAAAAGAGAGAACCGCCAGGAAACAAAGGGAGATGCCTAAATAACCGAATAGGCCCAGAAAATAATAAAGCCAGTCGTTCATTGGTTGCGCGCTGTTTGGGATCCGTCGCGGGCATCATTCAAAGGGAAACCTGATTGGTCAATCAGAAACGTTAATTCTCCCATCTGCTTGCTTGTCACTGGGAGGTTTGCCTTTTAAATTCACCGTTCGAAAATGAAAACGACGAAAGCTAAAGCCTCAGCCAATCCGTATAAGAATTCTTCCCGCCCGTTCTCGAGCATGGTCCTGGACGGACCAGACCGCGCGGCGAGCCGCGCCATGTTGTATCCCGTCGGTTTCAAAGAAGAAGATTTTAAAAAGCCGCTGATTGGTATCGCCTCTACCTGGAGCATGGTGACGCCTTGCAACGCGCATATCGACAAGCTCGCCATCGAAGCCGAAGCCGGCGCGAACAAAGGGGGTGGCAAAGCGATTATTTTCAACACGATCACCATCTCGGACGGCATTTCCATGGGCAGCGAAGGAATGAAATATTCCCTCGTTTCCCGCGAGGTGATTGCCGATTCCATCGAAACCGTCGTGGGCTGCCAGGGGATGGATGGTTTTGTGGCGATCGGTGGATGCGACAAGAACATGCCCGGCTGTTTAATGGCCATCGCCCGCCTCAATCGTCCTGCCGTGTTCGTTTACGGCGGAACGATTCTTCCGGGGTGCATTACAGGGGACGCCCGCAAGCTGGATGTCGTTTCCGTGTTCGAAGCCGTGGGTGCGCATGCAAATAAAAAAATTGACGACAATCAATTGCAGAAAATCGAGTCGTGCGCGATTCCCGGACCTGGTTCTTGCGGTGGGATGTATACCGCAAACACCATGGCCAGTGCGATTGAAGCGCTTGGCATGAGTTTGCCTAACAGCTCTGCGCAAAATGCGATTTCCAAAGCAAAGAAAGAAGATTGCCAACGCGCCGGTGCGGCGGTGGTGGAATTGATCAAGAACGGCATTCGCCCCTCTGACATTTTAACCCGCAAAGCCTTCGAGAATGCGATCACCGTGGTGATTGCTCTGGGGGGTTCGACCAACGCAGTCCTGCATCTTTTGGCCATGGCGAATGCCGCGGGCGTGAAGTTGAATCTCGATGATTTCACGAAGATCGGCAAACGCGTGCCTGTTCTCGCCGATTTAAAGCCCAGCGGAAAATATCTGATGAGCGAACTCGTCGCCGTCGGCGGTATCCAGCCTTTGATGAAGATGTTGCTCGCGGCTGGCCTTCTGCATGGCGATTGCCTCACGGTCACTGGCAAAACGATGGCGGAAAATCTGGCGGACGTGAAACCTTACCCGCCTTTCCAAAAGATTATCCAGCCATTGGACCAGCCAATCAAAAAGGACAGTCACCTGGTGATCCTTTACGGCAACCTCGCTCCCGAAGGCGCCGTGGCAAAAATTTCCGGCAAAGAAGGCCTGCATTTCGAAGGCACGGCTCGCGTGTTCAATTCTGAAGAGCTCGCAATGCAATCCATTTTGAATGGTGGCATCGTCAAGGGCGACGTGGTGGTCATTCGCTACGAAGGACCCAAAGGCGGCCCCGGCATGCGTGAGATGCTTGGCCCCACGAGCGCGATCATGGGCAAAGGTCTTGGCAAAGAAGTCGCTCTCATCACGGACGGTCGTTTCTCCGGCGGCACGCACGGTTTCGTGGTGGGACACATCACGCCCGAAGCTTATGTTGGCGGCCCGCTGGCCCTCGTGAAGAACGGCGACAAAATCATTATCGACGCTGAATCTCGTCAGATTACGTTGCAAGTGCCCGCCAAAGAATTGGCGCAACGCCGTAAATCCTTAAAGCCAATGAAGCCGCGCTACACCCGTGGCGTTTTGGCGAAGTATGCGCATCTGGTCACTTCTGCCTCCCTGGGCGCCGTGACAGATAGCAGCTTAAACCTCGGATGAAGAATTAATTGGCTAATTCGCGCCTAACTCCTTCAACAATGCGACGGCATTGGTCTGGCGACGTTTGATCGCCATCGCCAGTGGCGTTATGCCATTGGTTGTGCTCACATTTACGTTGGCTCCGTGGGAAACGAGAAGCCTGATCGCGTTCGTGTTGCCCGAATCGGCGGCCGCATGCAAGGGCGTGAAACCATTGTTGGACGTCTCAGTTATTTTGGCGCCCTTCCCCAGCAACAGTTCCACACATTCGGGAAACCCTGAAGAAGAAGCCAGGAACAACGGCGTATTCCCCGCGTAGCCGTGTATATTGATATCTGCACCCGACGCCAGCAGTCGATTCACCACCTTAAGCCGGGCTTCAAGCTTTGCCGGAGTATCTTTGGGATCACGAAAAGTCGCCATGAACAGCGCTGTTCGTTGGAGCCGGTCCCGCTTGTCAGGATCGGCATTCCGCTCCAGAAGTTGATCCAGCACTTCGTAATGGCTTTGATAGGCAGCATTGATCAGCGCCGTCGTGGCGTTGTTACAAAACTCCTGGTATCTCACTTCCGGGTCGCTGGCCGAGATCTGCCGCATGCCGAGGATATCTCGAAAAGCTCGCAAGAAAGACGAAAACGAAATGGTGGTTTCCCGGGGAATGCTTTGAGAATCGACGACTTCCGGATGTTTGGACAGAAGTTCCCCGACCTTGTTTGTATCCCCGAAAAATGCAGCATAGCGCAATTCGGCGCCGGGGTCGGCGGTCTGGCGCACAAACCACCATACCAGGCAGATGACGCCGATTACGGCGGCAAATAGCTTCCAGGACTTCAAAACGCGGACGATAATGACCCAAAAACGTTAGATTTCCAGCCCGGCAATTTGCCAAAATCCCGTGTTTTTACGTTTGACCGTCCTATATAGGCAGGATTAGCTTCTCGGTCTCAATTTTTCAAAACTATGATAGGAACAGTGCGCAAGCATCAAACTTGGTTATGGGCAATCATCATAACCGTCACGATCATCAGCTTTCTTTTCTGGGGAGTGGACAAAACGGGACGCAACAGCGGAAGCGATGGCGGCTTCGAATATGGATCCATCAACGGCAAGAAGGTAACCAAGGAACAATATCTTAAGGCAGCGGGCGAAGTTCGCATTCTCGCTTTCTTCAGCAACGGCAAATGGATCGAAGGCTCAGACCTCGAGCGCCCGGAATGGAAGCGCGAAATCTATAATCGCCTTGCCCTTCTTGAAAAGATGAAGGAACTCAACGTCCGACCCACCGATGCGGCGACCATCCAATGGATCAAAAACCTCCTGACGCGCGGTGCGGGTATTGAAGTTGGTTTCGACCAATTTGAGCGCGTGATCAAGAGCAACTTCGAGCCCCACGGTGTTTCTATCGAGCAATTCGAAGAATTTTCCAAGCATGAGTTGGGTCGCGAACATCTGCAGGCCACCTACGGAATGCCAGGCGCCCTGGTCACGCCAGCGGAAGCCACCGAGCTCTATCGCTCTGAAAACGATGAGTTGCACACCGAGATTATTGTTTTCGATGGCTCGAACTATGTGTCACAAGTCAAGGTGAACGACGCCGGGCTCACCAATTTCTTCCAGACCTATTCCACCCGCTACGATTTACCAGAACGCTCCCAGGTCAATTATGTGCGATTCGATCTGACGAATTATTTTGCTGATGCCGATAAAGAAATTCAAATGCGCACGAACCTGACCGCCGAAATCGAGCAGGATTATTACCGCCGCACCAATGATTTCAAAGGCATGACGCACGACGAAGCGGTGAAGAAAATTCGTGAAGATGTGCGCAAGAGCTTTGCTTTGCAGTTCGCGAATAAAGCAGCTGCCGATGTCATCCTGGAACTCTACAAGGGGCATGACGAAAACAATCCTTTGACCGTAAATGACCTCGCAAAGGTCGCGGAAGCCAAACACCTTCAGGTTAAAGAATCGCCGTTGTTTGACCGCACCTCGACTACGAACGATGTGCATCTGCCAGCCTCCGTTCTTCAAGCCGCAACCCGCCTGAGCAACAATGATCCTCAAGACCTGGCCCGCGAACGCCTGTATGTTTCCACTCCAGTCGTGGCCGATGATGGAGCTTACATTGTTGGGCTCAAACAACGCATTCCTCAGGCGCCTCAGCCTTTGAGCGCTGTGAAAGACAAGGTTTTGAAAGATTACAAAGAGCAGGAAGCCGCAAAACTGGCACGTGATGCCGGAAGCGAATTCGGCAAATACCTGACCAACCAGATCGCCCACGGCAAAACCTTTGCCGCTGCAGCTCAGGAAAAGAAAATGAAGCCAATTAAATTATCACCATTTTCGATCAACAGCCGCGCTGTGCCGGAATTGCCTGAATCAATCGACTTGCGCCAGTTGAAAGTTGTGGCGATGAAATTGACACCGGGCAAGGCGAGCGACTTCGTCGCAACTCGCGAAGGTGGATTTGTTGTGTTTTACGAAAATCGCACACCGGCTGATGCCGCGAAGATGCAAGCCGAACTGCCGAAGTTCATTGAACAGTTGCGCGAGCAACGCCAATACGCGGCTTACAACGAATGGTTTTCCAAACAGGTGCAGGATATGCGCATCGTAATTCCGGGCAACGAACAGAAAGCGGAAGCGAAGCCAAAGTCCTGATTGGACCTGAAATAACTTACGAAGAGCTGCCGAAAGGCAGCTCTTTTTTTTCAACTCACCGCGAGAAGCGAAACCTTCTCGTTCTTTTCATTGCGGGCAATGCCCTGCGCTCGGGGATCGAGGGTCATCTTGCCATCAACGAGAAAGCAATAATGATGATGTCCATGGTTTAACTGGATCTGCACCGTCCACGCCCCATCCACCTGTTTCTTTAAAGGTGTCACTTCGGGATGCCAATCATTGAAATCCCCAACCAGAAAAACCTGCTGCGCCTCGGGAGCCACGCAAACAAAGTTTACAGGTTTTACCATCTTTTTTGCAGAATAACGGTCGGAAGACCCCGGCGAATAGAATGGACGAGACATTGTTCGGAAATATTTCTCCTGCAAAAAACCAGAGCCCATTTCTCAGCGCAAGCAAAAAGACAGCTGTCCAGACGTAGGACAGAAAAAGACTCATGAAGGCGCGTCATTTCGCACAAACCACCGCGGCATATGGTTTGCTAACGAGGACACCGGAGCGGGCAGTCTCGCATGAGTTAAATGAAAAAGTATTTAGTTTTTACCTATTATGTCGGCCGGTCTTTGGGCGGGGCAAAAGATTACCTCGACTCATTCGATTCTATTCCTGAAGCGCTCGATAACATTCTGAACGAGCGCCATCGCTATTACCAGATCATCGACCGGGACACGTTTAAGGTCGTAAAGGAAGGTCTCGCGATGTTTAAGAATTTCGTTCCAGAACCTCCGAGTCGCCCGGACGTTTCACTCTGAGATTTCCTCCACGAGCGCCGCAGCCGGCCGGGCTTTGCGATCCGTTCTCACCTCGGGCAGCAACAGTAAGATAGCGCAGCAAATTAGACCTGCGCTGATCCAGCCAAGGTATTGCAATGGGAATCCGTGGCCCGCGAGGTAGAATGCAATGAACGGCGCGAGGATTCCTCGCAATCCGGTGAAGGACGTATGGACTGACATATAGTCCGCGACCCGTTCCGGGGGAGCAAACTTCGTTACCCATAAACTCCACGCCACATCGCCGCCAGCGTTGGAAATGCCAAAAATAATCGCGCCGGCAATCAGCCCCGTCAGGCTGTTGCTCATAAAGAACGTCACGACCCCCAGCGCAAAACCGATATTTAACGTTACGCGCAAGACAAAGAAGTTCATCCGATCAAACAACCATCCCCAAATCGGGCTTAGGGTCAGGCGCACGACATTCGGAATAACGGCGGTTAAAACGGCAATCATGCCCTCATCCAACGGTTGACCGTAAAGGGTAATGCCGTATTTGGAGGTGTTCGCGAGATACTCCACGCGCAACGGAACCATTAACAATGTTCCAAATCCAAGGAACATCCAGCTGATCAAGGTCAAACGGAACAACCGATCCTCCTTTGCGTACCGCAAGGCTCTGAGCGGATGTGCTCCACCACAACTGGTCAATGGACGCGATGGAATTCTCTTAAAACAAAAACTGGCCAGTCCGAATGCCGCGGCAAAGGTCAGGAGCAGCCACTGAAAATATTCCATCCGCCCCGCAAACGCATGTCCGATGACGTCACTGAAAAATGCCGTCGCCGCAATCCGCAACATCATTGTACGCGAGAATAATCGGCCGCGTTCCTGTTCAGGATAATTTTCCTGATAAATTTGGGTTAAAAGCGGGATGGAAACGGCCGACATCGTCAAACCGACGACGCTACCGATAAGAAACAATGGAAGTGTAGGGAAAAATGTGGGGACCAAAAACGCCAACATCCCAAAAAAAGAAAATCGAGCCGCAGCCTGTGAAGTCGCCCACCCCTTTGATTGAACGAACGAAACAAAAAACGGAGACAACAATAATCCGACACTTCCCCCAGCCGCCACCATGGCCTTTGCCCAGGCTCCCGCGTGAAACGAACGCACCGCAATCAACAAAAGGAACGTTGTGCCGGCACTTTCGATGATGCCGGCGCTGATCGCGCGCCAGCGTTCGCAGTGGTAGGTGGTGACAGTACGATTCTGTTCTGACACGCGGGCAAGATAGGAGGCGGAAGCCTCAGGACAAATCTTTTTCGCACCGTTTTTTCAACGGAACCCGATCAGTTGTGGATTCGAATGATATCGTCGTCCACAGAGAACTTGCTGAAGCCCAGCGACGCAGAGAGTTCCTGCAACGCCGGAATTGTCGGATAATTCTTTTTCCCTATAAAACAACGCGCATCGTCCACCAACACCACATGTTTTTCCCGCAGCGAATGGCGCGAGATATGAGTCAACTCCTGCACAATGGGAGTATCCAAAGCACCCCGGGCTGTTTCCCCGCTGGAATAATGTCCATCCAGCCAAAATAACGTTGGCGCGTTGATTTCCTTCAGCACTTTTTCGAGAACTTCACCGCTATCGCCTTGCAGAATGGTGACGTGCTTGTTTGCGGCAAATCGCTCCCGCGCGTCTTCAAACAGCTTTTGCCCGAGTTCGATCGAATAAATTTTCTCAAACGCCTCTTTCAAAGCGAAGACCATGTCGCCTTTAAACGTCCCGGTTTCCACCATCACGGGCAGGCTGAATTTGCCGGCGTAGCTGCGCAAGATTTCCTGTTTAATGGTGTGCGGAGGAGGCAACGGCTTGCCGGCTTCAATCCATTCCAAACGAATCCGTTCGGAAGGGCTCATCGTGAGGCGGCGTGCGAGATTTTTGAAAACGCTCATCAACACCGCTAGAGAACAGTGGGCGCATGCGAACTGCAAGCTGGATTTGTCGAAGGCCTGTTGTTATGCCTCGTACATCAACCCTTCCCCTTTTCGTTCCTCAATCGTGGAATAGTCGGGGTTTTCGAATTTCAGAAATAACTGCACGCCATTCAAATGATGTTCGAGACAGTAGTTTTGCGCCTCCGTTATATCCGCGAAATGCATCGCGCTGTCAGGGTCCAGCGTCCATTCGCCCACGCGTTTGAGATACAGGTGAGTAATCGGATTATGCAGCAACGTTTTCATAACTCTCCCGAAGGCTACACAGTAAGTTAACCCGAAAATCGCAAAGGTAAAATGAACCGCGCCACATTTTACGCTTTGCACAACGCCCGGAATTTTATATTCAGCCGCGATGACAGAACCAGTACTCCAGGTCGATTTGCCCGGCATTCAAAAGGTCAAGAGTGGCAAAGTTCGCGAAATCTTTGATCTTGGCGACAAGTTGCTGTTCGTGGCAAGCGACCGAATTTCTGCGTTCGACTGCGTGATGCCCAATGGCATTCCGCGCAAAGGGGAAATCCTCACGCAGATCTCCTATTTCTGGTTCGAACATCTCAAATGCATCATCGGTAATCATCTGCTGTCTTCCGCGGACGAACCATTGCCGCCGGAACTCGAGAAATTCCCGCACCTGGCGCGTCGCAGCATGATTGTGAAGAAGGCCAAACCTTTGGCCATCGAATGTGTGGTGCGCGGTTACCTCGCGGGTTCAGGCTGGAAAGATTATCAACGCACCAACGCCGTCTGCGGCGTTCTGCTTCCAAATGGCATGCAGGAATCAGAACAGTTGCCCGAACCCATCTTCACCCCCGCAACGAAGGCTGAGACCGGCCACGATGAAAATATTTCCTTCGCGCAAGCCTGCAAAATCGTTGGACGCGAAGTCGCGACCGCTGTCCGGGACCTGAGCTTGAGAATTTACAACGAAGCCGCCGAATACGCCTTGAAGCGCGGCATTATTATCGCGGATACCAAATTCGAATTTGGATTCTATAACAATCGATTGATTCTGATCGACGAAGTGTTGACTCCCGATTCCTCACGCTTTTGGCCGGCAGCCCAATACAAGGTGGGACAGAGCCAGCCCAGCTTCGACAAACAATTCGTCCGCGACTATCTGGAAACGCTCGATTGGAACAAGCAGCCCCCTGCTCCGGCCCTGCCCGACGAAATTGTCGCGAAGACGCAACAGAAATATCTGGAAGCCTACGCGCGGCTGACTGGAAAACCGCTGTAAGTGGTCTACCGCTTCACTTCGGTAAAATCCATTCCTGGCGTTGCATTGACGGTGAATTGATCGATCTTTGCTGATTGTGCCCGCACCAACGCAACGCGTTCGATCTTCCCTCTCTTCGAACG
>CBHTTJ010000107.1:0-20389 GCA_966095605.1 uncultured bacterium | reverse complement strand
CTAAGGAATTTCCTTAGATCCGGTAATTTCTTTTAACAAATCTGATTTAGGAACGGTGCCAATTGTTGCAGGCCGGGGTTGAGCATAATTTGGCCACATGCAAACAAATATTGCGCTGCGTGATACGGGATCCCGAAATACCTTTTCGACTTCTTTTGCCCCCAGCCCGGCCAGTTTTACAAATGGTCGCAACAACGAAGCGAAGGAAAACAAAAACCTCATCGAAGCACTGACTTCTTCCAAAATTTACCAGGATTACGAACGCGCTTTCAGCGAAACAACCGGCCTTCCCGTTTCGTTGCGTCCAGTGGAATCATGGCAATTGCCGCAGCATGGAAAGAAACAGGAAAATCCTTTCTGCGCCATGATGGCCAATAAAAGTCGCAGCTGCGCCGCATGTCTCCGTTTGCAACAGGAGCTTTCCGAAAAAGCCCAGGACAGCGCCCACACCATGACCTGCGAACTCGGCTTGTGCGATACAGCCGTTCCCGTTCGCCTCGGTGAAAAATTGATTGGATTTCTCCAAACCGGCCAGGTCTTCCGCAAGAAACCCACGAACGCGCAATTTGAAAAAACCGCGAAGCTGATTGCCGAATGGGGCATCGAAGTCGACCGCGAAGAAATGCGCAAAGCTTATTTCGACACCAGGGTCCTTTCGCCAAAGCAATATGAAGCGATGGTCAGTCTCATCGCCATTTTCGCGCAGCACATCTCGATGGTGAGCAATCAAATTGTGGTGCGTCAGGAGAATGCGGAACCGCCTATGATCTCCCGCGCCAAACAATATATCGAAGGCAAGCAGGGCGAAGACCTTACGCTCGGCGAAGTGGCGAAGGCCGTCAATACGAGCACCTTCTATTTCTGCAAGATGTTCAAGAAGGCGACCGGACTGCACTTCACGGAATACGTCTCGCGTGTCCGCATTGAAAAAGCCAAGAACCTTTTGCTCAACCCCAATCTCCGCGTGAGCGAAGTAGCCTTTGAAGTCGGTTTTCAATCCCTGACGCATTTCAATCGCGTCTTTAAGAAGATGACCGGCCAATCGCCGACCGAATATCGCGGCCAGCTGGCGGCTTAATGCAATCACCAACTTAGTCCGATTTTTCGCGTGTTTCACGAACTGGCTACGCTAAGTTCATCCCGGATGAACGATTACTCGCAAATGAGCCGGGAGGAATTGATCGACCGTCTCCAGACCCTTGAGGCCTTGAGCAACGCGCCTCATTTGATAGCGCCGATTCAGGAATTACAGGATTTGAAGGCAGCTTTGGATGCGCACTCGATCGTGGCGATCACGAACGCTCAGGGACGCATCACGTACGCGAACGACAAATTTTGCGAAATTTCAAAATATTCGCGCGAGGAATTGTTGGGCCAGGATCATCGGATCATTAACTCCGGCTTTCATCCGAAGGAATTTTTCAGGAACCTTTGGACCACCATCGCCAACGGAAAAGTGTGGAAGGGCGATGTCAGGAACCGGGCAAAAGACGGAACGATTTATTGGGTTGCGACGACCATCTTCCCATTTTTGAACGCTGACGGGAAGCCCGTGCAATATATCGCGATCCGCACCGACATCACGGGACGCAAGCGGGACGAAGAACGCCTCGCGGATCTGGCGCGAAGCCTTGCCGAGAAAAATAAGGAACTGGAAACGATCGTTTACGTCGCCTCACACGACTTGCGATCGCCTCTCGTCAACATTCAGGGTTTTAGCAAGGAACTACAGCGATCCTGTGAGCGGATCCAAACTATTCTAAAATCCGGCACCGAACAGACGGACCGAAAAGAACTCAATCTGTTGCTGAACGACGACGTTCCCGAGGCAATTGAGTTTATCCAGGCCGGCGTTGCCAAAATCGACATTCTCCTTGCCGGTTTTCTCCGCTTCTCCCGCCTTGGTCGTGCCGCCCTAAAAATTGAGCCACTCGACATGAATGCGATGCTCGCCAGCATTGCCCAAACGATGGAGTTTCAGTTCAAGCAGACGGGCACCACACTGCGCATTCACGATTTACCTGATGGAATGGGCGACGCAGGACAGGTAAACCAGGTGGTTTCGAACCTGCTGGACAATGCGTTGAAGTACTCAGAACCAAAGCGCCCCTGCGTCATCGAAGTCTCAGGTGGCGTTGAAGAAGGCCGGGCAGTATATCGCGTCAAAGACAATGGAATCGGGATCGCTCCGGAGCATCAGGGAAAGATTTTCGAAATTTTTCATCGCTTGAACCCGGCCGCCACCACCGGCGAAGGGCTCGGCCTCACGATGGCGCAACGCATCCTTGAACGCATGGATGGCAAGATCTGGGTGGAATCAGAACCGGACAAAGGCAGCACATTTTTTGTTTCCTTGCCGAAAGCGCCTTTTCCGGGAGATAAGAAATGAGCATGACTAAGGAAGTTATCGTCCTCATCGCAGATGATGATATCGGTCACGCCCGACTCATCGAAAAGAACCTCCAACGGGCCGGACTGCACAATGCCATCGAACGTTTCGAAAACGGCCAGGAGATTCTGGATTACCTTTTCCGCCGTGGTCCCCGCGTGCGAGCCGCGGACGCGTCTTACCTGTTGCTCCTCGACATACGCATGCCGAAGGTGGATGGGATTGAGGTGTTGCGTCAGATCAAAAACGATTCGGAATTGAAAAAGATTCCTGTGCTGATGCTAACCACAACCGATGATCCGCGTGAAGTGGAACGCAGCCATGCACTGGGTTGCAACAATTACGTGGTTAAACCGGTTGATTACGAAAAATTTTCCGACGCCATTCGGCAGTTGGGCATGTTCATCTCGCTTGTTCAGGTCCCGGAGATCCACACATCGCACTGAACATGAGCGATTCTCGACCACCAGCGACGATTCTTGTGGTTGATGATGACCGGGGCCTTTTGCGGTTACTGGAAAAGGCGCTTCGACGCGAAGATCTTTCGGTAGTCACCGCTGCTTCGGGAAAAGAAGCCATCACCTGGCTAAATGAACATCGACCAGACCTCGCCGTCTTCGATTTGAAGCTTCAGGACATGGAGGCGAAGAATTTGATCGCCGCGGCCGGTTCGAACAACCGATTACCTCCTTTTCTAATCATTACTGGTCAGGGGGACGAGCGCGTTGCGGTGGAGATGATGAAAAGCGGCGCCATGGATTATGTCGTCAAGGATGCCCAGTTTTACGACGTTGTGCCGACCATTGTCCGACGCGCCCTGGATCAGATCGAGCGGGAGAAAAAATTGGCGCTGGCGGAACAGGCATTGCGTATCAGCGAAGAACGTTTTCGCGTCGCCTTGAAACATTCTCCGATCGCGGTGTTCAACCAGGACACCGATTTGCGCTACACGTGGTTCCACAACATGCCCATTCCCGAGCCGGAAAAAAATGTGCTGGGAAAAACGGATGAGGACTTATTTCCACAAAACGAAGCTGATCGATTGATTCAAATCAAGATGCGGGTTTTGGCGAGCGGCGTCGGCGTTCGACAGGAAGTCAACTGCACGGTGCAAGGAGAACAACGAGCCTACGATTTGACTGTCGAACCGGTCCGTGACGGGCACGGAACCATTGTCGGCATTACGGGCGCCGCGATGGATATCACCGAGCACAAACGACTCGAAAAGGAAGTCCTGCAAATCAGCGAGCTGGAACAAAGACGCATTGGACAGGATTTACATGATGGCATCTGCCAACATCTTGCCGGAATTGAAATGATGAGCCAGGTCCTGGAGCAAAACCTGCAAAAGAAAGCGAAAGTCCATGCGACTCAGGCAGAAAAAATCGCCACGCACGTACGCGACGTGATTGCCCAGACACGGTCCCTTGCGCGCGGGCTTTCTCCCGTAGTATTGGAAGCTGAAGGATTAATGGCTGCCCTGGCAGAACTCTCAGCCAGCACAGAAAAATTATTCCGGGTGACCTGTCGATTTGAGTGTACGGTTCCCGTTTACGTTAATGAATTAATCACCGCCACCCACCTCTTTCGCATTGCGCAGGAAGCCGTAACGAACGCCATCAAACACGGCAAGGCGAAGGAGATAAATATCAGCCTCGAAACGAAGTTGGATAAAATCGTTCTCACCATCCGCGACAATGGGCTGGGCCTGACGACCCCCACCGGCCCTGCCAAGGGCATGGGTCTTCGCATCATGCAATATCGCGCCAGTATGATCGGAGCCACTCTACTTTTTCAGAGGCAGGCAAAAGGCGGAACTGCCGTGGTCTGTTTTCTTCCTACGAAAGCCTTAACGTCAACCAACGTGCAGAAATCATGACGCAGAAAAAGAAAGCAATCGTAGCCAGGACAAGAATTCTTCTCGTTGATGATCACCCGATGATGCGTGAAGGGCTCGGTCAGATTATTGGGAGCGAACCTGATCTGGTTGTCTGCGGTGAAGCAGAAAATGCGTTTCAAGCGTTGGAGCTCCTTGGAAAACTTAAGCCCGACCTGGTCCTGGCGGATATCACCCTTCCAGACAAGAGTGGATTGGAATTGATCAAGGACATCCAGGCCCTTCATCCCCGGTTGCCGGTCATCGTCATTTCCATGCACGATGAATCGCTTTATGCCGAACGCGTGTTACGAGCCGGGGGACGTGGCTACGTGATGAAGCACGAAGGTGGGAAAAAGATCATGCAGGCCATTCGGCAGGTTCTCAGCGGAAAAATTTCCGTCAGCGAAAAAATGTCGGCAAAAATTCTGGAGATTTTTTCCGGGCACCGTGCCGAAGCAGCGAGTTCCCCGGTGGAAACGTTAACGGACCGCGAGTTCGAAGTCTTCCGGCATATTGGCGAAGGTCTGAGCACAAAGGAGATTGCGGGCCAGATGCGAGTCAGCGCCAAAACGGTCGAGGTACATCGCATGAATATCAAAGCGAAGCTGAATTTGAAGACAATGGCGGAATTAATTCGATACGCTGTTCGATGGATAGAATCGCAGGGCCCCAGAACATAGCCTCAGCTTCACGCGGATGACAAGAACCGGGCAGACTTCAGCAATAACCAACAAGCGATAGCCCGAAGGTCAAATATATTATCACGGCACACCTGTGATTTTTCAATTTCACGTGTGACCGATGACCATGAGTGCGAAGCAGCAAGGCTTCAAAACGTTCCTGTGTCAAAAATCCTCCCTGATCGCAGCCCTCGCGCTGGTCGGCTTGATTGCGCATTTATGCCTTCGGTTTATTTGGCAAAGGGAAACTATCATTCATCAAATACCCTTGCTGATAACACTCGTCATCGGTGGGATTCCTTTGCTCATCGAACTGGGGAAGAAGACGTGGCGTCGTGAATTCGGATCAGACTTCCTTGCAGGACTGTCCATCGTTATCTCCGCAATCCTCGGCGAATATCTGGCTGGCTCCATTGTCGTGCTCATGCTTTCGGGCGGAGAGACGCTGGAAGCCTATGCAGTCCAGAGCGCTTCCTCCGTTCTGCAGGCGCTGGCAAAACGAATGCCTTCTGTGGCTCATCGCGACGAAAATGGAACCCGTATAGATGTCGCCATTACCAGTATTCAGATCGATGATCGTCTCGTGGTCTTTCCACATGAAATTTGCCCCGTGGACGGTGTCGTGGTGGAAGGCCACGGCAGGATGGATGAGTCATTTCTGACGGGCGAACCCTTCGAAATCACTAAAGTCCCCGGCGCAAATGTCATTTCCGGAGCAATCAACGGTGAAGTTGCCCTTGTTATACGCGCCACCCGACGCGCTGAAGATTCCCGTTACGCGAAGATCATGCGGGTAATGCGGGAATCCGAACAGCGGCGTCCACGCATTCGCCGACTGGGAGACCAACTTGGAGCATTTTATACCCCGCTCGCTCTTCTTATCGCCACAGGCGCGTGGCTTGGTTCAGGAGAGTCCGTTCGATTTCTAGCCGTCCTGGTTGTCGCAACGCCTTGCCCACTGCTTTTGGCGATTCCGATTTCCATTATCGGGTCCATTTCGTTGTGTGCGCGACGGGGCATCATCGTGAAGAATCCTGTGGTATTGGAACAGATAAACCTCTGTCGCACGGTAATCTTCGATAAAACAGGCACATTGACCTATGGAGAACCGAGACTAACGGAACAGATCGTCCAACCGCAGTTTAAGGATGAAGAGGTATTAGGTTTAACAGCGAGTTTGGAAGGCTATTCCAAACATCCTCTTGCCCGGGCCATCATTACGGCAGCAAAGCAACAAAGTGTTCCCCTCACTCCAGCGGAGGAAATCAGTGAGGCACCCGGGCAGGGTCTGGTTGGCACGATCAATGGACGCAAAGTGCAGATCACCAATCGCGCAAAATTGATGAAGCAAAAAATCGCGGGCTCAGAAAATCTGCCTCCCATCGCCAGTGGACTCGAATGCGCCATTTCTATCGACAATGTCTATGCAGCGACATATCGATTCCACGATGCCCCTCGCGCGGATGGACTCTCCTTCATAAAACACCTGGGTCCCAAACACCGATTTACCCGAGCGATGATCGTGTCCGGCGATCGTGAAGCGGAGGTTCGCTATTTAGCTGAACGGGCCGGCATTACGGAAGTTCATGCCGAAAAAAGTCCGGAAGAAAAACTTACGATCGTTCGCAACGAAACCAGCCGGGCAAAAACTTTATACGTCGGTGACGGGATCAATGATGCCCCTGCCATGATGGCTTCAACGGTGGGAATCGCCATGGGGCAGAACAGCGATATTACGGCGGAAGCCGCCGGAGCTATCGTGCTTGAAGGAGAATTAAAACGAGTAGATGAGTTCATGCACATTAGTCGCCGTATGAGGATCATTGCGCTGCAAAGTGCTGTTGGCGGAATGATCCTCAGCTTGGCCGGCATGTTATTTGCGTCCGCTGGCCTGTTAAGTCCCGTGGCGGGAGCTATTACGCAGGAGGCAATTGACGTGCTTGCGATCTTGAACGCAATTCGCGCCGCCTTTCCGCCAAAAAAACTTTCAGACCTTACCGACCGCCATTGAAGTCTCTTTTATTCCTCTTCCATGCAAAGAAAAGAACCTTCGAGCGCAGTTACAATCATCCGCACAAAGCACTCTCGCGTTTGCGATGAATTTTGTAATGTCGGGCGAGATGAAGATAACGCACATCGAAACGATTCCGATCAGCGTTCCGATCAAACCTCAGTTTGCGATCAAAAGTGGTCGCGGTGGCAACCACACCACATCTCCTTTTCTCATCGTTAAAGTACACACCGATTCCGGTTTAATCGGTTTGGGCGAAGCCTCTTGCACACCGCGCTGGAGTGGCGAAGATCAAGTTACTGGCGCACATCTGATTCATAAATATCTCGAACCACTATTGGCAGGCGAAAATCCTTTGGAGATCGGTGCTTTGACGTCGAAGTTTCGTTTGGCATTTGCGGGAAATTTTTTCACGAAATCTGCCGTCGAAATGGCCTTGTGGGACATTGCGGGAAAAGCAGCAGGGAAACCTGTTTACGAATTATTGGGAGGAAAAGTTCGTGATTCTGTGGCGACCAAATGGTCCGTCTCCGGTGTAGAACCCGCAAAAGCGGCAGAAATCGGATCATGGGCAATTAACCAGGGTTTCAAAGCGATGAAGGTAAAGGTCGGCATTGACCCGGAAAGCGATCTGGTTCGTGTCCGAGCAGTTCGCGCCGCAATTGGTGATAAAGCGAAATTTGGCGTGGATGCCAACGGCGGCTGGTCATTTGACGACGCCGTCAAAACGATTTCGCGCCTTGGCGAATACAAAATCTATTTCGCGGAACAACCGGTGGCACCTGAAGATGTTTCACTTATGGCGGCTATCCGGAAGCAAATAGGCGTCCCGCTTATTGCCGACGAAAGTATTTATTCTCTGCAGGATGCCAAGACCCTGGTGCATCTCGACGCCGCCGATATTTTTTCGATTTACGTGGGCAAATCCGGCGGCATCGGTCCGGCTCGAAAGATAGCTGACTATGCCGAAACGGCCGGACGCAAATGCACCGTCGGCAGCAACCTTGAACTTGGCATCGGCAGCGCTGCGATGACCCACCTGGCTCTTTCCACTCGCGGTATCGATGCCGAAAATTACCCGTGCGACATCATTGGGCCTTTCTTTTACGAAGACGATATCGTGCAAGAACCGCTTCCGATAAAACCTGGCCAGGCTGATGCAAATCAAAAACCTGGCTTGGGTGTTGAATTAGACGACGAGAAAGTCAGGCGATATCGGGTTTCGTAACTGCCCCCTTTAGCACGGGTTCATTTTGGTACACATTAAAGCGTGCAGCTCGGCCGCTCGACCGACATTTTCGATCGCTGGTTCCAATCTCGAAATTGGAAACCATTCCCCTATCAACGCGAAGTCTGGTCTTCATTTCTCGAAGGGAAGAGTGGTCTTGTTCACGCTCCTACCGGCGTGGGCAAAACATATTCGACCTGGATTCCGGCGTTGATGGAATGGTGCAACGCACATCCTGAAAAAACGAAAGAAGACGCTCCCCTGCAGTTGCTCTGGATTACGCCATTGCGCGCCCTCGCCAACGACACGGTGAACGCCATGCTGAAACCGGTCGCCGATCTTCGCCTTCCCTGGACGGTTGAACTTCGGACCGGCGACACGAGTGCCAGCATCCGCGCCCGCCAGAAAAAGCGTTTTCCCAGCGCGCTCGTGACCACACCAGAAAGCTTGTCCCTTCTGCTCTCCCATCCCGACACTCGCGAGAAAATGGCCTCCTTGAAAACCATCGTCGTGGATGAATGGCACGAATTGATGGGCAGCAAACGAGGTGTTCAAACCGAACTATGCCTTGCGCGCCTGCGCACCTGGTTTCCGCATCTGCGGACGTGGGGACTTTCCGCGACGCTCGGAAATTTGGAGGAGGCACTTCACGTCCTGGTGGGCGAAGGGTCGAAGAATGCCGTCATGATTTCTGCCGATTTAAAAAAGAAAGTGGAAATCAAAGTCCTCATTCCAAAGCAGGTGGAAGGTTTTCCGTGGGCCGGGCATCTCGGCTTGAATCTATTACCTCAGGTTACGAAATACCTTGAACGTTCAAAGACGACCCTGCTTTTTACAAACACGCGGTCGCAAACAGAAATTTGGTTTCGCGCATTGGTGGAAGCGCGACCCGATTGGCTCGGCCAAATTGCTCTCCATCACGGATCGGTAGATCGGGAGTTACGCGAAGAGGTGGAAAACCGTTTGCGTGCAGGCTCCATCCGTTGCGTGGTGTGCACCGCCAGCCTGGATCTCGGTGTCGATTTTCCGCCCGTTGAACAGGTCATTCAGGTCGGAGCGCCAAAGGGTGTCGCCCGCATTCTTCAGCGCGCAGGGCGTAGTGGTCATCGCATGGGAGCCGTCAGTCGCATCATTTGCGTACCCGCGCATGCGCTGGAACTCGTAGAATTTGCCGCCGTACGGCAGGCCATCGCCGCTAATTCTTTGGAAAAACGGGAACCGTTGGATCGTCCTCTGGACGTGCTCGTCCAGCATATCGTCACGGTCGCCCTGGGCGGTGGTTTTGACGCGGCTTCTCTCTATCGCGAAGTGAAAATGGCATACGCCTATCGCCACCTTGCCGAAGAAGAATGGCAATGGTGCCTCGATTTTGTCACGCGCGGGGGCCGAGCACTGCAGGCCTATCCACATTTCCGGCGCGTGGTGAAAAATGACGTCGGTTACAGCATGACAGAACCGCATCTGGCGCATTTTCATCGCATGTCGATTGGTACAATTACCAGCGACAGTGCTGTGGCGATTCGTTTTGTTAAAGGTGGCAGTTTGGGAACAACCGAAGAATCCTTCGTTGCCCGTTTAAAACCCGGCCAACGTTTCAGCTTCGCGGGTCACGCCCTTGAATTTGTTCGCGTGCGAGACATGGTCGCCTATGTCCGGCGAGCCAAAAAAGCCGGCGGAGCCATTCCCCAATGGATGGGTGGAAAGATGCCACTCTCCTCGCAACTGGCCACCGTAGTTCGAAAAAAATTGGCTGAAGCCCGGGACGGAATTTACGACGGCCGTGAAATGAAAGCAGTCCGGCCAATTCTCGAAATCCAAAACAGCTGGTCGCTCGTCCCCAGACCGGACGAACTTCTCATCGAACGAGTCACCCTTCGTGACGGCATACATCATTTCATTTTTCCCTTTGCTGGACGTCTGGTGCACGAAGGCTTGTCGGCCCTGCTTGCTCACCGAATCGCCCAGATCGTTCCCCGGTCCCTTTCAGTCACACTCAACGATTATGGTTTTGGGATTCTCAGTAGCACGTCTGTCAGCCTGACACTGGAGCAATGGAGGTACGTTCTTTCCGCCGAGAATCTCATTGATGATTTGCTCGCATGTTTGAACTCAGCGGAACTGGCCAAGCGTCAGTTTCGCGAAATCGCACGTATTGCCGGTCTCGTGTTCCAGGGCTTCCCTGGGGCCTCCAAAAGCACTCGCCAACTGCAGGCGTCCAGCGGACTTTTTTACGATGTGTTTTCCCGTTATGATCCGGAGAATCTGTTGTTGCAGCAGGCACGACGTGAAGTGTTGGAGCGGCAGCTGGAAATCAAACGTTTGAAAGAAATTCTCGAGAATATTTCCCAACTGAAAATTGTCCCGGTGGAAACGCAACGCCTGACGCCATTGTCGTTTCCGCTCTGGGCCTCCTTTGTGCAAGCGAATGTAACTACAGAAAAGTGGACGGATCGGATTCATCGCATGGCCGAGCAACTTGAAGCTGCCGCAAAGGAAAGCACGTGAAATCGATGGAGATCCACTGCGCCGGGGAATTGCTTCGTCTTTTTGCGGAGGCCGCCATTTTTTGGGAAAAGCGATCAACCCTTATCGTCAGCGATCCTCATTTCGGTAAAGCTTCGACATTTCGTTCCGTCGGCGTCGCCGCACCGGAGAACGTAACCACCCACGACTTACAACGACTGGACTCCTTACTCGACACGACCAAAGCACAGCGTCTGCTGATTCTGGGAGATTTTTTACACGCTCGAAGCGGACGCAGCGTCGCCACCATGGAAGCCCTGGAGGCGTGGTGCAGTAGGCATAAAACTTTGACAACCCAACTAGTCATTGGAAACCACGATCGGCTCGCGGGAAATCCGCCGGCATGCTGGAACATTCAACTTCTCGGCGCCGAACTACGGGAGTCTCCCTTCGCGTTTCGTCATGAACCAGCAGAAGTCATCAATCACTATGTTCTTGCCGGCCACATTCATCCTGCCATTTCTTTAAATCGCGACTTTGGCTCCACCTTACGCCTCCCCTGTTTTGTCTTCGGCCCCAATTCCGCCATCCTTCCAGCATTCGGAAGTTTCACGGGAACCCATGTCCAAAAGCCGGGGCGAGACGCCCGTGTTTACGCCATTCGCGATGGCGAACTCATGCAGATTCCACCCGCTTTGTTAAGGTAACCGCCGTCCGTGTGCTGAAACCGCCGTGCGGATAATTTTCTTTGCCCGCTACCGCAATCTGATAACTTGAAAACTCGAAATTGATATGTCCGCTACTGCCGCGCCCATTAAAAGTGGAACCAATCGAGGTCATTCTCACTTAAAAGACCTTGATTATTCGGTTGTGCAGCAATGCATGCACTGTGGACTTTGTCTTCCGACCTGCCCCACCTACGACGCCACGAAGCTGGAACGAAACAGCCCTCGCGGTCGCATTTCCCTCATGCGCGCCATCGCCGATGGTCGACTGGAGGCCACCGAAGCATTTTCGGATGAAATGTATTTTTGTCTCGGGTGTCTGGCGTGCATGACCGCCTGTCCCGCAGGTGTCAATTACGCGGAACTTTTTGAACACGCCCGCGCTGAAGCGGAGGCGAGCCAGGTTAAAGCATCCCCCGACCGTGGATTTATCCGTTGGCTGACATTGCGCTGGTTGTTCATGGATTTAGGCCGGCTTCAGCTGGTCGGTTCGGCCATCCGCCTTTATCAGCAGCTCGGCTTGCAAACGTTCCTGCGCAAATCTGGCGTGATGAAACTGATGCCGAAGCGACTTCAGGAACTGGAAGCGATGACGCCAACAGTTCAGCCACATTTTTCTGCGGATCTTATTTCGCCAATAACACCCGCGTCCGGAGAGAAAAAATATCGTGTCGCCATGCTCACCGGTTGCGCCCAGGACCTGATGTACAGCGATGTAAATCGGGATACCGTGGAGGTGCTTGCCCGGAACGGATGCGAAGTAGTAACCCCGCCGGAACAGAGCTGCTGCGGTTCATTGCACGCGCATAACGGCGAACTCGATATGGCCGCCGAGCTGGCGCGTCGCAATATCGATCAGTTTCCACCCGAGCAATTCGACGCCATCATTACCAACGCCGGCGGATGTGGTTCCCATTTGAAGCATTACGCCAATATCCTCGCCAAGGACCCGGTGTATCGCGAGCGCGCCAAACTTTGGGATGAGAAGTGCAAGGACATTCATGAATGGCTCGCCGCCATCGGTATCCAGGCTCCGAAAAAGGCTCCAGCACAAACCGTCACCTATCATGAGTCCTGCCATTTGTGTCATGGACAGAAAATCACCTCGCAGCCGCGTCAATTGCTGAAATCAATTCCGAATCTTAAATTGGTCGAGCTGCCCGAGAGTAATTGGTGCTGCGGCAGTGCGGGGATTTACAATATCACTCAGCCGGAGATGGCAAACCAATTGTTGGATCGCAAACTTAATCACATTAAGTCCACTAAAGCCGCTGTTGTGGCAACGGGCAATCCAGGTTGCATGGCTCATATTTTGAACGGCGCGAAGAAGCAAAACCTTCCATTGCGAATTGTTCATCCAATCACACTTTTGGCCGAAGCCTACCGGCAGAACTAGTTTGCCACCGGAGCAACATTGACGTAACGGCTTCGCTGTTGAAACAGCCCACGCTTACTGGCAACCTTCGTTCCGTGAAACATCTGGCCAAAGCCCGAGAAGTTTTTGACATTGAATTGGCGTCGCTTAAAGCCGTTCGCGGAAATTTGGATGGAACCTTCGACGCTGCCGTTGAATTAATCGTTGGCTGTCTTCGCAATCGCGGAAAACTTGTCGTCGTCGGCATCGGTAAATCCGGAAACGTTGGCCAAAAGATCGCCGCCACATTGACCAGCACCGGCTCCACCAGCGTTGTGTTAAATCCGGTGGATGCTCTCCACGGTGATCTCGGCGTCATCAATGATGGCGATGTCATTCTCGCCCTCAGTTACTCGGGAGAATCGGAAGAACTTCTGAATCTTCTTCCGGCATTAAAAAAGTTTTCCGTGAAAATGATCGCCATCACCGGCAATCCGAAATCTTCCCTGGGTCGTTACAGCGATGTGGTCCTGAACGTAAAGATTACCAAAGAAGCCTGCCCGTTTAACCTGGCACCCACTTCCAGCACCACCGCCACCCTGGTCATGGGGGATGCCCTCGCCATGGCCGTATTGCAGGCGCGCGGTTTTAAAAAGGAAGACTACGCCAAGCATCATCCGAATGGTGCCATTGGCCGGGCCCTGCTGCTGCAGATTCGGGACATCATGCGCAGTAATGACCGCAACGCCACTGCTCTTGAGACGATTTCAGTCAAGGAAGCATTGCTCGTGATGACGCGCGCAAAATCTGGAAGTGTCAGCGTGGTAAATCGACAAGGCAAATTGTCTGGAGTTTTCACCGATGGCGACCTGCGTCGTCATATGGCTAGCGATGATGCCATTCTTTCGAAACCACTTTCCGCGGTTATGACTCGCAATCCCATTTGTGTTCGAGACGATTCTTTGGCTGCCGAAGCACTAAAGATTTTCAACGAACGCAATATCGACGATCTCATCGTGGTGAATGCGAAAAAGGAACCGGTGGGTCTGATCGATTCCCAGGATTTGCCGAAATTGAAATTGATGTAATGGAACCTGGCTTGGCAAAGCAGCCTTGCGGAATTCCATTACACGTCGAAATCAGGGTTTCTGCCGTTACGAACGAAAGCACGTTATGCAAAAGATTCTGCTGTTTTGTTGCGCGGTTCTCACGTTAACCGCGTGTACCCACATGAAACCGGCGGTCGCCACGAAAGATCCAGCAGGCATTGGCCAGACCGCGCACGACCTGAAGAAAATTTCCAAGGTCCTAGCGTCGCAATATCTCGTCCGTTTGCCGCAGGATTATGGCCTCGATCAGAAAAAAACGTTTCCACTCATTCTTTTTCTCCATGGCGCGGGTGAACGAGGCACAAATGTCTGGAAAGCAACCACGCACGGCCCTTCCAAGTTTATCCAAAACCATCCGGAATTTCCGTTTATCCTGGTCACACCGCTTTGCCCGTCCAACCAGGTCTGGTCGAGCGATGTGCTCCTCGCGATCCTTGATGAAGTGGAGGCAAAATATCGCGTCGATAAAAGCCGCGTTTATCTTACCGGCTTGAGCATGGGAGGCTATGGCACGTGGGAACTCGGCATCAACAATCCAGGTCGTTTCGCTGCAATGGCGCCGATTTGTGGTGGAGCGAATCTGATCCATCTGATCCTCGCTCAGAAGGGTTATTGGCCGAAGCAAAAGGCCGGAGAATTACAGAGTCTCGGCATATGGGCTTTCCACGGCGATAAAGACACCGTCGTTCCGCCCAATGAATCGAAGCGCTTGATGGAAGAATTAAAAACAGCAAAGGTGAAAGATTTCAAATTAACCATCTATCCCGAAGCGACGCATAATTCCTGGACGGAAACCTACAATAATCCTGAATTATACGAATGGTTTCTGGAACATCGCCGCTAAAACTCTCGACCGGCAGTTCAGTTTTTATTTCCCTTTTGCAGGTGAACTGAAATTTCAATTCGGGTTCCCTGCCCTATTCGGCTGGAAACGGATATTGCTCCTCCCACGGCGGCCATTCTTTTCTTCATATTTGCGAGGCCGTTGCTCGAAGAGGAAACTGATTCAACGTCAAACCCCTTTCCATTGTCTTCAATGCTGATGGAAAGAACATTTCCACTCACGCTCACACCGAATGAAATCTCCGAAGCAGCGGAATATTTTACGGCATTATTCAAAACCTCTTTGACCACCATGAAAATATTGTGACGCACTTCCGAGGCGACGGGCAAATTAGGCAGGTGATCTGGAATATCGAGCCGGCATCGCATTGGGCTCACACTGAGAAAAACTTCTGCATATTCCTGTAAATAAAAGACAAGGTTTTCCAACGAATCTTTCCCAGGATCGACCGCCCAAACCATGGCGTCGAGATTACGAACGACTTCGTTTGCGGATACCGAAATATTCGCCACATGCTTTTGGTTCTCACGGGTGGTTTGCGCCAGGTTGCTTAACAAGACAATCTCCGTGAGCCGCGCTCCAAGGTCATCGTGCATATCACGCGCAATACGCGTCCGCTCGCGCTCAATGGCGTGCTGTTGTTCGAGCGCCATCAAACGGCCACGCACTTTTCGCCAGGTAACGTATCGAACAGAACCAGCCACCGTTCCGACGGCTAGAATGCCGATCAAGGCGGTAAACCATTTTGTCTGCCAAAAGTGCGGAAGCAGAACAAAAGCCAGTTTGCCGTGCGTTTCGTTCCAAACGCCATCGCTGTTGCAACCCATCACACGAAACAAATAGTTACCCGGCCTGATGTTGTTGTAGTAGGCCGTGCGCCGATTTCCTGCATCGGTCCATTGGGAGTCGAGACCTTCGAGTTTAAATTTAAATCTGTTCTTTTCCGGGGAACGAAAACTCAACGCCGCGTAGTTAAATTCGAAATCCGCGGTCCCTGCTGGAAATACCAATGGTTCGCGAGTATCAGACGGAATCATTACTTTGCGATCTGCCACGACATCTTCCACGACAACTCTCGGTGCGGAATCGTTCTCGCGAATCGACGACGGATCCACCACTACTACTCCGCGAGTGGTCGGGAACCACAACCTGCCGTCCTTCGCTTTCCATCCTGCCGGCTTGGCCACGCCATTGCATTGCACGCTCGACATGCCGTCCTTTTTTCCAAATGAGACACAAGGAATGGTTTGCAGTTCACGACGATCGAAAGCGTTCAACATTTCCTTTTTCACCCGGAACACTCCCGAAAAGCAGCTCATCCAAAAATAACCCCGATCGTCTTCAAGGATCTCAAAAATGCTGTCACTGAAAAGTCCCTGTTTGCTGGTGTAACTCTTGAACTGGAGGGCGTTGTTCGTGGAATAATTCGTGTCTTTGCTTAATCGGTTCAACCCACCGCCTTCGGTGCCAATCCAAAGGTCATTGGCATCTTCATAAAAGGAAACCACGCGGTCGTCTGACAAACCGTCTCGAACGGTAAAGTTCGTAAATTTGCCATCACGTCGCCGGCTGATTCCATTCCCGGTGCCGATCCAGAGTGTCCCTTCGCGATCTTCAAAAATGGCGCGGATCACTTCCCCTGCCAGGCCATCGGCTGTGGTAAAGCGACGCAGCTTGCCATCGTGCATCTGGTAAAGCGCCTGTCGTGTCCCGATCCAAAGATCCCCCGCACGATCTTCGTAAATGACACGAATAGCTGGATCAATCAGTCCCTCGTCCTTGCTGAAACGAGTAAACGCACTGTCTTTAAAACGATAAAGGCCAACATTGAAATCGGATCCCAACCACAATGCCCCATCGCGCGTTTCACAGATCGAAAGCAGCACGTCTTCGAGTGGGCCGTTAGCCCGATTGTGCACGACGATCTCACCATCGCGCAGGCCGCAAACTCCCCCGCCCCATGTCGCCGCCCACAACGTCCCCTGTCGATCCTCGCAGACTGCCATGATGTTGTTGTGTGAAACTCCCTGCTCTTTGGTGAACGACTGAAAGGCTGTCGGTTGCAGTTGATTCAAACCTTCTTTAGTTCCGACCCAAAGACTGCCTTCATGATCTTCGGAAAATGAAAAAACGGTTTCGTAGGAAAGTCCTTCACTGTTTAACTCCGTAACAAATTTGTCGCCCGATCGACGGCTGAGCCCGCTCAATGTTCCGATCCATAACGTTCCTCGGCGATCCTCAGAGATGGTGCTGACAAAGTTATCCGCCAGTCCATCGTACTTCGAAAAGAAGTCGACTTCTCCATCTTTGATTCGTCCGAGTCCCGTTCCCGTCGTTCCAAACCAAATGCTATTCTGCTTGTCGCAATACAACGTCCGGATCGCATTTAAAGGAACACCGCGGTGCCCCGTAAACGGCTCAATATTACCGCCGCGAAGGCAAAACAATCCCCGATCCGTTCCGAACCAAATAACGCCCTCTTTGTCTTCCCCGATGGACAATACGTTGCTGCCGGCCAATCCATTGCTCCTGAGCCATTCTACTTTCCCCTGGTAAAGACGAGCGGCTCCATTGGTTGTTCCGACCCACAAAGCATCGTCACGGGTTTGATACAGTGACTTCACCGGGCCCTTCAGCTCTGGAAGTTCGGCTTTGAATTTCCCGTCTTTAAAAGAAATCAGCCCGTCATTCTGCGGACCGAGCCATAACGTATGATCTTTCGTTTCGTAGAGAATACGCACGTTATCGAAACGCGGGTTATCGGAACTGAACATTGTGAAACGTTGACCATCAAATCGCGCGAGGCCCTGCGGTGTTCCCGCCCAAATAAAACCATCAAAAGATTGCACCACCGCCCAGACGGAATTGTGAGGCAATCCATCGCTTGCCTGCCACGTGCGCGAAAGATATTTCAGGACGTTATTCCGGCGCGGCGACACGACCTGCGTTGGGTCGCTGGCGTAGAATTCAAAATTGTCGAAATTGATATGGTCCCAACTTTCCCCGCCGCTATCGACCAGGCGTATGAAAATGTCTTTGCCCTGATCAGGACGCATATCGAGGACAACCCAGCGCAATGTTTCCGTTTCGTTGCCGCTCGCCTTGTAGAAAACTTTCTTGGTGTCGGCATAAACCAATTCCACGCGTGTCTGAGTGTGCGCGCCGCCACCGACGAGAAATCCGGCAAAGGGATACGTCACTTTAAAGGGAACTGAGGTAAGCGTGCCTTTCACAGGATCTCCGCCCCATTCAAAAGTCCCGATCCAATAATTTCCCTGATGTTCGGTTTTCATCCCACGGCCTCTCGCCATCACAGCGTCGCCGCGCACGGGTTGATTGGTGAAAGCGTCTCCCGCCGCACTCCAATCTTTCAAAGTGCCATCTTCAAAATCGAGATTCAGGACATGACCATCGAGTCCGACGGGTTTAATGCCTTGCGACGACGCGATCGCCACAGAGGTGATCAGGAGAAATAAAGAGACCATGAAGGAATGGGAGGAGATCGATCGGCTCTCAACGTTCATGGGTAGGAGCCAACTCTAAAAGAGTTTTGGCCTCTGCCCAATGAAATTTTGCGGGGTTAAACGAACAGAGACGCCCCGACATACCGGGGCGTCTCCCAAACATTTCACTTGGTTGCGATCATCGATTTATTGCCCATCGAGATTGGATGTTGGCAACGGAATTTCTCCACCAATGGAGAAGAAGCCGTTCCACAGAGAGGCACCAAGGAATCCGCCTCCATTGGAAGCCGAGACCATCACATCGCCATCCGGCGAGCTGCTGGACGTGTTGCCTGGACCGCGTTTGAACAAAACGATATCTGCTTTGCCGTCGCCGGTGAAATCAGCCACGCCCGGCAATTCGGATCCAATGCAGAAGAACTCGTTCCACAACGCTCCGCCCTGGAATCCAGCGCCTGTCGAAAGTCCAACGTAAACATTCCCATCCGGAACACCGGCAGCCGCATTACCACCGCCGCGCAGGAATGTGAGGATGTCCGCTTTTCCATCTCCATTCACGTCGCCGATGGCAGGAACTTCAGCACCGATGCAGAAAAACTCCTGCCATTTTTGTGCGGCACCGAAACCGCTGCCAGTCGAAAGGGCCACCAACACGTCGCCATCGGCAATGCCGGCGCCGTTATTACCGCCGCCTCGTTTAAAGAGAATGATATCGGCTTTGCCATCGCCGTTCACGTCGCCGACGCCAGGGATTTCATTGCCGATGCAAAAGAATTCATGCCAGAGAGCAGAACCCGCGAAACCAGTGCCGGTAGAAAGTGAGACGTAAACGTTTCCATCCGGAACACCGGCAGCCGCATTCCCACCGTCACGGACAAAGGTCACGATGTCATCTTTGCCGTCGCCATTGAAGTCACCCACCATCGGCACTTCGTTCCCAATGCTGAAGAACTCATGCCACTTCTGGCCGCCACCGAACGCGGTGCCAGTCGACAGCGCGACGAAAACGTCCCCATCGGGAACGTTGGCCGCCTGATTACCGCCACCACGAACGAACGTGATAATGTCTGTCTTGCCGTCGCCATTGAAATCGCCGGTATCCGGCACTTCGCTGCCGATACTGAAAAACTCATGCCACTTGGCTCCGCCACCAAAACCGCTGCCGTTGGATAGCGCGACATATACATCGCCATCCTTCACGCCAGCGCCCTGGTTTCCGCCACCACGAACAAACGTGATCACGTCGGCTTTGCCGTCGCCGTTAAAATCGATTTTCTTCTTCTGCTCGGCGCGAGGAGGAAGATTGCCCGTGACACCGCTGCTGTTGATCAAAGCCATGTAATGATTCCAATCCCAATAAGGGCCGGGGTCGGTATGGCTGTTGCAATTGGGATCGATACCAAGATTCGCCGAAGCCCAGGCGGCCCATCCGGAAACAGATTTTTGGCCGTGCGCAATGATATGATTGCGATCTTTGGCGTATCCGAATTTGTCGGCGATATGACGCGTCAAGCCGGCCGACGTTTGATACATCGGCTCGGTGTACCAGGCAGGGTTGTTGGCGAATCCTTCATGTTCCGTGCCTGTGGAATAAGTGTTCCAACAACGGGCGTGCCATCCGTACACGGATTCCGAAAGCATCTGCGTCAGTTCGCCCTCAGGCGCATCGCTGGAAGCATCTTTCTTCCCGTTAACAGCATAATGAACGCTCGCCGCAGTGTAGCTACAGCTGGTGAACAGCGAGACAACCGAGGCGTAGTAACCTTCCATATCGTGCACGACGTGGAAGCGATGACCGTTACCGGTGCTGTAATAATTTGCGTTACAGGTGGGATGCCAAATGGCCGGACCGTAATCCGCACTCGCGTAAGCTCCGAGCGTCGTAACCAGCAGTGCCGCCGCGGCGCCTGCACAATGTGTCTGTGTCTTAGTTTTCATGTGTATCAGGTTTTGTCGTTGGGCTGGCGAAGAGTCATGGCAACGCCAAACAGTTCATTGGGATTGGCCACAAGCGTAGAAGAGGATCGTCGACTGGCATATCCGACGATTTCAGTAGGCCGGGAGGAAAGAGTTGGGGCGCCTACTTAATTTTCAGTAGGCGCGGTTGCACTGGAACTCATCTCATAAATAGGCAGGGGCGCGTTGCCAGGATTTGGTGCTGGAGCAAGGCGCGAAGAGGGAAAATATTCCGATGGATCTTTGACCGATGAGCAACGCAGCGCCAGCGCGACCCTTGCCTATTA
>CBHTTJ010000106.1:0-20536 GCA_966095605.1 uncultured bacterium | reverse complement strand
TTTTTGCAGCAAGACTCTCTTCTTAACCAGTCCAGTTTTTGGGGTGCAGGCCATTCCGCCTCAACGTCTTTTAATACCGGTTGAGCTTCGGCATCCTTTTTCGAACTATCACGCCAATTCAGGCTCAGACTCAAGGCTACAGTGCCGGCAAACACGAAAAATTCCGCATCAAATGCCGCCGTGATCACAAAGAAGAAAATCGTTTTGACGAGAAAAAAGCTCAAAAGAAACGTGTTGATATTTTTCAACCCTGGATCTCCAAAACGGAAATTTCGATAGAGAACTCTTCCGCCCACGATCAAAAACCAAAGGAACGCAATACTGCCGAAAACACCTAATGGGATCTGCAGTGTCAGAGGCCCGTTGTGATAGTTGCCGACGACCAGCGCTGCTTCATAATCCTTCACCCGTCCAATATTACTGGCATATTCGGTGAGATACATGTCAGCCGGAGAAATAACGTAACCTTTTCCGAGCCAGAAATACTTTGGAATTTCAGGCAGCAGAACCCGCCACATTTCAACGCGCCATTCGGTGGATGCCCGCGCATCCTGTTTAACCATGGGATCCACATCGATTGGCAAAAAGCTAAGGGCTCGTTGAACAGGTTGCGGAAAACTCTGCGCAAACGGCAAAGTAATCGCTGCCACCGCAATAACGAACCCGAGGAGTAACGGAAACAGTGCTTCTTTAAATAAACCTTCAAAATAGAATTGAACAACAAACAGCAGGAGGAGAAAGGCAAACCGAGATCGGAATCCTCCGAGCAAGCCGATCAACACAAAGGCGATAAAAAACAAAAATCGACCGGGGCGACGTATCGTGAAAATCCCCCTGATTCCATAACGGAGCAACATGAAGCAAACCATGGCGATTGACGCCCAGGCCGCACCCTCAATGCGAAAAACGGCCGTCTGGAAAAAAGCGTCCGAGCTTGCTTGAAGCATGGCCAGCGAGGACGGAAAAAGATAAAAAAGGAAATAAAAGCTGGGGCCCGCCGCATAGACGACGTCACTAAAAATGGCCGTGGCGCCGCTCAGGAAAAACAATGAAGCATAGAGAAGAGCCCGCTTTCTGGGAATCTTCTGGGAGCTTAACGCAAAAAAACCAATGATCGCGCAAAGAATAGACGCGTATTTTTTCGATCCGAACATCGAAGAGCCCAAGGACCGGAAGCCCAGGCCTCCGTTGACTTTCGCCGTGACCACGACGACAAGCGCCATAAGCAGCAACGGCAAGGATGTCGAAGAAAAAAATTCAAACCGCCACGTGTTATCCAGGCTTCTTCGCCAAAAGGAAAACATCAGACTTAACACCGCAATCACCATCCACAACTCCGGCTGTCCTGGCAGGAAAAAAGCATTCAAAGTGGCGTTCCACGTTACGATCAAAAGCACGTGATGCCATCTCATTAAGAGAGGCATCAATCCAATCATCAGCAAGCCGCTTAACAAAACAAACGTGGCAGGACTCTCGGGTTGAGAAACAAAGAATCCAACCACTAAGGCGAGCGGAACGATAATGGCATAGAAGGCTAATTTTCGGAGCTGAAAAGCGGATATCATTTTATATTCGAGGCCCGGCAGGCCCCCTAAAAGGCAGGTATTTTACACTAAAACGAAATCCATGCAACAAGCACACTTATCGCCGTGGCATGCACTTGGCCGGATTTCCGATCGCCATATAGTTGGGCGGAACATCATGAGTCACGACCGCCCCAGCGCCGATCACGGCAAAATCTCCAACCGTGACACCCTTCAGGACGATAGCTCTCGCCCCGATAAAAACGTTGCTTCCAATCTTGACGGGCCGGGCGTTGCTGCTGGTTTCGTAACGCCACTGCCGCCCATCCAGGACATGAAAATCATTGTCCAAAATCATGGCACCCGAACCAATAATTGTCCCTTCTCCGATCTCAATAGAAACACCGGCGCAGATGGCTGTTGCAGCCATGCCAACCCGTTTTCCAAGAATTAACCTCGCCGTAGGATTGAGCGTGCGCAAAACCGAGGGCTGGAAACAGGCGAGCGGATTTGAACGCACCGTACTATGAATTTCAACATGGTCACCAATGCGCATCTCAGAACCCTTGGCCACACTCAAAATCGGCCGACCGCTCAAAATACAACTTCCCTCGAATTTCACGCCTTTCAGAATTCCTTCGAGGCGCCAAATAAAAGAGCATTTCTCGCGATATTTATGCGCGACACGCCCGAATAGCTGGCTTGGGGTCTGTAAGTTCAATCAGCTTTCCTGCCTTGTTCAAGTTCTCTCAGGAGCCTCGGCGTATACACCGTTAATGGCAATACTGCAAAAATCATATATGCAACAATCAATCCAATCACAATACCGTGAAGCCCAAGCAACTTGCCAAAAATTATTTTAAAAACAATGGCCATAATAGCAAAGGCAATCGCGCAATACGTCTGAAATCTGATGGCGCCCGTTCCGTTTAAGAACATCGCACTCGCGGCACCAAGCGCTGACAAAATGGTCCATACCCCCATTCCCAACAAGAGGGGCAGAGTCACATCAAAATCTTTCCCGATCCAAATTTTCAACACGAATGGTCCCAGTAAAATCAATGACGCTGACATCGTGATCCCGAGCGCGAGCGTGACACCGAGTGATCGCAAGAATGTTTTATGGACCCATTTGAAATCCTGTCGGGCGATAGCTTCTCCATAGGCGGGCCATAGAGGCGTCAACAGCGGATCTGTCGCCAGCAGGACAACACTGAACATACGGGCAACAATTGAATAATGTGTCACGGCGTCCTGATTAAAAACGTGGGCAATGACGACGTTGTCCGACGCATAAGCGATGGCCCCGGCAACCTGGAGAATAAAAAAGAACACCCCCAGACTCATCAGCTTTCTAGCAGTAATCCACTCAGCCTCGCGCCACGAAGGCATGAGCCACCGGCGTTTGCGCCGAAAAAGTATGATGGTATTCAACATCGCGGCTAACAAAGGCGATCCCGCAAGGGCCAGCACCAGCCAGGGAAGTCCTCCACGGAACCGAATCACCACAAACAGGCTCAGCAACGCCATCACATTCCCGGCGATTGTCCAAAAGCCGTTGATATATCCATCCTGATAACCGAGATGGATTCTTTGGGCGACCCCGCAGGGAAGGCTCAGCAGAAAGCAAATCGCAAAGATCGTCACCGCCGGCAAGGCCTCCTGAATCGCAATGGCTGAGGTGAGGTTGAAGGCCTTCTTCCAATCGATCCAAAACTGGGCCAGGAAAAAAACAAGGGCCAAAATGATCGCCATCCCCAGGAGGAGGAAGAACGCGCTGGAAACATATTTTCTCGCCCGAAGGCGATCGTCCTTTCCATGAGCATCGGCGATCATATTCAAAAGCCCATTGCCAATGCCAAGGTCCGCGAAGTTCAACATCAGGATACAAGAGGAAATGGTCATCCAAAGGCCATATCGCTCCGGACCAAGGTAATTAAGGGTCAGGGGCACCGAGACAAAAGTCGTGATGATCGCAACGAGCTTCGAGGTGATGGAAGTGATACCGGTCAAAAGGGCCCGTCGATGCCTTTCATTGGAACGACCCTCCTCCGTCGAGCTATCGAACGGAGTAAGCCGGAAAAAACGGAGCCAATTGCGATAGCGGTCAAACATTAATTACATTTCTTGTTCGGCGTTCAAGATGGTCCATAATAAGCCGTCTAAAAATCAGTTGCCATAAAACAATGGCGTGCAAGATTCTGACCGACTAAGTCAACGATGTTTGCCAACCTCCTCCGTAATTGCTATATCCGGGCGCTTCTGAAGAGCCCTCGCCGCATTCCCGCGAGGCAGGTTGTTTCCAAAAAAGTCTGTCTTTTTAAGGTCGATGGGTTTGGCGACTTCATTATCGCGCTCGGGGCTTTACGGCTGCTAACAGAACATTTCGGAGAGGAAAATTGTGTCCTGGTCGTTTTTAAAGGCGTGGTCGATCTGGCGCGACGCGAGTTTCCTAAAGCGACGGTCATCGGCATTTCCTCCAACGAGAGCGGGCGCAAAACGCTGGCACGGCTCTTTACCGAAGATTATAAAAAGCTCGATGCGTACAAGTTCGACACTCTGATTTGCCTGCGGCATCAAAGATTCCTCTTACATAACCTGCTTGTTTTGCGGATTCGTTCGGATCATTTCATCGGCCTGCAAAACTCCGTGGAAAAAAGTTTTGAAAATCCGTTTGAGGCCGCTTTCAACGATTTAATTTCTTCGTCTCCAAAAATAGAAAAGTTTTGCGGAGAACTAAACAGGCACGCGGATCTGGTCGGCTTCGTGTTAAAGCGCAGGGTTGCAGTCGAGGAAATCCTGCCGCGATTTTCTTCCCTTGCGTCCTCGAGCGGGAACTATTTAGTTGTGAGCCCTTTCAGCAGCAAGACGATCAAGGATTATCCCTCCGATCAATTGCTCGCGGTTTTGCAGACCGTCTCATCTCGCGAAGGTCTCCCCATTTTCCTTTGCGGCGGACCTGCGGAAAAGGAGCGTCTAAATGAAATGCATTCCGTGGCAAAGCAAAAGGGAATCCAGAACATTTCTGTCAAACAATTCGGGTCTTTTGTCGACTTCTGTGAGTTTGTTGCCGCAGGGCGCGCAGTTTTGTCCATGGATACATCCACGGCCCACCTTGCTATCGCGCTGAACAAACCCACGGTCGTGATTATCGGCGGAGGACATTTCGGTGAATTTGGCCCGTGGCAGATTTCGGAGCGGCAAATCTGGTTATCCAATCGCTTATCTTGTTTCCATTGTGATTGGAAATGCATCCATCCCAAAACGCTTTGTATTTCTGAAATTCCCGTCAACACGGTGGTGGATGCCCTCTCCAAGGTGATGCAAGGTTAACTCGCACGAGACCGCAATTGCTGGAAAAAGTTTACTTCGGATTCGCGAATCTGTTTTACCAGGGCCTCGTCCTCTCGATGAAAGGCGCAGATATCACAATACCGATCCAGGCGCCCACGATAAAATTGGTCGACATCTTTTAACAATCTCTGGTCTTCCAACCGGGCCGACAAAAGATAATCGCCCGTATTGTCGTAAACGAGAGTTTCGGTATAACCGGCTCCGCGCAGACTTTCAAAAACTTCAAATCCATCCTTCTTCAACGGCGAAAAGAGACGCGGATCATATTCAAAAAATACCACGGGCTTGAGTTGTGCGAGCAATTCCATGTTGCCCTGGAGGATCTGGCAATCAAACCCGTCCGTATCAATTTTAATAAACTTCGCCTGGCCGAATTGCGGATGACGCGTCAACACGTCGCGAAGCGCGAGAAAGCTAACGGTCGATTTACCAGGCGTGACCTCAATCCGCGCCGTGCCCCGTTCCGCAATGACGCGCCCGCTTGTTTCTTTCGACTCCGCGCCGATAAAACTGTTTTCGAGAAAAATTTCAGGACCGAGATCGCGGACGTTCTCTTTCAAAATTCCAAAAAACACGTCGTTCCCTTCAATACACAGCACGGGGCAGCGCACCTTCGCCCGCAACATTGCGACGGTGTCACCGATATTCGCCCCGATATCGACAATGGTAAGGTCAGGATAGGCCTTGTGAACCCCTTCGACGATACGAACGATGTTTGTTGAATACTGAGGAAGAACATCGAGGATCAACGGAAGATCGCTGGAGATCGGAAGTATCAGCGACTGGCCTTCAATCGTGTATCGCACCAGCGGATCGCCGGCGGTGACCATTGCCGACCTTAATTTGCGGAAGACGGCCCTTGTGAGTCGACTCGCCAAATGGTTCGAGCCTCCCACACAGCGTTTCAGCACAAATCGGCCTAAACTCGATGTCACCATGGCGGGAATATAGGTTGGAGCGTCGGCGGGCAAAAGCGATTTTCCTTTTAATCTTCCTCAAAAAAATTTCCCATAGCGCTATGCCATCATTCGATATCGTTTCGGAGGTCAGTTCCATGGAAGTGGAGAACGCGGTGAACCAGGCGAACAAGGAACTCGCCAATCGGTTCGATTTCAAAGGCAGCACCGCCAAAATCGTTCTCGAGAAAAATGAGATCAAGCTTTCCGCGGAAGATAATTTCAAAGTCCAGACTCTGGTCGAAATGGTCATCGGCAAACTCGCCAAACGCGGCGTGAGTTTGAAAAGTATCGATAAAGGTGAACCGGATATTTCTCCGCTCGGACACTCCCGTCAGGTCATCAAGATCAAGCAAGGGATCGAAACTGCCGACGCAAAACTTGTCACTCAATTCATTCGCGACACTAAATTGAAGGTGACAACCCAAATCCAGGACCAGCAGATTCGGGTCACCGGCAAAAGCAGGGATGACTTGCAATCCGTTATCGCCGCCGTAAAGGGGAAAGAGTTCCCTGTTGCTCTCAGCTTCCAAAATTTCAGGGATTGATACGTTTTGGAGGTAATCCAAAGGGCCTTCTTGACATTTGACCTTACCCGCCAATTCTCGGCGGCTAGCTTTTGGCATAAAACCTGATTTGCCTTATACCTTCCGCTCGGCCCCTTAAACGCCAGATTCCGGGGATTTAGCGCAAAGTCCTGATAATCAAGCCCGGCCAACTTTACCTCCCGCGGTTGACGCCGATTTCGGGAGCCCCGGAAAGAGCCCCAACCGCGGTTGACACCCTTTTCCGGGCTCCGGAAATTCGTCCCAACCAAGGAAGTAAAGATTTCCGGCCTCCCGAAAACCGTCCCAACCGGGTTGGCGCGGTCTCGGGCGCTCCCGAAAACCGTCGCAACCGAGGAAGTAGACTTTCCGACGCTCCGGAAAATGGCCTCAACCAAGGAAGTAGACATTCCGGGAGCCCGGAAACTCGTCCCAACCGGGTTGCGACACTTTTCCGGGCTCCGGAAATCCTTACTGACGCAGGAAGTCGAGTTGTCGGGAGCCCCGAAAAGTCTACTTCCTCGAGAAGTTTTTATTTCCGGACCCAGGAATTCGACGTCAACCGCGGTTGAGGTCGTTTCCCGGGCAGGGAAAATCGGCGTCAACTCTGGTTGCGGCTCTTTCCGGGGCAGGGAAAAGGAAGGGCAACGGTAAATGCTGAATGCCCGGGGCAAATCTTTCCTTCGGACCGGGAATCTCGTTTAGCGATTCTTTTTCGCTTCGAGGACCGTTTTCACCCAGCTTTGATTCTGGAGATACCAACCGATGGTTTCGCGAATACCATCCTCGAACCGATGCGCGGGAACCCACCCCAACTCATTCTTAATCTTGTTGGCGTCGATCGCGTAACGGCGATCGTGACCGGGGCGGTCTTTGACGAAGGAGATCAGTTTGCGAGAACCGCCGCCGAGTTGCGGAGCCATTTCGTCCATGAGATCGCACATCAATTCCACGATCCGAATGTTCGCCCATTCGTTGTGACCACCGACGTTATAGGTCTCCCCGAGTTTGCCACGCGTCAGCACCGTCCAAAGCGCTTCGGCATGGTCGCGCACATACAACCAGTCGCGCACATTCATGCCATCGCCGTATACCGGCAACGGTTTGCGCGCGAGGATATTTTGGATGATGACGGGAATCAGCTTTTCGGGAAATTGATACGGCCCGTAATTGTTTGAACAATTCGTCGTCACCACCGGCAAACCGTAGGTGTGATGATACGCGCGAACCAGGAAGTCACTCGACGCTTTGCTGGCGGAATACGGCGAGTTCGGCGCATACGGAGTCGTCTCCGTGAAGTAGCCCGTTTCACCGAGACTTCCATACACTTCGTCCGTGGAAACGTGATGAAAGCGTTTGCCGGTCAGGTCGCTTCCCCACACGCCACGCACGGCTTCCAATAAATTAAAAGTTCCGATGATATTCGTCTGGATAAAATCGCCCGGCCCGCTGATCGAACGGTCGACATGCGATTCCGCCGCCAGATGCATCACGTGGGTGATGCCATGTTTTTTGACGACCTCCAGCACCGCCGCTTTGTCGCGGAGATCAACTTTTTCGAAACGATATTTGGGATGTTTCGCCAAGGCCTGCAGGTTTTCCAAATGCCCGGCGTAGGTGAGGCAATCGAGATTTACCAGCAACTGAATCTCTGGCTTGTCGATGATGTGATGGATGAGGTTCGAGCCGATGAATCCTGCACCACCTGTAATCAAAAGGTTCATATATAAATCGCCAAAAATAATTTTACGTCACATGGACATTGGAGCCGAAAGAACCTCACCCCCGCCCTCTCCTTCCCAGGAGAGGGGGAATTGTGCTCAGCTTATTCGAACAAATCGAGCGCTGGAATTGCGGGAGTGATATCGGAAAATCCGAAAATAGCCGTACACTGTTCCCTCTCCTGGGAAGGAGAGGGTTAGGGTGAGGTTGCTGGATTCTGCAAATCATCCTGAGACGAAATCCGTCATTTATTTACTGCTTCTTCTCGGCTTTCCAGTTTCGCAACGAATCTTCGAGCGCTTCCGTCACCGAACGCATTTTGATCCCCGTGGAAAGAAGCTTCGACACTTCCATCACACAATTGGAGCGCGGTGTTTTGGCGGCGACTTTATAGAACTCTTCGTCGTTCTCCCAGAACTCGAACTTCCGCGACGGCTTAAGGATTTTTTCAATCATGCCAATGACCTGGCGTGATGTGACAAATCCAGGATTCGTGACGTTATAAATTCCGAAGGGAGCTTTCCGTTGCCAGAGTTCAAGACAGGCACGAACGAAATCGGCGCGGTGAGACAGGGAATTGACGTTGTCGTAGACTTTGGCGTAACGCTGCAACTTGGTGAGGTAATTGCGCGAATTATCCCATTCGTCGAAAGGAATTCGCAATCGCCAGATATACCCCTGCCCCACGTTGCGAATGGCTTCTTCACCCAGGGCCTTCGTCCCGCTGTAAAAACTGCATGGAGGCTGGCGAAAACTGAAATTCGGTTCGTTGCTTTCATCGAAGCCACGGATCGCGGAAGGATTTTCCTCCGCCAGTTTCTTCAACGCGGGACGACTCAAATCTTTCTCCACGCGCCATGCGCCCTTGTCCTGGATTTTTGCACCGGCAAAAATGCATCCCGAGGAAACGTGTCCCCACGGAATTCCCGCCGCGGCACACGCCTGCGCAATCGTCAGCGGCAACAGCGTGTTGCCTTGCAACGTATCGGCCCACGCGGTTTCACAGGCATCGACATTCGGTTTGCCGGTATAACCCGCGGCATTCAAAACGAACGTCGCGCGATTGGCCTGAATGGCTTTCAGCAACACATCGAAGCGGGTGTAGTCGACGGTCGAACGCGTCAGCGAAAGGAATGGTGTTTTGCTTTGCTGCAACGCTTGCGCAAACGCTTGTCCCATGTAACCCGTGCTGCCAAGGAGAAGAATCATTTGAAAGTCTGTTGACGTTTTACTTCGGCGACGACGCGGGAAAGATACTCGCGATATTCACAGGTCGGAATCTTGCCGAGCAATTCTTCCAGTTGCGCGAGAGAAAGGGCGCCGGAACGAAACGCCGCTTCCTCCGGACATCCGATTTTAATGCCTTGCCGCTTTTCAATTGTCTGCACGTAGGCAGAAGCATCATGCAAACTGCTGCTGGTTCCCGCGTCGAGCCACGCAAAACCACGGCTCAACCGATGAACACGCAATTGATTGCGTTTTAAATAGGCGACGTTGACGTCGGTGATTTCCAACTCGCCACGCGGAGATGGTTTCAGATTCCGCGCGATCTCGAGCACGTCGTTGTCGTAGATATACAGACCGGGAACCGCGTAATTGCTTTTCGGAACCTTCGGTTTTTCTTCAATGGAAAGTGCCTTGCCCTGCGCATCAAACTCCACCACACCGTAGCGTTCCGGATCGTGGACGTGATAACCGAAAATAGTCGCCCCTTCATGAAACTCCGCGAAGGCTTTGCGAAAAGTATCCGCTCCGTAGAAAATATTGTCGCCGAGAATCAACGTCACCGGATCCTTACCGACAAAAGATTCTGCGATCAGAAAGGCCTGGGCGATCCCGGCGGGTTTCGGCTGTTCCCGATATTCAATGGAAAGTCCCCATTTTTTCCCGTCGCCCAGCAACTGCATAAACTTCGGCAGGTCGTGTGGCGTGGAAATCAGGCAGAATTCCCGGACACCATGCTCGATCAGGGTGCTCAGCGGGTAATAAACCATCGGCTTGTCGTAGACCGGTTGGAGCTGTTTGCTCGCGACCAACGTCAATGGGTAAAGCCGGGAGCCTGCACCACCGGCGAGGATGATTCCTTTCATTGGCGGCAAACTTTAGGATTTCTGCGTTGCATGGAAAGCCAATTTACGCGAGGTCGAAAAAGGCACAAGAAGGAGAATTGACCCGAAGGCCAGCGGGTTTTTTGCATTCGCCGGATTTTGCGTCGGGCGTTCGCTTCGTGCTTGACGGCAAGGGCCAATTTGGTTGCATTGCCGCTCATGAAACAAAAGATTTTAGCCCTTCTCCTGATTGCTGCGTTTTCCACTTTTCTCACCGGTTGCGTGAAGACCGCCGACGGCCACATGAAGGCCGGCGTGCCCTTCGCCAAGGACAAGCTTTATAGCCGGTATGCACGCTCCGTGGATCAGATCGTCGACGCCTCCCGGACGGTTCTGGCGAAGAACGGTCAGATTCAAAATGATGATACGGCAAACAAAAGCCTGAAGGGCATCGTTAACGGCCGCACGGTCTGGATCAAGGCCGCCCCGGTCAAAGGCGACGCCGAAATTAGCGAAGTCGTTGTGCAGGTCCGCAAGAAAATGGGCGGCGGCGACATTTATCTCGCGAGCGAATTGAGCAAGCAGATCGCCCTGCAATTGCAGCTCCAATAATTACTCGGGATTCAGTCCCAAATCTTTTTTGTAAGAGCCAAGCTTCACCGAAGCTTGGCTTTTTTGCATTCCCTTCAGTTCACTTCCGAGACGTGCCAGCCTGGTCTCGGCGGCGTCGGCGAGAGCGGTTTTGGGGAACATCTCGATAATCCGTAGAATCGTAGCGCGCGCAGCATCCCCCTGCCCTGCTTTAATTTCCCAGTCGGCCAACGAATTCAGGTGTTGCGTAATTTGCTTCGGCGATTGATTGGGAATGCCGATGAGGTGCTCGAATTCGAGTCGCGCAAGGTCGATGCGCTGAAACTGTTCCGCATACAAAGCCGCCAGTCTTTGTCGCGTCTCCACATCAAGAGGATGTTCCTGAAGATGGTTTACGTATTCCGAGGCAAGCACAGACGGATTTGTTTCCGCATCCCGGATCGGCGTCAGCCCTTTCTGCAAACCAACGTGTTTTGCGTAATTACCCTGCATGGCAATCGTTCGGCCTCGCTCTTGAATCGTTTGCTCCGTCCGCAGCAGGTGCGACAACCGTTGCGCCGCGAGCTGGGAAAAGGGCGTGTCGGGAAACAGTTCGAGAATGCGCTCAAGATTTTTTCGCGCGGCATCGACGTTGCCGGCCTTCAAATGCATATCGACCATCGCGATCAATGCACCTGACGCCTGGGCAGGAATATGTTGATGAGTGTCGGCAATAAGATCGATGGACTGTTGCGCCGCCACCAAATCATTCAGGTTCTCCCCATGGATTTGCGCCAGCATCATGAGCCCCCGGAAATCGTTGGGAAATTTTTCCAATTGCTGGTGAATATCCGCGATCGCTTCGCGGTACAACCCCTTCTTCCATTTTGTCTCCGCGGCGGAATAGAGCGCCGTAGCCTCGATTTCCTCATCGCCTCCGTCGAACGCGCTGGTCAATGGCTGGAGCCCCATGATCGTCCAGCTTTTGGCCCAGGTAATTCCAATAATAATCGCGCAAGCAGCAATCATCAGCACACCGACAATGACGGTGGCCTGGTTATCGGAAAGCATTGGCACCGCGATTTTCAACATCGCGGTGATCATGAGAATCGTGATGATCCAACGGACGATCAACCATCCGGGCTCAGGACTCTTTAGAACTGCCCACGTGATCACGCCGAGCAAAATCAGGGCGGCAATCACGATTTCCAGCGTACTCATTTCACAGCGTGCTTGGGACGATTGATTCGATCGGGGTTACGTGCACGACTCAGGGCGGTATCGTAGGTAATCTGGCAACGGCAGTAGAGATCGTAGAGGCAATTATCCAGCAACACCATGCCTTCCTTGCCTGCAGTCTGCATTACGTTCTCCAGCTGGTGAATTTGATTTTCGCGAATCAGGTTGCGAATCGCGCCCGTGGCCAAAAGCATTTCATAGGCAAGCACCCGGCTGGTCCGATCTGCGGACGGCAGCAAGTCCTGTGAAATAATTCCCTGCAACGCATTGGAAAGCTGCAGGATGATTTGTCGCTGGGCGCTCCCTTCATACACGCCGATAATCCGTTCCAACGCATGCGCGACATTCGGCGAATGAAGCGTCGCCAGGACGAGATGCCCGGTTTCGGCCGCATTCAACGCGGTCGCGATCGTCTCGTGATCGCGCATTTCACCCACCACGATAACATCCGGGTCCTGTCGCAAGACGTGGATCAGAGCGCGATTGAAGGACTTCGTATCGGTCAACACTTCCTGCTGCACCACAATGGCCCGCTTGTTCTCGTGGACGAACTCGATCGGATCTTCAATCGTCACAATTTTGCAGCGACGCTCTTCGTTAATGAGGTTAACGAGGTAATTCAGCGTCGTCGTTTTTCCCGCGCCCGTCGGGCCGGTAATCAAAACGAGGCCGTTTGGCTTTCGCGCGAGTTCATCGATTTTTTTCGGAAGTCCCAGTTCTTCGCGCGAAGCGATGCGATGACCGCAGAAACGAATGCTCAGTTCAGGAGAACCGTTGCGGCGATAGATCGTGACCCGAATTCGCCCGGCGGCTTCGTGTCGCAAGGAAACGCACAATTCCCATTCACTGTCGAAGGTTGAGCTCTGTTCGTGATTCAACAACGAATACGCCATCTCCAACGCTTCCTGCTCCGTCACCGCGTCCTCGTCGGCAATGATAATCTCGCCGTTGATGCGAAAGGCCGGTGGCACTCCCGCAATAATATGCAGGTCCGATGCGCCGTGTTCGGCGGCTGTCGCCAATAATGCGTGGAACTTCGGAATCATTTGGAAAAAAACCGTCGGTGCAATCGACTCCAGAAACTGGTGTCAGAAAGCCGCTTCAAGGCGTTGTTTGTTTTCTCGCAGTAAGGATCCAGCTGTTTCGCCTGCATCAATGAATTTTCAGCCAGAGTCGCCAATCCCAATTCCAATTGGCATTGGCCAGCCTGCAACCATGCGACACTTTGGCCGGGATTCAGATTCAACGCCTGCTGGGCGTATTTCAAAGCGATGGAAAATTTGTGGTAATAGAAATAAATCCGCGACGTGAGCCACTGCGTGAACCAATTGGTCGCGCCCATCATGATTGCTTTTTCAAAACAATAATTAGCCCGCTCTTCGCGCCGGGAGAGAAGCACGTCACCGCGCGCCAGCCAGACATAGACCGAATCGCCGCGTTCTTCAATCGAGGCATCGGAAAAGGCCAGTGCTCCTTTTGCATCGCCCAGCCTCCCGAGGGCCACGGCTTTCGCCGCGAGCAATTCCGGTTCGTTGGGGAATTTTTCGAGCGCCTTGTCCACCCAGAGTTTGGCTTCTGGAAATTCTCCCAATTCAATCAGCATGCGCACCTGCCCTGCCCACGCCGAGGCATTTTTCGGATTAAACTCGAGGACTTTGGAGTAAGCACGGAGCGCTTCGTCGAACCGGCCTTTTTCGAAACACGCCTGTGCTTCGGCAAGAAAATGCGCTTCATCCTTGAGCGCGGAAGTTTTCGGTCCGAGTTGGTTCTCGTCCTGATTACTAAATTCCAGACTGCTGAAACGGCTCATAGTTGTTTGCGCCAAAACCAATGGCGAAAAATGGTTCCGACAAAATCATCAGCATCAACCATTCCCATCCGGGCGAGCATCTGGTCGGCTTGGATTTGCGCGGCTTGACCTTGCACAGTTATAGCGAATTCCGGCCAGATAAACCAATGCTTTTCGGGAACCACGATCTTCCCGGATTCCGGCATGCGAAGCTTTCGAGGCTGACTGATCCCGTTCACCGTGAACTCCTTTTTTGTAAATTCGATCTGGTCCCCGGCCACCGCAAGCACCTCTCCGATTCCAAAGCCGTCTTCCACAATCACAGCTCCATGTTCGTACGCCGTGCGAAATGTATGACCCGCCGCTCGAATATGATAAGCCACCTGGTCTCCGCGGCCCACTTTGCGGGACGAGGCCAATCCGTTCACAACGTATACCTTGCGATTGTAATTCAACGGCGTGACCACATATCCAAAAGCGGTCAACGCCAGGTTGTAGCAAATAATGATCAGAACCAGGACCGACGCCGCCGACCACAGTCGCCGACCCAAGGTTGGTTCGACCGAAAAGTTCCTGGTCATCACGAGAGCCGAAAGCGCGTGGATGGCGATGAGAAAAGAAAAGGCATAATTCGCAAACGGAAGACCAAGGTTCGCCACGAATAAAAAGGCCGCCACGCCGTAAAGGCTTACCGCTATCTCGGCGACCATTTTGTAGCCAAACAGACGAAAGGCGTAGCCTGGAAGCAACAGCCCACAAATCGTGGAACCGAGTCCCTTCGGAATTTCCAAAGGACTGGCGTAACGAATTCGCCGGAAAAAAGCCGCCACGCTGCGAAGGCGTCCCCAGCCACGCGCTCGCGGAGGATAAAACTGTGAGGAACTCGAACTCATAGGCTTCGCCGCGGATGAACACAAGCACACAGAACCGGTGAAAATGGGTTGCGCATTTTTACTCTGGTTTGGTTGATAAATGTTAATCCGCGGCGTTGATTCAGTGACGTTGCTCGATGTTGTAACGAACGACTTCCTCCGGTTCGTAAAACTCGCTCGTCTCGCGTTGCGATTTCAGTTCACCAACGATCTGCTCGAACATTTTCATCGCCTCGAGGCAGCTTTTGCCTTTGTAGCCTTTTACGTGCAGTTCCACGCTGCCGTTCGGCTCAATGGAGATTTCAAATTCGCGTTCAGGCATAGGAATCAGCTTTCCATGATAAGAGGGTTTTTCTGCAAAATGACCTTCACAAAAAGGACGCAAATTACCATCGCCACCGGCAACAACCACAGCGATCCATTCGGCCAAAGCACCATCGCCAGTCCGACGAATCCAATCGCCAACTGTCCATTCCACGCCTGGCGTCGGGATGTCGGCGTCCCAGTTCTTCCCGCGCAGAGGGGGAGCACAAAAGACAACAGCAACAAAGCCGACAAGGCGAATGGTTGCGGATGATCGAGGATGAAGGAGGGATTCATAATCGTTTAGTTGTCCCAGCGTCGGACCTTGATGCGAATCGAGTGGTCGGCGTTGGTTTCTTCTTCGACGACGTGAAATTGTTTGGCCCGCATTTCTTCCATCAGCCGCTGGTAAACATATTTCTGCACCACGCGTTGGCTGAGCTCTTCGCCCATCGCGCGCAGGGCTGCTTCGCTGTGTCCCTGTCCTTCCACACACAGCGAAGCGCGTCCACGTGCATCGCGAGCGAATGTCACTCTCACTCCATCGCGTATCACGGAAATCTTCTGGTCGCGACCAATCTGCGTCGTGACGATTTCGCTATTTTCGATCTCGAGGTTGATTCGATTCGGTGCGGCAGTGGAGTGGCGTTGATTTTGTTGTTGTTGCTCGGCCACGGCCACGTAGCCGAGAGAAGTCGCCGCTGCTACCACCGCCGCACTAAAAGATGGCCAGGCCGCAATCACGACCGGCGTTAAGATGCAAACACAGCTCATATTGGTTGATATGCGACTTCGGAAGATTGGACAGGGGCGGGTTTTACTCCTCACGCGGTTTTTTTTGATACTATGAACCTTTCGAACCAAAGAATGCATATTACAGCGTTAATGGGTGTCCGGAGCAGTTTAAACTGCACGGTTGCCTTGAAGTAAAAGAAACCGTAACGTGATGGAAATGAAAATGGTAACCCTGCCAATGCCTTATTGGCCTTATGGTCTGATTATAGAACAATCAGACCAAGGGATCCTGCTTCGTCCAAAACGCAAAGCGCGCGAAGGTTGGGCGAAGGCTTTTCGCCAAAAGAAATCTCCGGATAATATGGCAGATTTGCGTTCTCTTAAGAATGCTTTTGATGCTGATGAATGGAAATGGTAATGGACCGATTCGGTATCTACCTTGTCAAATTGGATCCCACTTTAGGCGCTGAAACGGCAAAGACGCGACCCTGTGTTATCGTTTCGCCAAATGAAATGAACTCGGCGCTTTCGACCGTCATCATTGCGCCAATGACGACCGTTCGTCGTAATTGGCCATCTCGAGTTCCTATCGAATTTCAGAACAAAACGGGTGAGATTGCGCTGGATCAAATCCGAGCGGTGGACAAAAGCCGCCTTTCAAAACGGCTTGGTAAAGTTGACAATCAAACGGCGACGAAAATCTTGGAACAACTGGGAGAGATGTTTGCACCTTAAAGGCCGAGTATTTTCTCACAAACAAAAAAGTTCTATCGTTTACCAGCTTACCCCAGCCTGAGCATACAGTTCCCGGGCGCGCTCGCGGGAAATTCCGACCTTCACCAGCAATTCAATCTGATTGGCGGCAAACGCCGGCCAGTCCTTTTCTTGGATAAACCCTTCGGGCACGCCAATGACCTCTCGTCCAAGCGGGGCAGAAAACTTTGACAGCCCGTGCCAATGATCTCCTCCCCGCGTCGCAACTTTATCAAAAAGAATGGCAATGCCGCTGACATTATTGGTGTTCAGTCCCTGCACATAAACGCGTCCACAATCTGCCTCTGCAGCATGACCGTTCGTGGCAATCGCACGGAGAAAAACCTTCTTGTCGTATGGATAAGCCGTGAATTCGCCGAAATCCGTCGGGAACAAATCTTTCAAAGCCAGAAGTGCGTCGCCATAGCCGTTCGTGCTGAACGGATAGTTACCGTCGTGCGTGATGGCATATTGTTCCAGTTCGCCATCCGCGATCTTTATGCAATGGGCATGCATAAAAAAGGATTCGTTGCACACCAGGGGATTCATTTTGCGGACAACAATTCCGGCGAGAATCATTATACCCACAGCGCCAAAAAATATTTTAATTCTTCTGCTCATTCCGTTTATGGCTCTCCCTTACAACACCACAGAACGAGAAAAGGTTTCAAAACTTCATCCCGCTTACCCCGCTGAGAATCGTCCGGCTGGATTGTACATTACATCCGTCCGCAAAACATATTTACGCCCACGAACCAATGTTGTTCCTTCGTGAAACAACTCGTGGAGAAACACGAGGGCGGCTCCGCGTTGCGGCTTGATGCTGACTTCATCAAACGTTGTTTCACCGCCTTCAAAATCGTCGTTCAGATACATCAGAAACGTCAACTGACTCGCTTCACCAGTTTCGCGACGGAAAGGAGCGTCGACGTGCCCGACGAATTGTTGTCCCACATCGTAGCGATAGAAGCGGAAACGTTCGTTGAAACCCACCGCCTGTCTTCCTTTCAACATCAAAGGAATGTGCGGACGAGCGCGAAGCCATAGCTGGTTCGCCAGGTCGAAATCATCCCAAATTAGGCGGCTGTTGTTTCGAATGTCGGGTTGAAGCACAGCGCCTTCAGTCGTTGATAACGTCGCAGCTTCATAACCACCCTCTTCGCTGAGGGAAATAAAGTGTTCGCACTCAGCCGAACTCAAAAACGAAGGCAAAACGAAAATGCCATCGGGTAGCTTCATAAAATTCCTTTCATTGCCGATACATGAGTACAAAAAAACACCCGACTCTTGCGAATCGGGTGTCGTGAAATTCGCGAAGAGTATTACTCGCGTCCAGCGGCCGCGATAAAGGGCTTCAATTCCTCCATGAGCTTGGCGAAACCGTCGAGGGTCAATTGCTGCGCGCCGTCGCTCCAGGCTTCGGCTGGATTCGGATGCACTTCGATAAGCAACGCATCGGCACCCATCGCAGCAGCACCTTTGCACATCGCCACGACGAGATCGGAACGGCCAGCACCCTGGCTTGGATCGATGACGATCGGGCAATGCGATTCCTTCTTGATGATGGGAATCGTGGAAAGATCGAGCGTATTGCGCGTGTAGGTTTCGAAGGTGCGGATACCGCGTTCGCAGAACATCAGGTTCGGGTTGTTGTTCGACAACACGTATTCACCGGCCAGCAACCATTCTTCGATCTTCATCGAGAGACCGCGCTTGAGCAACACCGGCTTGCCAGTCTTCGCCGCGGCGATGAGCAACTGGAAGTTCTGGGCGTTACGCGCACCGATCTGGAGAATGTCGGAATATTCGGCGACGAGTTCCGCGTGTTGTTCGGAAAGCAATTCAGTGATGATCGGGAGACCTGTTTCGCGGCGCGCTTTGGCGAGGAGCTTGAGGCCCTTTTCGCCGAGACCCTGGAATTCGTAAGGAGAGGTGCGGGGCTTGAATGCGCCACCGCGAAGGATCGTCGCACCGGCTTTCGCCACGGCATGCGCGGTCTTCAGCAGTTGCATTTCGTCTTCCACGGAGCAAGGACCGGCCATGACCTGGAACTTCTTGCCACCGACGAGAATCTTTTCATCGCCAACCTTGATGGAGGAATTGGCTTTGTGCGCTTCGCGGCTCACGAGTTTGTAGCGCTTTTGAATAGGCACCACTTTTTCGACCTGCGACCAAGTGCCGAGGGATTCAAGGTTCTGGTGAGTGCGTTCGTCGCCGATGCAACCGATGACAGTGCGTTCGACACCGCGCATCACGTGGGGTTGGTAACCCAGTTTCTTGATTTCCTTGATGACGGCTTGCTCGTCTTTCTTCGAGATTTCAGGTTTTAAAACTACGATCATATTTTTTCTTGTTTGAGCAGGTCACAAAAAAACCGCAGGTTCTTTGTGACCTGCGGTTTGGCTTTCGAGACTCACTTAACGCAGCCAAGCGCGCAGGTCGGCGGTAAAGTAACCGCCAAACCAAAAAGCGCTAAAGCTAAAGCTGCGTAAATTCACGAGCCGCCAAGTTAACAAATGCTCATAGTGGCGTCAAGAAACCGAATTCATCCATGACGGGACTGATTTTAATTCGAAAAAGGGTCCGAGAAGCGGGTCGGATGAAGTCACATGGATAGTCTCCGCTGTTTTCAATAGACGGAATTGGCAGACGGATGCGGCCAGTAAATCAAGCCGTTTTCCCTCACCCTGGCCTGAGAGGGCCACTGTAAGGGAGCACTGCCATTTAGTTAAGGGAGGACGCTAAGACGGACCGCGGCTCTGCGAGCCGCAGCAATGTCCGAACGAACACCAGTGTCGTTTTCTTTTGCGACTGGCTTCGAGAACGTTTTATCTCCGGAGTAGCACGCGATTTTCGGGGTGGTTCGGTATGGTGAAAGCTTTCTGTGTGATCACGTTGCTGCGGCTCACAGAGCCGCGGTCCGTTGCCGTTCTCGATTTCTTAACTAAAATGGCACTGGACTCTGTCTCTGGCTACCTTCCATAGTCGCTTCGCGGTCAACTTCGTCCGGACGTCGACTTTTGAGGGTAAAATCACCGCCAGGAAGGGATTTTCGCGCGATTTCGGGCTAAAAACGTCGTTTCGGATAAATCCGACCAGATTTTCATTCCAAAATTGTCCCGGCGAATATTTCTTGGTGCCTTTTGGTTCACGAACCGGCGTCAGGGATAAATCTTGGTGTCTTTTAGTTCACGAATCGTCGTCGCGAATAAATCTCGCGCCATTTTCGTTCACGAATCACCTCCGCGATTCATTTTGGTGCATTTTTGTTCACGGATCGCCGTCGGGAATAAATCTTGGTGTCTTTTGGTTCACGAATCGTCATCGGGAAAAAATCTCAGTGCTTTTTAGTTCACGAATCGTCCCGGCGAAAAAATCTCGCGCCATTTTCGTTCACGAATCGCCGTCGGGAAAAATCTCCACCGCGTTTTTATTCTTAAATTACCTGAGGAAACCTATCCCGGCAGATTGGCATTCCCAAATCACCGCAAAGATGAATCCCCCGGCCATTTTGGTTCCTAAATTGCCCTCGCGGACAAACTTAACGGGATTTTAGGTCATAAAATGGCTTGGAGAATATTCCCCGCCCCATTTTTTAGACTAAAAACCCACCGGAAACCTCCGCCGAAGGATTTTAGAACCAAAAACGACCATATATATATGGTCGATGCCGATTCCATTTGCCGCAACGCTTGACCTTTTTTCCCACCGTCGCCAGAATCCGCGCCGTTCATGAGAACACGTCATCTCTTTATTTTAGCCGCCGCTCTTTGCAGCACCCAGATTTCCAGCCCGGCGGCAGAACTTGCCGATGGCATCTACGCCGTCGTCAATGATTCCGTCATTACCTATGACGAGGTGGAAAATTCCATCGCCCCGCTCCTGACGATTTTACATAACCAATATCGCAACGACCCGCAGACTCTGGACCAAAAAGTCCAGCAGGCGCGCAGCGAAAAGATTGACGAACTGGTCCAGCGCGAATTGGTTTTGGGCGAATTCAAAACGGCTGGTTATCAATTGCCGGACAGTTACGTCGAAGACTCGATCAACCGTTTGATCCGCGACCGCTACGGTGATCGTTCCAAGCTGATGAAAACCTTGCAGGCGGAAGGGATCACGTTCGA
>CBHTTJ010000105.1:0-20589 GCA_966095605.1 uncultured bacterium | reverse complement strand
ACGACCGGCCAGATCCAGGGTAAGTCTCAAGGAAATGTGCAGGCTCAGATGTCTGATTTCCGTTCGAAAAACCAGGCGGGCAAGCCGGTGTTGTCGGCGGTCAAATTCCCGTCGAGCGACGGCTTTGAAATTACCCTCGACGTCACGTTGCTCTGGCAATTGTTGCCATCCGATGCTCCCGAAGTGTTTGCCCGTTACGGCAACATCGGAAAAATTGAGCAAAACATCCTGATCCCGCAGATCAATTCCACTGCGCGCATCAAGGGTTCAACGTTTGGCGCCGTTGACTTCATTGTGGGCGATAAACGTGAGGAATTCCAACGGGCCTTCCAGGAAACGATTGAGAAAACTTTAAAGGAAAAGAAACTGCAGGTGGACCTTGCGCTCGTGCAGGATACCCTCGTGCCGGATAATATTTCCGGGCCCATCCAGGACTCACGCATTGCGGCGGAATGGAATATTACCAACGTGGAGAAGACCAAGACTGAAGCCAAGAAGGCGCAGTTGGATGAAACTGTTGGCAAGATTCGCCAGATCGAACAGGTCGTGGAATTCGAGACACAACGTCTCGAAGGCAATATCGGCGCCGAACGTGAAAAGGAAGTCACCCAGATTGCCGCCGAAGCCCGTTTGAAAGTCGCCGAACTGGCGAGTCAGACGGCGACGATTCGCGCCGACGTAAAGCGCAAACTGGCGAGTGCTGATGCGAAGGTGGTTGAACTTAAAGGCAAAGCCGAAGGCGATGGTTTCGGATTACGAGTGCAGGCGGCGGGTGGCGCAGCCGATTTCAATGCGTTGGAGTTTGCGAATCAATTGCCGAAAGACGTCAAACTGTCGTTGATCTATGCGGGCGAAGGCACGTTGTGGACAGACCTGGAAAAAGCCGAAGCCGCCGCACCGCTCCAGTTGTTAAAGCAAACGCAGAAACCGGCGAAAAAATAATTTCGCAAAGTATTTTATCTGGATGTAACCATTAAGTGGTATGCGCCCCTTCGACTACTACGCATTTCATCGCCGCCGAAAGTTTCTAAAAGTTGGCGGGCTGGTTGTGACGTTGCTCGGCATTTTTACGATCATCGACATGGCTTGGAAAGTGCCGATCCCGTTGACCGGCGTGCGTGCGCTGTTTACCGGCCTGGTGCTGATTGGTCTCGGAGTGGTCTGCCTTTACCAGGGTTATAAGTTGCCGTTGGAGGAAGCTCTCGAAATCATTCATCAACGTGGACGCGGAATCACGGCTTCCGAATTGGTGCATGAAATGCGGGTGGATCGAGTGACGGCGGACCGGATGATCAATGCCCTTGTTCGAAAAGGATTCCTGAGGTCGTCGGCCAGCCGCGATAACTTTGACGAAGTCTTCGAACCGGTGCGGTGATAACACCCAGCGAGTTTATCGCTTCGGCACTGTTCGTTTGAAATACATCGACCCGTTCTCGTACCGAGCGAACACTTTAGACCATTCGTTCGGACGATTGGCGTAAAAGGTGTTGGTGTCGATCGTATGACTCGGTTGCCACCAGGGGACACTGGAATCAAAAGCTTCGGGCCAGATGGAAAGCACATCGTTGCGATTGGTCATGCTGAGCGTCGTCATGATTTCCAGGAAACTCTGGCGCGGCATCCTGGCTGCGACAAAGAAATCGCCACCATGAAAATCACTTTTGTCGGCGAGTTGAATTTCCGAAGCGCTTTCGGGCAGCGGTGATCCAATCAGCTGTGACGCTTTCTTCCGCGCATCCGCTGTGAGGAATGGATACAACCGGACAACGGTGAAAATAACGATCACCGAGATGGTGATGAGCAAGACTTTACGATTAAGCTTTCGATCAGCGTTTGGATCAGACACGGGGTAAATGAAAGGTGCTACGAGACGGATGTCGAATTAAAACTCATTGGATGCGGTTACTCTTTCTTGCGAGGGTAAACGGTCTCCTGAAGATTACGAGAGCCGTGGAGAACACGCCAAATCTGAATACGGTTCGGAAGTTCCCGGTAAAATATTAAAAATCGGCGAAAACCGAAGACGTGCCATGATCGGAGGTGGTCAAAGCCCAAGTCATCACGCAATCGTCCAACTCCAGGATTTAGGGCTAGAAATTCAAAGCTGTTATAAGCTGCTTCGAGGAATCTTTTCGCAATTACAGGATCATACTGGTGGAGGTATCGAGCAGCATCCTGCAGATCACAATAGACAAATTCGCTTTCTTCCCAACCTGATCTCATTCCAGGCTTTTTAAAATGCGCTGAATATTTTCACGACTACCGAGGCTAAAACTTCCTTTTTCCGCCGCGGAAAGCTTTTCCCGAAGTTGAGGGGGATCGCTTAATTCATTTGTAAGAGGCCAATTCCATTCAGCCCATAACAGCGCTTCCAACTCCGCGCGTTCAGGACCGGACAGATGATCAATAGCCTTTTTAATTTCGGCGACCGTGCTCACGAATTAAATGTACCTCTTCACTAGTTACAACGTCAACTCGTCAACTATCTCGCATATAAACTCCGCACCCAGCGGTTCGGCTCGACCTCAACCAGTTCTGGCGCGGTCTTTTCGCATTCGGGCCGTGCGGTCGGACATCTTGGAAAGAAACGACAGCCCTGGGGAAATTGGCCGGGTGGGGGAACGGTGCCCGCGATCGCTTGAAGTCGCGCTGGACCTCCGGTCAGTTGCGGAACGGAATTCATCAACGCTTTGGTGTAGGGATGCAACGGGCGCTTTAACAAATCACGAGCCGGAGCGAGTTCGACAATCTGGCCGGCATACATGACGGCGACGCGGTCAGCGATGTCGCCAACAATGCCAAGATTGTGCGTGATCAGCAGAATGCTCATCCCAAGGCGTTGTTTCAAATCACGGAGCAAATCGAGAATCTGTGCCTGGATAGTAACGTCCAGAGCGGTGGTGGGTTCGTCGGCGATGAGAAGCTTCGGCTCAGAGGCAAGAGCCATGGCAATCATCACCCGTTGCTGCATCCCACCCGACATCTGGAACGGATAATCGTGAAGACGTGATTCCGGCGCCGGAATCCCGACTAATTTCAATAAGCGAATCACTTCCGCATCGGTAGCCACGTTGGGACGATGCAGCTTGAGCGATTCCTTGATTTGACGCCCGACGCGAAAGACCGGGTTCAAGGAGGCGCTGGGTTCCTGGAAAATATAACTCACCACTCCGCCGCGAATGGCGCGCAGCTCGTTCTTGGACATTTTCAAAACATCCTTGCCATGCAAAAGAATTTCGCCGCCGACGTAGCGGGCGGGAGGAGTCGGGAGCAATCGTGCAATGGATTGGGCGGTAACGCTTTTGCCGGAACCACTTTCGCCGACAATACAGATCGTTTCTCCGGCGTTGATAGAAAGGGAAACGCCATCGACGACGCGAACGAATTTGTCGTTGGACGCAAACTCCAGTTGCAGGTTTTTGATTTCGAGGAGCGGCATTGACGCGGGGAGTTTAACGACCATTGGCCGGTAATAAACATGAATTTTGTTTGATGGTCCTCCGCTGTTGCAAAATTTTTGCGGCGTGCGTTCTTCTTTTTAAATATTTAACGGCGCAGCTGCGTCACTCTAGCGGTGATTAAACAAATTCTTCTCTCCACAACGGGTTTTGCCGTGGCGTTATCGCTGCAGGCTGAGGATAAAGTCAATTTTGCCAGGGACGTTAAACCGGTCCTCGAGATGTATTGCGTGTCGTGTCACAACGCAAAGCACGCACATGAAAATGGAGAATTTGACATCTCCACCAAGGCCACAGCTTTCAAAGGGGGCGAAAAGGGGGACGACGACATTGTTGCTGGAAAACCAGAAAGCAGTCGCGTCTACAAACTTATTGCGCTCCCCGTTGATGATAAGAAGTTAATGCCCCCGGTGGAAAAGGGAGGTCCTCTAACAAAGGAGCAGATCACTACACTGAAAAACTGGATCGCCCAGGGAGCCGAATGGCCGGATGACGTGCCGCAACTCATTACCGTCGCTCGTCCGGATTCCAAGCCAAAGGTTTCCAAAGATGACGAGATGGCGACGATCCAAACGATTTATAAGAAGATCGTTGCGAAGGAAAAAGGGACGGATCCGAAGAAGATGAAAAAGTACACCGATCTGATCCCTCGGCAGTCGGACACCGTGGAACATCCGTCCACTCTGCCGCCGGTGAGTTTTGATATGGTGCCAATTCCTGCCGGAAAATTCACCATGGGAAGTCCGAAAAAAGAGAAAGGTCACAAACCCGATGAAGAGCCGCAACATGATGTGCAGATCGATGCCTTCTGGATGGGGGCGTGTGAAGTCACCTGGGACCAGTATGAGTTGTTCATGTATATCGAACAAAAACCGAAAGCGGCGGATGGAACTTATGTGAGCGATACCTCCGACGCGGTTGCGCATCCCACGAAGCCATATGTGGAGATGAGTTTCGGTATGGGAAAAGTTGGTTATCCCGCAATTAGCATGACCCAGCATGCGGCAAATAAATTTTGCGAATGGCTGAGCGCGAAAACCGGACATTTTTATCGATTGCCGACGGAAGCGGAATGGGAATACGCGGCGCGTGCGGGAACCAAAACACCTTACTTCTTTGGCAAGAGCGCTTCCAAGCTGGGTGATTACGCGTGGTATGGTGCCAATAGCGAACGTGGTGAAGACCAACAAAATCGCTATAATAAAGTGGGTAAAAAGAAGCCAAATCCATGGGGGCTCTACGATATTTACGGGAATGTTGCCGAATGGTGCCTCGACCAGTACGACGCCAATTATTATCAGTCTTTGGAAAAAGATGTTAAAAATCCATGGAACCCGCAACGTACTCCGTATCCACAGGTCGCTCGCGGCGGATCATGGGATCCAAGCAATTATGGTAAACCTGAGGATTTGCGCAGTGCGGCCCGCATTTACTCTGATCCGTCCTGGAAACAACAGGATCCGCAGTTGCCCAAGAGTATCTGGTTCCTGACGGACGCCCAATTCCTGGGTTTTCGTGTGGTTCGTCCGGCCAAAGTTCCTTCGCCTGAGGAAATGTATCGTTACTGGAACAACGGCGTGGAAAACGAATAGACTTCGAAAACAGCTGTTTCATGAAAAACAGCGGGAGGGGACGTGTATTCCCATTCCCCGTTGACAACTAAATCTTTCTCCGCTGATTATGCTCCAACTTTTTGAGATGAAAAATTTTAAAACACTGACCTTCTCTCTTACTGCTGTTGCTTCTCTTTTTATCACGGGCACATCCGTTGCTGAAGAACCAGTCTTTGATCCCGCCAAGGAAATGGCGAACGTAAAAGAACTCCATGATCGCATTGTGGCGAATTCGAAGGAGCAAGCGGCCGGTGACATGAAGGCCTACAGTGACATGATTATTCGTCCGCAGCCCAACGCCCCGGTTTCTTTCGACCTCCTACCGATTCCGGCTGGTGAATTCATGATGGGCAGTCCGGCCAAAGAGGCCAATCGCAAGCCAGATGAAGGACCGCAGCACAAAACGAAAGTGGACGCCTTTTGGATGGGAAAACATGAAGTCACGTGGAATGCCTACGAGCTCTTCATGTATCCGGAAGAAAAAGCGAAAGCAGCCGACGGTACCTATATTAATGATAAATCCGACGCCGTGGCTCACCCGACCAAGCCTTACGTTGAAATGAGCTTCGGCATGGGCAAAGACAATTTTCCCGCGATCAGCATGACGCAACATGCCGCGAACAAATACTGCCAATGGTTGAGCGCCAAGACGGGCCACTTCTATCGATTGCCGACCGAAGCCGAATGGGAATACGCCTGCCGCGCCGGCACGACGACGGCCTATTGGTTTGGTGACGATGCCTCCAAGCTCGGCGACAACGAATGGTTCATCGACAATAGCGGTGACGAACCGAAGTATCACAAGGTTGGAACCAAGAAGGCGAATCCCTGGGGATTGTTTGATATCTCCGGCAACGTAGCCGAATGGTGCCTCGATCAATACGACGCGAATTTCTACAAGCAATTTGATGGCAAGACCGCGGAGAACCCGTGGAACCGAGCGACCAAGCCGTATCCTCACGTCTTCCGTGGCGGTGGATTTGATGGCGAAGTCGGCGTTCCCGAAAAAGCTCGCAGCGCTGCCCGCAATGGTTCTTACAAAGACATGAAAGTCCAGGACCCGCAATTGCCGAAGAGCATCTGGTATCTCACCGATGCGAAGTTTCTCGGCATCCGGGTGGTGCGTCCGCTGAAAGTTCCTTCCGCTGAAGAAATGTATAAGTACTGGAACAGCGGCGTGGAAAAAGAATAGGAATCCGAGGGGTTCCGGGGATAAAAGGGTATCCGTGACAGTGCGATCCGTTTAAGAATTGCGCCTATGCGAAAAAATCTTCGCACGATTTCTGCCTTAACACTGGCGACGGTGGGCTTTGCTCTTTCTTCTTTTGGCCTCGAAAGCCTGAAGACTGAGAGCCGCATGCCGCATCATCACCAGATTCCCTTGCGGGATGCGGATGGAAATATCCTCACTCCACCGCCTGCTTTCGATGAGCAAGGCAAGCCGCAGGAAATCAAAATGCCGCCGTATTCTCCGAAGCAGACGTGCGGACGTTGTCACGAATACGAAACGATTAGCCACGGATGGCATTTCAATGCGGCGATGGGAAACGTAAAGCCCGGCCGGCCCGGTGAGCCTTGGATTTTGACGGATCCTGCGACGCAGACACAGATTCCTCTTTCATATCGTGGTTGGGGTGGAACCTATAAACCATCCGACGTGGGGTTGAACGACTACGACTTCCTCAAGAATTTCATCCGTCATTTCCCCGGCGGTGGTATTGGCGATCAACCGAAAGATAAAATTGATTTAAACGATGCGAAGAAACGGCGCCTGGTTGTAACCGGCCCCGTGGAAATCGATTGCATGCTTTGTCACGACATGCAGGGAGAATACGATCACGAAGGTCGTTTCCGAGCGCTGGGCGGCGAAAATTTCAAATGGTTGCCATCCGTGGGAATTGGCCTGGGGGTTGTTTCGGGTCGCCCGGTAAAAACGCTTGTCGATACCTGGCGTCCACCCAAAGCAGCACCGACGAATGCACCGGGCATCAAATACGACCGGACCAAATTTGATTTAGAGAACAACGTCAGTTTCCATGTAACGCGCCGTCCTTCCCCGAATACCTGTTACTACTGCCATAGCACCACAACCTCAATTAGTGATGCGCGGTGGCATTCTGATAAGGACGTTCATATGCGCGCGGGAATGACATGCGTGGATTGTCATCGCAACGGAATCGATCACATGGTGGTCCGTGGTTATGAAGGAGAAGCTGGTGAACGCACAATCAACGAAGATTCAATCAACATCCGGGCGAAGTTGTTGCGTCGCGATAACGCTGCGCTCTCCGAGGCCGATGCGAAGAAGCAAGCTGAACAACAATTGAAAGATGAACTCGGGATGGTGGCGACGCTGTCCTGCCGTGGTTGTCATTATGGTTCCGCTGATGCTCAGCAAACGACGGCTCAAATGGGAAGTCGTCTCGGCGCACCGCATCCGAAACACACCGGACTTCCGCCGATTCATTTCGAAAAACTGACTTGCACGGCCTGTCACGCCGGGACATTCCCGAGCGATGCGACGCAATTGGTGCAAACGTCACTTGCGCATAAACTGGGAATTCCGGCGGCGTCTCGCGGACTCAACACTGCTCCCCAAATTGTCCAGCCGGTTTTCCTTTTGGAAGCGACCGGAAAGATTGCTCCACATCGCATGGTATGGCCGAGCTTCTGGGGCCGTTTAAAAGATGGAAAAGTGAAACCGATGTTGCCTGAGCAAGTCACTCAGTTGGCCGGCGACAAATTGCCAACGCAACCGAGCGACGATGTGGAACGTGATCCTTACAACACGAAGCCGATTGCCGAGAAGCAGATTCAAGATGTTCTCACGACTCTGGCTGCGGATAAAACCGATGGTGATGCGGTCTTTGTAGCCGCCGGGAAATTGTATCGTTTAAACGGTGACAAATTGAGCTCCGAAGAAAGCGATGTTGCAAAGCCTTATGCATGGGCTCTCGGGCATGACGTTCGCGCTGCGAATCAGGCGCTCGGCGCGCGGGGTTGCGCAGATTGTCATGCGGATAAAGCGCCAATTTATGGCGGTGTTGTTGCCGCTCGTGGTCCAGTGGATCCGAAGAACGGGGTAGAGAAAGAAATGTGGGATATTCGTGGAGACAAAGATCACCGCGCTGCTTCAACCTTTGCGTTCACTTTTAAATTCCGTCCGCTCTTGAAAATTATCAGCTTCGTCTGCGCCTTCATTGTCTTGGCGGTGCTGGTTAGTTATGGCGTCGCGGGAATCGGGGCTCTTTCTCGTGGTTGCCGTAAACAAAACAATAAGTAAGCGATGAAAACTGAAACGACAAAAACAACAGACTCCGCCACCGTTGCTTTTCCCGTTCTCGGAAAATTGGCTTATTTCATTTTATTTCTGGGCGTTGTCGGGTCAGCGTTAACTGGCGTGGGTTCCCTCATTGCCGGAAAAGTTCCGATGTCGCATTGGGTTTTAATGGCTCACGTCGGTTCTGGGCCTTTGTTCGCCTTAGGCCTGGCTCTGTTTGCGGTGACCTGGGCCCATCGATCCCGTCTTGGTCAGGAGAATCCCTGCGGTAATTGCGCGAATAAACTTTTGTTCTGGCTCCTGCTCGTTTGTGGTCTTCTCGTTATCTTGACCGGCGTCGTCCCGATGACACCGCTATTTGGAACCTCGGGGCAACATTTTCTGTATGTCAGTCACCGTTACACCACCGTAGTTTTTACCGTCCTCTTCATCCTTCACGCTATCACGCTGCGCCGGGCAAAATAATTGGGCCGGTCTTTCCACCGCCAGTTGAAGTGGTCCTCGGAAACCTGTAACGCTCTCTAAGGAGCTGTCCTACATAAAAGTAGGGTGCAGTCGCACGCAAAAGCAGTCGATGTCACTCGACTTGACTGAGGATATTCCCCAAAATCGGTCCCCATTTTGAAGTTTAGTAGTCGAATCGGTCTTCGTCCCAAACACGGAGGATTATTTAAAATATGAAAAAAGCCCTTGTACTCGCGGGTTTCGTCTGCTCATTTGTTTTTAACCTGCAGGCGACCGTCTCAGTAACCGGAGGAACCGGCGGTACTGGAATTTCGGCGGACAAATCTGCGAATGCGACGACCCCCGGATGGACGAGCTTATCCGCCATCGTTGTAGCTGAACAGAATGGGGCAGGGGGACGTGCGGATTTTGGTGGTGGAACAATCATCCTGAAGGCGCCGACTGGATTTGAATTCAATACAAACCAGCGACCAAGCGTTGTGCCGACGATCACTACGGACTTAACGGGTGCTTCGTTTGTCAGTATGGACTCCACGACTTTGACACTCAGCATCACCGTCGCTGCCTCGACCAAAAATGACACTTTTTCCATCGGCAGCACCACGAACCTGCAGGTGCGACCCACCTCTGGCTTTGTTCTGACGAACGGAATCGTCTATCGATTGAACGGCGCCAGCGGAGGGACGGCGACCTTGAATGGGTTGAATACGAGCACAAACGGAAACGGATCGGGAGCTACACCCTTTGCATCACTGTCCGTTGTTGCCGGCAATGCCAAGAAGCTGGCTTTCATTCAGAGTCCTGCCTCCGCCAATGTCGGTGCGGTGTTTGGAACGCAACCGATCATTCGCACGCAAGACCAATTCAATAACACCACATCGGCCGCGCTTGGCGTGACTGAAAGTGTCACGATCGCGCTGAATACGGGAACGGGACCATTACTTGGAACGACCACGACAAACATTGGAACTGGTGGAGGAAACGGAGTTATCAATAGCGCCGATCTCCGGATTGATTCCGTCGGAGCAGATAAACAACTGAGCGCGAGTTCGGCAAATTTTACGACGGCACTAAGCAGTGTGTTTACGGTCGCACAGGGCAGCCAGGTCATCTCCTTCCCCGCAATTCCTGATCGTGTATATGGGGACGGTCCATTTACGCTGGCTGCAACGGCCTCTTCGGGATTACAAGTTTCTTACGCAGTCATTTCTGGTGCAGCAGTCGTGACGAATGACGTTGTGACAATCATCGGCGCCGGCCCGGTTTCGGTCGAAGCTTCCCAGGGTGGTGATGCCAACTGGAATGCAGCAGCAAAAGTGACGAATAGCTTCACGGTTGCTAAAGCAAGCCCGGCGATTACATGGAATAACCCAGGTGACATAACTTACGGCACGCCTTTGGACCTCACGAATCACCTGAACGCAACCACAACGATTTCCGGCAGCTTTCTTTATTCTCCTGTGCCGGGAACAATTTTGAATGCGGGCAGCAATCAGCTTCTTTCGGTTACGTTCACGCCGACCGATTCCGCCAATTATAGCAATGCTACGGCTACCGTTCTGATCAATGTCGCAAAAGCCAATCAGACAATCACATTCGGTCCTCTGCCGGATAAATTGACCACGGACGCGGCATTTCCTTTAACAGCGACTGCGTCTTCTGGTTTGGATGTTTCTTACACCGTTGTTACTGGACCTGCTGTGATCACGAACAATGTCGTGAGCTTAACCGGCGCGACGGGTCTGGTGACGGTTCAAGCTTCACAAGCGGGAGACGGCAACTACAACGCTGCTACAAACGTGGAGCAAAGTTTCAATGTCAATAATGGTACGCCGACGATTACGTGGAATACGCCTGCTGACCTTCCTTATGGGACACCGCTCTCCACCAATCAGCTGAGTGCAACCGCTAATGTGGCGGGAACGTTTGCCTATACTCCTGATTTTGGAACATTGCTTCCGCTTGGAACAAATCAGGTGCTCTCCGTAACGTTCACGCCGACGGATACCAACAGCTATTCCATCGTCAGTACAAATGTTTTGATCAACGTGATCAAGGGGACGCCGGTCATTACGTGGGGAAATCCAGCAGCGATCACTTATGGTGCGGTCCTTTCCACAAATGAATTGAATGCATCCGCGGATGTGTCCGGCACGTTTACTTATACGCCCGATGTTGGAACGGTATTGAATGCAGGAACAAATCAATTGTTGACCGTTGGTTTCGTTCCAGACGACACCGCTAATTATAATAACGCCAATGCGAGCGCCCACATCGACGTTCTGCAAGTCACCCCAGTGATCATATGGGCTTCTCCAGGGGATATTGTCTATGGTGCGCCGCTGACAACGAATCAACTAAATGCGACGGCAAACGTATCGGGCACCTTTGTTTATACTCCTGACGCTGGTTTTGTTTTAAATGCGGGTAGTAATCAGACGTTGTCCCTTACATTCACGCCGGCGGATTCGACAAATTATGCGACGGTGAGCACGAACGTTGAGATTAATGTCCTCAAAGCGACTCCGTCGTTAACGTGGAATACTCCGGCAGGAATTGTTTATGGGACCGCTCTGGATACCAACCAATTGAATGCAACGTCGTCGGTCTCAGGAAGCTTTGCTTATACGCCGAATGTCGGAACAATCTTAAACGCTGGAAACGGCCAACAACTCACGGTTGTTTTTACCCCGACAGACGCCGCCAATTATAATTCGACGAATGCGTCTATATTCATTGATGTCGCACAAGCGACGCCATCGCTTTCATGGACAAACCCCGCCGACATTTTCTACGGCACTGCACTTTCATCCAATGAGTTGAATGCTACGGCCTCGATTGCAGGAACGTTTGCCTATACGCCGGATTTTGGGGCCGTTCTTCAAGCCGGTTTAGCTCAAACGCTGCAGGTTGTTTTCACCCCAGCCGATTCGACCAATTATACCAGCGCGTCGACAAACGTATCGCTCAACGTTCTCAAAGCGACTCCCGCCATTTCCTGGCCAACACCCGCTGACCTTATTTATGGAGCCGCCCTTAGTGCGACGGAACTGAATGCGACGAGTCTCGTTGCTGGCACATTTATTTATTCACCTACGAACGGGACCGTCTTAAATGCGGGAAGCAACCAGGTTCTGAGCGTCAGCTTTGTTCCGGAAGACAACACGAATTACAACAATGCGAACACCAACGTACTTATTACAGTCTTGCGGGCAACGCCAGTGGTCTCGTGGAGTAATCCAACATCAATCGTTTACGGCACTGCTCTTGGCAGTACTCAGTTGAATGCATCGGTCAATGTTCCGGGCACTCTGACCTACAATCCAACCAATGGCACTGTGTTGAATGCTGGAACCCGGACGTTGAGCGTCAGCTTCGTTCCTGACGATACGACCAATTATGCAGCCATAAGTACGAATGTTTCGATCATAGTGCTGAAAGCGCCGACTACGATTACGTGGAACGCCCCCGCGGATATTACCTACGGAACCCTGTTGAGCACCAATGAACTCAATGCGACGACATCGGTTCCCGGGAATCTCTCTTACAGCCCAGCGGCGGGGGCATTGTTGAATGCGGGAACACAAACACTGTCTGTGATCTTCACTCCGACCGATTCCGTCAATTACGAAGCTACCAACGCAGCGGTCTCTATTACGGTAAACAAGGCAACACCGGTGATCGCGTGGAATACTCCGTTAGACATAAGTTATGGAACAGCCCTGAGTGGCACGCAGTTGAACGCAACGGCAAATACGGCAGGGGCGTTTACCTATAATCCTACCAACGGAACAATTTTGAATGTGGGAAGCAATCAGATGCTGAGTGTCAGCTTTATCCCAACTGATTCTACCAATTACAACAACGCCAGCACCAATGTGGTGATCAATGTGTTGAAGGCAACGCCGACAATATCGTGGAGCAACCCCGCGAATATTGTTTATGGAACGTTGCTTGGCACAAACGAGCTGAATGCGACCGCGAATACAAGCGGTAACTTTGTTTACACGCCGGATTTTGGAACTCAGCTGAACGCCGGGGCAGGGCAGACGTTGAGCGTTGTGTTCACTCCAGAAGACACCACTAATTACGACAGCATCGGAACCAATGTCTCGATCACAGTTCTGAAAGCAACGCCAACAATCTCGTGGAGCAACCCGACAGACATTGTGTACGGAACGCTTTTGAGCGCCGCGCAGTTGAATGCAATTCCTTCTGTTCCCGGAACGGTTAGCTATAGTCCAACGAACGGCGCGCTCTTAAACGCTGGTATCAATCAGACATTGTCGGCGAGTTTCGTTCCCACTGACACGACCAATTACAATAATGCGAATACCAACGTTGCCATTAATGTCTTGAAGGCGGCTGTAACGCTGACCTGGAACAATCCGGCGGACATCAATTATGGGACCGCATTAAGTGCAAGCCAATTAAATGCAACCTCCAGCGTCCCGGGCAACTTTGTCTATAGTCCCGCTTCCGGAACAGTTTTAGCCGCAGGAATCAATCAGACGTTGTCGGTGAATTTCACCCCGACTTCTGCGAACTACAGCAATGCCAGTGCTGCCGTCAGCTTGAACGTGCAAAAAGTTCCGTTGCTGATTAAAGCAAACGATGCAACACGGTTGGTTGGCCAGGTAAATCCAACATTTGCTGCGACCTACACTGGATTCGTGAATGGCGATACGTCTAACAGTCTCACGGCACCGGTTGTCTTTTCAACTTTGGCGGACACGAATAGCGCTGCCGGTTTCTACGATATCGTTCCAGGTGGAGCTGCTTCCGGTAATTACAATATTTCCTTCGCGAACGGCACATTAACGGTTTCGCCGAGCAGCACGATCGTCAGCACTGGTGTGGGTGGCAACTGGAGCGCCACAGGAACATGGGTGGGCGGTGTTGTGCCGGGAGCAGGAGACAATGTTGTGATTGTTGCGGGAAGTACCGTGACTGTTGATGTTGCTGCCAATGCCTTTTCCATCACTTTGAGCAACTCTGCCACGACTGCTGCTACGCTGAATGTTTCCGCAAGTCGATCGCTTACGGTCGGTGGGGGTTCAGGATTAATTACGGTTGGCCAAAACCAGCCGAGCGTTACCACTGGCTCAACCTGTTTGCTTAACGTTGCGGGGACGCTTCAATGCGGAAACATCAATCTCGTTGCGCGACGTCCGGTCAATCGTAATGCCGATGCCGTTCTTCGCATTAGTAATGCGAGCGCTGTTGTTACGGTGACTAACAATATTTCTCAGGATCGCAATACTGCTGCAGGCAGTTTGTTGAGCCAGGTTGAATTTACTGCGGCCGGACTTTTGAAAATAGGCGGGGGCTTTGTCAGTCTGGCCAGTGGCGGGACCCTGGTTCCTGGAACTGGAACCGTTGAATACTATGCCACCGGCGACCAAACGATTGGTGGGCTTACTTATAACAATTTGACTCTTTCCGGCAGTGGAAACAAAACCGGCTCCGCTGCGGTTACCATCGGCGCAACGGGAACATTGTTGTTAAAGGACACTGCAGTTTATGCAGGGCCGACTCCTACCTACACGGCTGGTTCAACTTTATTCTATGCCCGGACAGGGGCTCAGGTCACCGGCAGTGCATTGCCTGCGCTATCGCCTGCGAACTGGAATCTTTCTGTCAGCAACGCGTCGGGGATCACATTGCGCCAATCTGCAACGGTGACGGGAACCTTGCGCCTGTTCGCCGGGACGATTACAACCACGCCCACCAACAGTCTTACGGTGGACGGTCCGGTGATTCGCTCGGCTGGCTACGTTGTCGGCAATCTGCGCAAGAATTTCGCTATCGGTAGTAACGTAGAACGGACGTTTGAAGTTGGTGTGACATCGAGTTACGCGCCGGTTTCGATTACATTTTCCAATGTGAGTACCGCGGGTTACGTAACGGTTTCGGCAAATCCGGGCAAACATGTTGCCATCGGCAGTTCAATTCTTGATGCCAGCAAAGGTGTGAATCTTAACTGGAGTGCGTCAAACGACCTGTCGCTCGTGGCGGACGCGTATAATGCGGTCTTCAACTATACGCCTGCTGACCTGGATGGCAGTGCCTCGTCGAGCCTTTTGATCGTGGGTGATTATACCTCCGGCGCATGGACCTACCCCGTGGTGGCGGCAAGGACGGGGACCAGTTTGCAGGTGAACGGCCTGACGAGTTTCAGTGATTTTCAGTTGGCGGAAAGCGGCAGCCGCATTGATCCAGTGATTACCTGGAGCAATCCATCGGACATTATTTATGGCGCCGCATTGACAACGAATGAGTTAAGCGCAACCGCAAATACCGCAGGAACCTTCCTTTACACGCCTTCGACGGGAACGGTTCTTTCCGCAGGCAACGGGCAGACGCTCACGGTGGTGTTCACACCCAATGATTTGGCGACTTACAACGTGGTCACCAACAACGTTTCGATCAACGTTCTTAAAGCAACACCCACCATTACCTGGAACACACCTGCCAATTTGGTTTACGGCGCATTGCTCACGACAAATGAATTGAACGCTTCAGCGAATGCGGGGGGAAATTTTGTCTACTTGCCGCCTGTGGGCACACAATTGAATGCCGGAACAAACATTTTATCGGCGACTTTCACGCCGACCGATTCCGCGAATTATAGCAATGCTACGGCGACCGTCTCGATCGTTGTTTTGAAAGCAACGCCAATCCTTTCGTGGAGCGGCCCAGCTTCGATCACTTACGGGACATTATTGGGAACAAATGAATTAAACGCCACGGCTTCGGTTGACGGAACATTCGTTTATACTCCCGCCGCGGGAACACAACTCAACGTGGGAACAAATCTCCTGGCCGTCTCTTTTCTGCCGACCGACAGTGCGAACTACAGCGAAGCGAGCAACTCTGTGAGCATCGTGGTTACAAAAGCAGTGCCGTCGGTGAGTTGGAATGCTCCGTCAGACATTACTTATAATACGGCTTTGAGCACGAATCAGTTGAACGCCAGTTCGGCGGTGCCGGGAACTTTTGTATATGCACCTGATTTAGGAGCGATCCTCGACGTGGGGACGAATCAAACGCTCTCTGTAACGTTTACTCCTACGGACACGAATAGTTATGAAGTGATCGTTACGAACGTCGTTATCAACGTTCTTAAGGCAACGCCGAATCTGAGTTGGTCTTCTCCATCCAGCATGGTTTACGGCACCGCACTGAGCACTAACGAACTGAATGCCACGGCGGAAATTGCCGGCAGCTTTAATTATACGCCGGATGTTGGCGCGATCCTGAACGCAGGGACCAACACGTTGAGCGTCACTTTCATTCCAGCGGATACGACAAATTACAATAATGTTTCGACGAATGTGACGCTGGTCGTAACGAAGGCCGATCCATCGATCACCTGGACCAATCCAGCCAGCATCGTCTTTGGAACAGGGCTCACTACTAACGAGCTGAATGCCACTGCCGATGTTGCGGGCACGTTCAATTACAGTCCAGCTGTGGGGGCGGTGCTCAATGCGGGGACAAATAACTTGAGTGTGAGTTTTGTTCCGAGCGATTCGACGAATTACAATAATGCTTCCGCTTCCGTGGAGCTTGTCGTGACACCCGTCATTTCGCTGCTTTCCTGGTCGACGCCTGCAGACATCGTTTACGGGACTGCCCTCAGCAGTTTGCAGTTGAATGCGACGAGTGCGGTGTCGGGATCGTTTACCTATAGTCCGACGAACGGTACGGTTCTGGACGCCGGAACGAACATCGTCCTCAGCGTCACATTTGTTCCGAACGACACGACCAATTACACCGGGGCTGCCACAAACGTTTTCATCAATGTTTTGAAAGCGCCGACGAGCATCACCTGGTCCAACCCTGGTGCGATCACTTACGGCACGACATTGAGCAGCGCGCAATTGAATGCGGTCGCTTCGGTTCCTGGTTCGTTGAATTACACACCGACGCTCGGAGCTGTTTTGAATGCTGGAACAAATGTTCTCTCGGTGACCTTTACGCCGGCCGACTCCACGAATTACCTCGGCACGAATGCCACAGTTTCAATTGTCGTCAGTAAAGCACCATCGGGTCTGGCCTGGGTTTCCCCGGGAAACATCGTTTATGGCGCGGCTTTGACGACCAACGAATTGAATGCGACCGCGAATGTGGCGGGAACGTTCACCTACACCCCGGACGTCGGGGCAATTTTGAATTGCGGCACGAATGTTCTGGGTGTGAGTTTCGTGCCGAACGACATCACGAACTACCTTGGTGCCAGCACCACGACAACGCTGGTTATAACGCCCGCGAGCCTCAGCGTAACCGCAAATAACAGTTCGCGTGAATATGGGCTGACAAATCCATTGTTCAGCGGTGTCCTGAGCGGCGTCCAGAATGGGGATAATATTTCGGCAACCTACTCATCCGTCGCAGCGGTCAGTAGCAACATTGGTGACTACCCAATTGTGCCAACGCTCGTCGATCCGGATAACAAGCTGACGAATTACGTTACGGCAATCACGAATGGAACACTGACATTGACGGCTGCTCCTTTGACGGCGGTTGCCGATGACAAGACAAAGGTTTACGGATCGGCGAATCCTGCCTTCACGGGTATCGTGACGGGTGTTCGCAACAGTGATGATATCACTGCCGTCTTCTCCTGCTCGGCAACGACTTCGAGTGGAGCAGGGGACTATCCGATTACGATCACGTTGCTGGATCCGAATAGTCGTGGCACGAATTATTTTATCAGTACAACGAACGGCACTCTGTCGATCGTCAAAGACACCCCAACGGTGTCGCTGGTTTCTTCTTTGAATCCGGCCCCGGTTGGTGGTGCGGTAATCCTTACGGCCACGATTTCGTCGACGAACGTTGCCGTAACCAATGGATTCGTCGATTTCACGATTGATGTGACGAACACCTTATCGGCTTTGGTCTCAACGAACAGTGAAGCATACGTCGTCTTCCACTTCGCCACCCTCGGAGCGCATAGCGTCACCGCAACGTTCGTTGGAGATGCGAACCGAAACAGCGCCGGAAGCTCTCCATTCATTCAAAGTGTCGTTGCCTTGCCTCAGGACGTTCTGGCGGTGATCCACCAGCCGAATGGTTCTGCGATTATCCGTTTCGCAGGTGACGGCGTTTCCACCTATACGGTTCAGAAGAGTTCGAATCTGATCAACTGGTCCAACCTGGGAACCACGACCACAGGCGGTGACGGTTTGCAGGAAATTCTGGATTCAGGCGCGGCATCGCAATCGAGTCAGTTCTATCGCGCCGTGAAGAATTAATTCCCGGCTTTGAAAACCAAAAGCCGCTCGCGATTCGTCGCGGGCGGCTTACTTTTTTTAGCACTAAAGAGGATTTAGCCGAGAATCAATCTGTGACGCTGATCAAATGTTCGTCTGGACGTTGTAGGGCTTGTAGAAGAGCTTCCACTGACCTGTTGCCGATCCCACGTCGATTGTCCCCGGCGAATTCTTGATGTCGAATTTGTACCATTGGACGCGACCGTCCTCGAAAAGAAAATTGCCTCCGGTCGGAACATTATTCGCGCCGCGGTGACTGGCCATGCGGAGACCCGTGCTGTTTACCCACGTTGTGCCGTTGATGGACTGGAGTTGGTCGCTCATGGTCGGCGTCTCGCGATACTGGCTGCCAAATTTCGTTCGAGTGTGCCAACCACCGAAACCCTGTGAATCATAATTCCAGGTGCTGACCGAATTGTCGCGGCCTGGCAGAGAAAAATATCCGATTAAATCAGGAGTGTTATTTGCCGCTTCGACCGCTCGATGATAATCGCTGGCGGGACAATAAATGACATCGTTGACAGCCCGCAGGTTGGTGTTGGTTCCCGGGCGATTCTGATAAATGTAGGGCTTATAAAAGATGGTGTTCATGTTTGGCGCCATCCAACTTAAATCCCTTCCTTGCGTGTTATCAGGAAACGAATTGCCATTGTCGTTCGCGTACATGGCCATTCCTGTTCCCCATTGTTTTAAATTATTGAGACACTGGATTCGGACGGCTCGGTCCCTTGCTTTAGACAAAGCCGGCAACAACATGGCAGCGAGAATCGCGATGATCGCGATCACGACGAGCAGTTCGATCAGGGTAAAAGCCTTGAAGTCATCCTTGCAGCCGATTTTCATAAGCCCGCAAATGTTCCATTCGTTTCAAAAAGGGGAATGGAACGATGCTACGCACCGTTTCGTAAAAAGACAAGATCAGGGAGCTGCTGATCCCCAACCTCTTATCCTACACCGCGGCAAACGGGTAATCGGTATATCCCTTTGGCCCCTCACCGTAAAACGTCGATGAATCTTGTTCATTCAGAGGCAAACCACGACGAAAACGCGCGGGCAAATCGGGATTTGCAATGAACTGTTTTCCGAACGCCACCGCATCCGCTTCGCCGCTGCGCAGGACTTGCTCCGCTGTCTCTTTAGTGAATGCTTCGTTCGCAACATAGACTCCACCAAACGCCGCCTTTAATTGTGGTCCAAGCCGTTTTTCTCCCAACGACTCGCGCGCACAGATAAATGCGATGCCTCGTTTGCCCAATTCCTTCGCCACATAACCAAAGGTCGCCGCTGGATCGGAGTCGCCCATGTCATGCGCATCGCCCCGCGGCGCAAGATGCATCCCGACACGGCCCTTGCCCCACACCGAGACCACGGCATCGGTCACTTCCAACATCAGACGTGCCCGGTTCTCAATGGAACCGCCATATTGGTCTTTCCGTTGATTTGTTTTGTCCTGGAGAAATTGGTCGAGCAAATAGCCATTCGCCCCGTGGATCTCAACGCCATCAAACCCCGCTCGTTTCGCGTTCGCAGCGCCGGAACGATACGCTTCGATAATTCCCGGCAGTTCACTTGTTTCCAGCGCACGCGGCGTGACAAACGCTTTCTTTGGACGCAACAGGCTGACGTGTCCGGCGGCCGCGATGGCACTCGGCGCCACTGGCAGGTTGCCATCAAGGTAAATGGGATCAGAAATACGACCGACATGCCACAATTGCAGGACCATATGACCGCCCGCCTTGTGCACGGAATCGGTAATCCGTTTCCAACCTTGCACTTGTTCTTCCGACCAGATACCTGGCGTCCCGGGATAACCCACGCCCATGGGCGACACAGACGTCGCTTCCGAGATAATCAGGCCCGCTGCGGCGCGTTGTGTGTAATATTCACGCATTAAATCATTCGGCACCCGCGTCGTTCCCGCGCGACAGCGAGTCAACGGAGCCATGAAAATACGATTCGGCAATTGCAAATCACCAACGGTGATAGGATCAAATAAGGTAGGCATGAGTCAGTGTTCGTTACACTCCGCGCAAATTAGGCGGAGTTCAGTCGCTGTCAAATGCGCGCAAAAATCGATCGGGTGATGACAACCCTTTCAGGCCGATGTTAAAAACAACTCATGGACGTTTTGCAGAAGCAACCAAACCTTCCCGTGATCATCACGGACAATGAGGCGCAGGCGAAAGAGTTGCTGTTGAGTCTCGGCATATTAAACCACTTTAAACCCGCGCCGGAACAAACGAAAACCACGCAATCCCACGTCCTGATGACTCACCCGACTCATTGGGTCGTTGCATCATTGCTGCTGGGAAATGCAGATGCCGTGGAAAATGGGTATTTGGTCATTTGCCTTCCGAAGAGCACTTTGACACCACAGCAGTTCATCCACGCCGCAAACCAAATGCTCCATGAACAAGGTTTTGTTGATACAGCGAAATTTTTTGCAGATTCTTCAGACAGCCCAGGCTCACGTTCTGAAAATTAGTTTTAAG
>CBHTTJ010000104.1:0-20644 GCA_966095605.1 uncultured bacterium | reverse complement strand
GGATTTCCCACGGGAACATGGCATTTCCATTCCATAAAACCCGATTTCCCATGGGAAAACGGGATTTCCAGGGTGGAAATTAGGATTTCCCGAGGAATGACGGGATTTCCGCTTTGAAAATCCCATTTTCCGATCGATTCAAGACGCAAAAGTCCCGGAAATCAGATTTTCTGGGACAATTGGTTGGAGTTTGCCGATTTACTTCGCCGCCGTTTGTTGCGCGGGTTCATACCAATCCTTACGCAACCAATCTACAATCAAGCCAATTTGTTTTTCATCGAGGACTTTATCGGCCCCGAACGCGGGCATCCGATCGTTTCGCTCGCCATAATAACGTTCGTGTTTCGGATTGGTGATGATGCCGATGAGCCAATCGCGGGAAGCGTAGCCGGTAAGATCCGGTGCCGTGGCTTCTTCGTCCTTTTTTCGGAATTGATGGCACTCGGTGCAACGCATCGCTTCACTGGCGATGAGTTTGCGACCTTCTTCGATGGCGGCGGCGTCCCGGTCATCGGCACCTTCTTGCCACCGGAGATGAGCTTCCGCGGAGACGGCCATGATGACTTTCTTGAGTTGTTCCTTTTCCTCGGGCGAGAAATTGGCGACCGATTTCTTGACGAACTTGACCATCTTGCCGTCTTTGAATTTGGTCCCGCCGAAGTGTTCTGGTTTATCAATGAGATCGGGGTTCAAAAATTCAGTCAGCCACTCACGTGAACCAAAGTCTTTCAGGTCGGAAGCCGCCGGATCTCCTTTGGGCGTTCCACCCATGCCGTCGCCTGAACGGCCGAAGCGATGACAATTCGCGCAATTCTTCGCGAACAATTTGGGACCTTGTGTCATCGCATCGCCACGCAGCAGGGTAACGGCGCCCGCGGGGGGAATTCCCGAAGGCGATTCTGCCAGTTCTTTCACGCGGCGTGCTTCTTCTTCGGCCTGCTTCACTGCCAACTTATAATCGGCATTCTTGTTGTCTTCGTTTTTCGCAAGATACGTCAGCAAGCCTGCGCCTGCGATCAGCGCAAACAAAAGACCGATATTAAAGCGATGCCCGAGTTTCCAGCGGCCAATAATCGGCATGGCAAACACAATCCCGATCAGGATCGTGGGAATGACAATGGCACCCCAGATTTCCGTGCCGCCGGGGAAATATTTCAGGAACTGGAAGAGAAACAAAAAGTACCATTCCGGCCGCGCCGCAGAATAGGGTTCCGATGGATCGGCTGGAGCGCCGAGTTCCGCACCGTGAAAACGGAGAATGAAAAACAAAATCACCGCGAGGACCGCCAGGCAGGCGACGGCATCTTTTAAAACCTGATCGGGCCAGAAGGCAGCGTCCGGATTGCGCAAAGGCCGTTTTGCGGTAATGCCGTGTTTGCGGAAAAGATAAATATGCCCGGCGAGGAGCGCGATAATCGCCCCGGGCAAAACTCCCGCGTGCAACGCAAAAAATCGCGTCAGGGTATGATGCCCATAATCCGATCCGCCGATCACGAGCTTTTGCAGCGACGGCCCAATGATTGGAGTAATGGCGAGAATGTTCGTCGCAACCTTTGTGGCCCAAAATCCTTTTTGATCCCACGGCAACAGGTATCCTGTGAGCGAAAGCCCCAGCGTCAGCATTAATAGCACAACGCCAAACCAAAAGTTCACTTCGCGCGGTGCTTTATATGCCCCGTCGATGACGACCTGCATCAAATGTAAAACAAGCAGCACCGTCATCATTTGTGCGGTGAAATGATGGAGACCACGCAGCAACCAGCCGCCGGTCATTTCATTTTGGATGTAGTAAACGCTTTCCCACGCGTTGTTCGATCCGGGCACATAATGCATCCAAAGGAAAACACCCGTGACGAATTGGATGAACAAGGCAAACGTCAGCGTGCTGCCCCAGATGTACCGCCACCGCGCGCCGCCGGGAATATTTTCATAAAGCGCTTCCTCGAGCAGTGACTTGTGTCCCGTGCGATGTTCCAGCCAGTCAAAAAGTCGTTTCATCATGCTTCAGGAATTCTTTCAGCAGTGCCTGCGCGGAAGTTTTGGAAGTGAACGAAAATTTCTTCGTTGCGAATCTCCACCTTCAACTCGTCCATGCCACGCGGACTTGGACTCTTTGGATCGCGAATCGAACCGTCGAGCGCAAAGCTGCTGTTGTGACACGGGCAGAGATAGGCGCTGCGATCGGCGTTGTAATCGACAAAACAACCGGCGTGCGGGCAAACCACATTAAACGCCTTCACCGTTTTGGCATCGGTCTTCATCAGGTAAACGGCGCCGATGGGTGTCTGCGGATATTTGTTCCAGGCATCCACCCGGCTGGAAATCACGGGAAACTTTTGTGGCACGCCAACATTTTGCAGGGCGCTCATGGTAGCGACGCGAATGGCGCCGGTGCCGGAATTTTTGTTGCGTCGCAGTGGATCAAAAAAAACCGTCACGCCGGCGGCAACAGGGACGAGGCTGATGATTCCTCCAATGACAACCGAAAGGGCTTCCTTCAAAAAGCCGCGTCGTTCCGGACTCTGTGGATCGCGTTGAACAGGACACATAATAATTCCGCAAATAAAGAATGCGGATAGGTTACGACGCGAAAACTAAAGATTTGTTCACAAAAGGTAAACCGGAAATCCAAAACGACGACGCGACTTGACGCACTATCTCTTGAAAGAACTGTCGCAATTTTTGAGGGAAATTGTTCAGAGAATTCCCGATGCGGAATGGCCGCAATTTCAGTTGTCTCCGTTTTGCCTCTGTGAAATGGTCTGCGCATCATGCGTTATACACCATTCCTTTTCGCATTTTTTATCGCGGGCTCTCTCTTTGGACAAAACATCACGAGTGATCCTTATTTCGAACAATTTCACCCGATCCCCGCGCCAAAACAGGAGGGGCTGTTTCTAAAGGAAGGAGATCGTCTGGCGATCTGTGGCGATTCGATCACTGAACAGAAACTATATTCGCGAGCCATTGAGACTTATCTCACGGTTTGTACGCCTGACCTGAATGTCAGCGTTCGTCAATATGGCTGGGGCGGGGAAACAGCGGAGGGATTTCTGCGCCGGATGACCAACGATGTGCTTCGCTTCAATCCGACGATCGCCACCACCTGTTACGGCATGAATGATCACAAATATCGTGCCTACGATGAAGCCAACGGAAACTGGTATCGCGACAATCAAACGAAGATTGTGCAATCGTTCAAAGCCGCCGGAGCGCGGGTTGTTCTCGGTTCGGCTGGTTGCGTGGGACAAAGTCCCTGGTGGTCCAAAGATCCTGCGAATACCAAGGAAGCCTTGAATCAAAATCTTTGTCAGTTGCGCAACATCGACATCGGAATTGCCGAAAAAGAACAAGTCCGATTCGCGGACGTATTCATGCCGATGCTCATTGCAGATTTCAATAGCCGCAAGGAATACGGCACGAATTATCATCTCGCTGGAAAAGATGGCGTTCATCCCGCGTGGGCCGGCCATATGGTAATGGCAGCAGCGTTCCTGCGTTCGTTCGGCTTGGACGGTCAAATTGGCGAATTCACCGTGGATTTGAAGTCGAATGATGCGTCGGTTTCCAAAGGCCATGATCTTGTTTCTTTCAAAGATGGAGAAATGAAGATCAAGAGTTCCCGTTATCCATTCTGTGGCACGGGTGATCGCTCGAAAGACGACACTGTTCGTTCCGGGATGCGTTTTTCGAAACTGAACAAAGACTTGAACCGGTTCGTTCTGATTGTGAAGAACGGCCAAAGCAGCAAATACAAAATCACCTGGGGCAAAGAATCGAAGTCCTATTCAGCAGAACAGTTGGGCAGGGGAGTAAACCTTGCGGACGAGTTTCCGTTGAATCCGTTCTCCGAGGCGTTCGATAAGGTGGATAATGCAGTGGCTGAAAAACAAGCTTACGAAACGCGCCAGATCAAAGATCTCTTCCATGGACGCGAAGGTGCTGCGGATAAAGAAATGACGGCAACGTTGACCGAAAAAGCGCGTCAACCGCTCGCCGATGCCATCCGCAAGGCGTTCGTTCCAGTAACGCACACCATCAAGATCGAAGCAGCGGAATAAAGTTCCGAAGCTATTTATTCATCACCAGTGCGATCACGCCCAACACGGCGATGATTCCCCCGATGATGGAGCGCAATGTCGGTTTCTCCTTTTCCAACCAGCAGGAAAAGGGGATGGCAACCAAGGGAGTGGTGGCGACAATCGGGAGAACAACTCCCGTGGGATTATTTTTCAAGGCCCATTGGAAACAAGTGACGCCAAGCGTTTGGCCAGCGAGACTGGTCGTCAGAACCCACGGCCACGAACGCCGCCACTTACCCTTATAGTCAGGAGCGAGGGAGAAATTGCGCTTGCGAAAGAATTCCTGGATCAACGGCCAGCGAACAATCAGCAGGACTGTTGCGCCGACCAGTAAACCTCCGAGGACTCGGCGAAACGCGGCGGAGGGTCCGTCGATGTTCAAGCCTGATTCCGTTGCGAGCCGATAAGCCTTTCGACTCAATACAGCTCCGAAGCCATTTCCAATTGCCGCGCAAATGGCGAACAACACGCCGGCGATTTTTTCCTTTCGCGACGACGTCGCGTGATGAATCGGAAACAACGCCATGGAAATGCCGATCAAGACCAGCCCGCTGCACCCAAGTTGTTTTGCCGAAAGTGTTGTCCCGAGCCACAGCCACTCCACGCAAGCAGCGAAGGGCACAGACAAACATTGGATCAAAAGAACGGTGAGACGTGATCCAATCCTTGGAAGCGCTTGAAAGAACAGCATGTCACCGATTCCGACGCCGACCAACCCGCTCAGCATAAATACCGAGGCAGCATTTCCAGAAATGCTTTGGCCAAAAAGATGCGCGTAAGAGCCAAGCAGAATGGTTGCGATTGTCAGGCGCCAGAAGTTTGCCTCCAGCCCCCCAAAGGTTTTCGCGCAGCGGTTTCCGGAAATCGCGGACAGTGAGAAAAAGATTGTCGTGAAAAACGCTGGAAACATGTTGTTAGAACTACCGTGCGATAAAGTCTTTGGGGTAAATGGAACTTTTCATTGTCCTCTTTATGGTGTTCGGCGATCGAAGGCATTTCTCCACCGGAATTGCAGTTTCGTTTCCATTTCTTGGCGCGGCTTGATCGCGGTAACCTCGATTTTGCGGGTGACGTCTTCGTAACCAGAGATGCGATCCCATTTAATCCCCGCGATACGACCATTTTTTCTGAAAGGCTTCTGTTTGGGTGCGTTTTTCGCAACGGCGTTGGTTCTTCTTCCATCAAAAAGTCAGGCAGATCCATCTCCCGAAGCGGCGACCACTGCCCCTACGAAGAAGCGCAAGAATGCGGAACCCGACGATCCGGCGGAAGCAATGAAAAAGTTTCGAACGGCGCCCGGATTGAAAATGGATTTAGTAGCCTCTGAGCCTTTGATTCAAAACATCTCAAGCTTCTGTTTTGACAACCTGGGGCGGGTCTATGCTGTGGAAACAGGACGGCGGAAAACAACCGTTTTCGATATTCGCGGTTTCCAGGAATGGCTCGATGCTGATTTCGCATTGCGCACGGTGGAAGAACGAGCCGCCTTTTTTCGGAAGACTTTAGTGCCGGAAAACAAAGCTCTCATTGAAAAATTGCAATCCAGGGGGTTTGGAGATTTCAACCGTGACGGGAAAGTCGATTGGCATGATCTCGAAGTGGAGTCTGAAAGTATTCGCATGATCACGGATACCGATGGAGATGGGAATTTCGACCACGGCACCACGTTTGCGAATGATTTCAAAACATCTGTTTCCGGTGTCGCTGCCGGCGTGGCGGCGCGTGAAGGAAATGTTTATTTCACCTGCATTCCTGATCTCTGGAAATTGCAAGACACCAACGGCGACGGTGTTGCCGATAAACAGGACAAAATGTTCAGTGGTTTCGGCGTGCACATTGCATTTAGCGGACATGACATGCACGGCTTGCGGTTCGGGCCTGACGGGAAACTTTATTGGAGCATCGCGGACCGTGGGGCCAACGTAAAAGCGGAGGGAAAAGAATTTTTTTATCCGGATACCGGTTCAATTTTTCGCTGCAATCCGGATGGGACCGAATTGGAAGTGTTTTGCTACGGGCTGCGCAATCCTCAAGAACTGTCGTTTGATAAATACGGAAATCTGTGGACCGGGGATAATAATGGTGATGGTGGTGATCCGGCGCGATGGGTTTATGCGGTGGAAGGTGCCGACAATGGTTGGACGATGGGGTGGCAATGGTTGCCAAAAATGGGTGCGTGGAATGCTGATAAACTTTGGACATGTGGCGCCGCAAATGAAGCTGCATACATCGTTCCGCCGATCGCCCATATCGGTCACGGCCCTGCTGGACTGGTGTATTACCCTGGGACAGGATTGCCCGCGCAGTTCAAAGACCATTTTTTCCTCTGTGATTATCCCGGGGGCGTCCGGTCTTTCACGGTGGAGCCGGACGGTGCAGGTTTTAAAGTGAGCGGCTCGGCAGAATCTTTAGTCAACAACTCTGCCGAAAAAATGGAAGGCAAGCTGTTTTGGGATCTTTGGCCCGTGGACGTGGATTTTGGATCCGATGGAGGAGTCTATGTTCTTGATTGGCCCAATGGCTGGGAAAAGAACAACAAAGCTCGTCTTTACCGCCTTCACGATCGTGCACTCGATCAAAGCTCAATTGTCCGCGAAACCAAAAGACTCCTCGCCGAAGGAATGGACAATGAGACATTGCCGCAATTGATCACTTTGCTTTCGCACGAGGACATGCGAGTGCGACAGGAAGCGCAATTCGCTCTCGCGAAGAAGAAAGAAGAAGCGATTCACGCACTTGTCGATGCCGCGGGCCGAAATTCAAACCAACTCGCACGCATCCACGCGATCTGGGCGTTGGGGCAAATCAATACAGCCTCAGCATTGGAACCATTGGTTTCTTTGTTAAAGGATGCCGACTCCGAAATCCGCGCGCAGACGGCGAAGGTTCTCGGCGATCATCATTTTGCCAATGCTTATGATGGCTTATTCAAGTCGTTGAATGATTCCAATGCGCGCGTGCAATTCTTCGCCGCAATGGGTCTTGGCAAATTGGGACGCAAAAGTGCGTTTGCAGGAATCGTTACGCTCCTGCGGGCGAATGGAGATAAGGATCCTTATCTCCGTCACGCCGGAGTCATGGCGTTAACATCCTTAGCAGATGAAGAGACTCTTGCAGTTGTCGCAAAAGATTCCTCAGCCTCGGTACGCATGGGAGCGCTGCTCGCCATGCGGCGATTAAAGTCGCCGGCAATCAAAAGTTTCCTTTCCGATGAAGACCCGCGCGTCGTGCTTGAGGCTGCGCGTGCGATTTATGACGTGCCGATTCCAGAGGCAATGCCCGCTTTGGCCGGAGTAGCCATACGGCCGGACAGCGGGAATCCCATTGCGCGTCGTGTGTTGAATGCTCGCTTTCGCCTTGGATCGGAAACCAATGCAGCAACACTCGCCTCATGCGCCACAAATACGACCATGCCGGAATCGCTGCGCGTTGAAGCCGTCGAACTTCTCGGCATCTGGTCGAATCCCCCGGTGCGGGATCGCATCGTGGGGCTTTATCGTCCGATCAATCCGCGCGGCAATGAAGCTGCAGTAAAGGCTTTTGGCTCAGTTTTTGCCGAGGTGTTGCAGAGTGGACCTGATGCCGTCCGAGTTGCGGCGGTGCAAGCTGCCACCCATCTAAAACTTAAAGACGTCGATCTCTTTTCGATAGCTACGCAAACCAATTTCAGTCCGCGCGTTCGGGTCGAAGCCCTGCAGGCCATGCGCGATCAAAAAAATGCGCGCCTGGAAAAGGCGATACAATTGGCGCAAAAGGATCCGAGCAGTGTATTCCGCGTTGCAGCGCTCCGGTTGGAGACACAAAGCGAGCCGGAACATGCCGTGAAAGAACTCCGAAAACTTTTAATGGAGGGAGGCATTCGGGATAAACAGAATGCCTTGGAAATGCTCGCATCGGTTCCGGGAAAATCCGCAGATGGCATCGTTTCGCGATGGTTGGATAAAATGTTGCAGGGAAAAGCGGAGAAAGAACTCCAATTGGACATTCTCGATGCAGCGGCGAAGCGCAGTGGCCGCGCGTTCCGAAACAAACTGAAGGAATATGAAGATTCTCTTTCTGCTTCGGATGCCCTCGCTAAATATCGCCCGGCCTTTTTTGGAGGAAACGCGGCTGAAGGACGTAAGATCTTTTTCGAACGCCAGGAGGCGGCGTGCTTTAGATGTCACAAAATCCACGGCGAAGGCGGCGATGTTGGTCCCGAACTTTCAGGCATCGGCCAACGACAAACCCGGGACTACATTTTGGAATCCATTGTTTTTCCCAACAAACAAATCGCGGCGGGATTTGATAACGTGACGGTCTATCTGCACAACGGAAACAGTTACTCCGGGCAGGTCAAAAGCACGAACGAAGCGGAAATGGTTATCAACTCCCCGGAGGACGGTCTCGTGAAAGTTGCGCGAAAAGAGATTAAACAGCAGCAACGGGGCTTGTCACCCATGCCCAATGATCTGGCGACGATTCTCTCGCAAAGGGATTTGCGGAACCTCGTTGAGTTTCTTGCACACCAATAATTCGTAAATCGGTAACGGAGTGAATTTCGCCTCATTGGTGACGTCGAAACACGGCTGATGCGCGTAATATCTTTCGTAATTCTTTTTGCTTCGTGTCTTTGCGGATCGCTGTCACTCCACGCTGCCGAATCGGGACAGTATTTTCCGCTGTGGCAAAAGACGAAACCAAATATCACTGATCTCGCTCTGATATATCAGGGCGGGACACAGCGTCGGCCGTGGACGGAAGAACGTCTCGCGCCATACGTCAGTTATCGCGACGTGACAGGAAAAGAACAATGGTTGTTCGACGGGTTCCTCTTCATCGAATTCCAGGATGGAAAGCGAAATTCCTACCAGCCTCATCCAACGATGCCGGCGGCGCGCCAGGAACATTGGTTAAATTTGTTGGAGAAGAATTTCTCAGACGACGGCGTTCCACGACTTGAACAGCTTTGCCGTGCAACGGCCGCGCGGATTGGCGCGCCAACGCGGCGACGCCAGGTTGTCGTTACGTTGCCCGTTCCGATTGCCGGTCAAACCAATTGGGGCGCGTTGCAAGGTCGAGCATTGGATTTTCGTAAAACCAATGACCGAGTCGCAGCAGTGGAATGGTATTTGGACAAGGCGTTGGAAAAATGGAAAGCGCTCGCGCCGCACCAGCTCGAGCTTGCCGGTTTTTACTGGGTCCACGAGGGCGCATCCAAAACGAATGAAATTGTCCCGTTGATTGCGAAGACTGTTCATGCTCGTGCCCAACAGTTCTTCTGGATTCCATACTGGCAACCCGGCCAACGTCAAAAAGTCTGGCGCGCTGAAGGTTTTGATGTTGCGTGGCAACAGCCCAACCATTTCTTTCATCCCGAGGTGCCGGATACTCGCCTCGATGACGCCTGCCGCTTTGCCAAAGATGCCGGGATGGGCATGGAAATGGAATTCGATGGTCGCATGATGAGTGATCCCGCAAATTTCGAACGTCGCTTCGATGTTTATCTCGATGCGTTTGAACGTCTTGGCGCAAAGGAGACTTCCTCAATTGCATATTATGAAGGGGGAGGAGCCCTCGCGGAATTAGCGCAGGCCAAACAACCCAATATGCGCGCTCATTACGACCGAATTGCGCGGTTCATCCTTGATCGCCAAAAAATCGCCAACGCGAGGGCCGCCAACCGTTAATTGTATTTGACAAAAAAACCGGGCATCATTTCACTTCTCCGCAACTCCTTGCTGTCGGAACCAACACGGCGGTGCCGTGTCGTGGATGTGGGCCTTGGGCTCACGCCGACAGGTGTTAATGGTCTGTCTCCTAAGTTATGCAAACAAAACAACGTTCTTCTGTCGCGGTTTCGTCTCCTGCTTTTATATATTCAACAATCAACAGTGGGTTTATGCGCTTCATCCTGCCGCTGTTTTTACTCCTCATCGCCAGTACAGGTGCGGCAAACGCCGCGCTTCTGAGGTCCTATTTATCCGATACCTCGAGTGAAATTGACTACCAGCTTTCAATTGCCACCAACGCCGTGCCAATGAACAAAGCCCTGGTGCTCGTTTTGAAGGGAGCACAGAAACAACTCAATCGGCCGGTCGCCGCCACCATGGCCAACGACCTGCGAACCCTGACTGTGGTCTCAAGCGCGTTGATGCGAACCTCTCTTTCGAACACCTTTGAGCCATATCTGCACGACGCCGTCATGGCCTATCTTTGGGACCTTGACGATACCTATGGCGACTTACTTTACCGTGCGGCAAAGGCGTACCCTTCCGGCCTTTCGGCCAGTTGTTTTAAATTATTGAGCAAAGTGAACACGTTGCTCGACCAGGCCTTTTTCGAATCTCGTCCTGCGGTGGCAGCAAACTATCTGTCGCAAGCAGCGGCAAGAATTCGCTCCGTTGAATTGATTATCCCGCGCGCCGAAGCCGTTCTGCCTGGAACTGACTTTTTGAAAGCGACCATCAATGGAAAAGCGTTTCTTTCACGAGGCCTTCGCTTGTCGACGTTCCTGTCAGGGAATTTTCTGCAGATGAATGGGCTGATGCTCTCGCGGTATGGCGGGAAGGAACTGCAAATCAGCTTTAACAATTTGAGTCCCGGCGAAAATTTCTATCAGTTTAATGGCGTTCTCACGGACGCGACGGGAGTCTACGCGGAAACCGGTCCGGGCGTTTCGATCAGTGGTATGGCGATGAGCGGTTGGGCGTTGGTGACCGTGGATGTGGATCGACGGGTCATCTATGGAACTTTCAAATTCAGTTCCGGCAGCGGCATCGGTTCGGTAACGCTCGAGAACGGCGGCTTCTCGCTGAGCTATTAGTTCAGGTTTTTCACCCATTGAAGGGGATCGCGTCGGGGCGTTAGTTCCGGTAGGCGGGAAAACTGTTTTTCCTGCCTGCGTTAAAAGGAGGTCCCATGAAAATCCCGATCCCACATCAATCGCAGGAAGGCCGCATTGGCTGGATTGTTCTCTGGCTGATGGGCGTTCCCGTGTCTGTTTTATTCGTATTGTTTCTGCTGCGCGGTTGCACCTGAGACCCGCTTGCGAGTCTGCGATCAACCAATCGCGTTGCTATGACAAGGGCCAGAACCTGAGCTTGCGAGGGTCTTCTAAACCCTCCATTCTTCCGCAGGTCCTGGCCCCATGAACAACGTTGATTTTTTAAAGTGTGACTGCGAACACTGCGGTAATCCCATTCAATTCCCAGCCGAAGCCGCAGACTCGAATGTCGATTGTCCCCATTGCTCGGCGAAAACCTGTCTCATGCGGCTTGAGCCGATCGACGACTCGCCGTCCAAAGTTTCCGCAGTCGGCATCTTAAATGCATTCGCCGGAGGTATTAACAAACCTTCGACCGGTTTCCTTTATCAACTGGGACTATTTCTCGTTGCAGTCGTGATGCTGTTGTTGCCCGTGATTTATTTGGCACTCGTTGGGCTCGCGGGGTGGGGTGTTTATTTTTACGCCACACATTTTACGTTCCTTTTAAAAAGCAGTGTCGGTGGGGTCCGTCTTTATTTCCTGAAGTTGATGCTCTACATCTGTCCGTTGTTTGTTGGCAGTATTTTGGTGTTCTTCCTGGTAAAACCACTGTTTGCACGACGCCCCCGCGCCGCTCAACCGTTGGCTTTAAATCCCGCCTCGGAACCAGCTGTGTTCGCCTTTATCGCGAGGATTTGTGATCTGGTGGGCGCACCTATGCCGAAGCGCATTGATCTGGATTGCAACCTCAATGCCTCCGCGGGTTTTCGTCGGGGTCTGATCAGCCTTTTTGGGAATGACATGGTGCTGACGCTTGGCATTCCGTTGATCGCCGGACTTAACATGCAACAGCTCGCGGGTGTGGTTGCCCACGAATTTGGTCACTTTACGCAGGGCTTCGGCATGCGCCTGAGGTATTTAATCAACAGAGTGAATCTATGGTTTGCGCGCGTTGTTTACGAACGCGACCAATGGGACGTCTGGCTTGAAGAATTTTCCGCAGGGGCCGAGGACTGGCGCACCGTTATGATTGTGGGATGTGCACAAATGGGGGTTTGGTTTTCGCGTCAGGTTCTTTTTCTTCTCATGCTCTTCGGGCATTTCATCAGTTCATTTTTGGCACGTCGCATGGAATACGATGCCGACACCTACCAGATCCGTCTCGTTGGCAGTCAATCGTTCGAAGAAACCTTCCAGCGCATTCACGTTCTCGGTGCCTTGCTGAAACCAACATACAAAGATTTGCGCCAGACCTTCACCTCATCGCGAGAGTTGCCCGACGATTTTTCATCTTATTTGTTGTGGAGAGACAGCGCGCTGCCGCCCGAGAAACGAACGCAGCTCCAGGATACGATGGGATTGGAAAAGGCGAGCTTGTTTGACACCCACCCCTCGACCGGCGACCGCATTCGGGCCTCGCGCCAAATGCAGGAGCCGGGCGTTTTTCATCTGCAAAACTCCGCGAAGCAACTTTTCAACAACTTCGAAGTCCTTTCGAAACAAGTGACACAACTGCACTATTCTGAAGATCTCGGCATTCCATTTGCCGCCATAAAGTTCTTTCCGGTCAACCAGGAGAAAACGGTGGTTGAACCTGTAGTCAACCCACTGATTCCCGCTCCTGAAAACCTTCCAACGAATCCGGGGCGTCTGAGGATCAGAGGAAGGAATGAAACATAAATCGGAAGGGGTCAGCTTCTGAGTTCAAACCGGCCTTTCGTCCCTCTCCAGAAGGGATCCCTCAACTTTTAAGCAAGGCAGCATAGCGCAATCCGCGCGTACTGATCTGCAAGGTTGAAAGGTTGAACTCGGTCATGATCGATTCAAAGATGGCGATGCCGAACAGGATGACATCCGCACGTTTCGCCGGTAAACCGACGATCTGCTGGCGCTGTGCCAACGTCAGCCTCCAGAGATGGTCTGTTTCTGATCGCACCTGCGCCTGCGTCAAAGCCGTCGCTTCAATGATGTCCCGGTCATAATTTTCCAGTTTGTTTTCCATCCGCGCGAGAATGGTCGTAGTGCCACCTGTGCCCACCAGCTGAACCTTTGTTTTTTCAGCCAGAGCAGATTTCAACTTCGGGACCACGCGTTCGTGCAGAAAATGCTTGAGCCATCTCCGGCAGGCTTCGAGTTCTTCCGGTTTCGGCGGATCCGAGTGGGGTAACTGTTCCAGGAGACGAACCGTTCCCAGTTGGAAACTTTCACGGAATTCCTGATGCCCTTTTTCGCCGAGAATAAATTCCGTGCTGCCGCCACCGACATCGAGGATCAGCAACGGCGAGCGCATCAGCTTGGTGTTGGTGCATACGCCCTGAAACGCCAGTTCTGCTTCCTGTTCACCCGAGATTACTTCCAGCGGCAGGGAAGCACTGGCGTGAATGGCGTTCACCAAATCGTTCGGATTTTTCGCGTCGCGAGCGGCGCTGGTCGCGATGATTCGGACTGACGCCGCTGAAGCTTCTTTTGCGAGGCGGGCAAACTTTCCGACGGCGTTCGCCGTAAGTTTGATCGCATCAGGTTGTAAAATGTGGGTCTCGTAAAATCCGCGTCCGAGTCGAGTTTGCTCGCTTCCTTCCCAGACGGGAGCGACACCGTTTTTTGTCACGTCGCCAATCAAGAGTTTCACCGAATTGGTGCCAACATCGATAACCGCCCGGCGAACGACGTCCTTCCCGGGCGGCGGAACTTTGGGCATCGCGGAAGATTCGGTCTGCTCTTTCATCGACATCAGAAAAACCGTCTTACAATTTTTTTACAATTCTTTTACGGGCCAATGACAACCCTCGGGCTGTTTCATGGGAAGTTGATTTTATGAAAATGAGATCACTTACCGTGTATGGGAAGCGTTATGGCGCTTTGTTTACCATTGTGTTTGCTTTGATCCTGGTTGTCCTCGTTTCGCGAGGCAACGACCGTAAAACTGATCTGGTCGCACACGAATGGGGAACGTTCACTTCGCTGCAAAGTCCCGAGGGGCAACTCTTGCAGTGGCAGCCGAATCAAACAGCCGAACTGCCCGCCTTTGTCTATGATTGGCGCAAGCCGGGAAATAATCGCGTTGCAGCATTCGGTAGCGGTATCAAGAGCTCCTTCATGGCGCTGCAACGTATGGAAACGCCGGTGATTTATTTTTACTCCGATAAAGTGCTCGACCTGGACCTGACGGTAAAATTTCCGCAGGGACACATCACCGAATGGTTTCCTCAGGCGAAGGCAATAGGTCCATCGCGGAGCGGCGACGTCCAACCTGCTACAATGATCCTCGCACCTCGGGACATGCGACCTGCGATCATCACAGACCACTTAGGCGCGTCGAATGACCTGATTTCGGAGAGTCTCATTCGCTGGAGAGGGGAAATTATTCCGTCATTTAAGAAAGGCGTGTCACAAATGATGCCTTTCGAAAAATCGGGTAACCACTATTTCGCGGCGAGAGAAACAGACTCTGCGTTTGTTCGCACGAGCGCAAGCAACTCAGCTGAAGTGGAAAAGTTTCTTTTTTACCGAGGGGTTGGGAGCTTTTCGACGCCCTTGCGCGTGACTGCCACCAATGATGTCGTCACGATCGCCAACATCCGTAACGAAACATTGCGTCATCTCTTCCTCCTCAAAGTGCATCGGCAGGAAGGAAAATATGTTTATGTCGATAAGCTCGAACCGAAGGAGCAAAAGTCCATCATCATCGACAATGAAAATGGGTTGAGTGCGATTAAAAAAGTTTCCTCGAGCATCGCCTCGAAAATGGAAAAGTCCCTGATCAACGAGCAATTGTATCCACGCGAAGCCGCGGCGATGGTGAAGACGTGGGATAAGTCGTGGTTCGAGGAGGAAGGATTGCGCGTTCTTTATGTTTTGCCGCGCCGGTGGACCGATCAAACCCTTCCTCTGACCATGCAGCCGACGCCCGGCGACTTGGTCCGAGTGATGGTTGGCCGCACGGAGGTCATTTCCCCCGCCTTGCAGAAGGTCTGATTGAGCAGATCAAAAAATCCAAAGGTGGAGATGTAGAGGCGCGAAAACAACTGGGGCAAACGTTGAAGGATTACGGACGTTTTGGTGATCCGATGTTTTATCACGCGGCCTCGTTCGCCGGGGTTACGCCGGACGTTGTGCTCCTGCATGAGCAGTTGAGAAAGGCAATTCAATAGTAATCGACTCGATGAAGCGAATGGGAGAAGATCGTTCTGCTGCGATGAGAAAATTAGCGATGGTGTTTGTGCTCGCGGTCTTCGTGCCGAGCCTCGTCCTGGCGTGGCTCGCGATGCGATCTCTTCGTGACCAGCAATTCGCTGTCGAACGGCAGCAATCACTCCTCTACCAAAAAGTCGCCGACTCCATTGCCAGCGAGGTTCAGAATTTCATGGTTGGCCGACAGCACGAATTTGCGCAGCTCGTCGAAGGAATGCTTTCAGACAGTACGACCTTGGCTCCCCACTTTCATGAACGTATTAAAACGAACTGGCCCTACGCGCAGGTCGGTTTCGTCGTTACTTTAAAGGGGGACATACTTTCGCCGTCGCCGGTCAGTTGTCCTGGTTTTTACGAAGCCAACAAAACGTTCCTCTGCAGTGTTACGCCTTCCGAGGTTTACTGGAGTGCGCCCACCAAAAAAGATTCGACGGCAAATCAAGCTTTGAAAGCGCCGATGCAAAAAGGGGAATCGAACCTGCAACAAAAACGAAGTGTTATTCCACAGCAACAAATTGCTGTCCCGATTGACCCTCCGGAGGATCCAACGATTTCAAAAGTAGCCCCATCGGAAGCGGAGTTTCGCCAGATTATCGGCGAACAACGCGAAGGAACACTCGCTCGCTTCTCGGACAACAAATTGAACGTCTTAATCTGGTATCGTGCACCGCGTCGCGCTGATCTGGTCTTCGGTACTCAACTGGCCCTGCCGATGCTCGTGGAGGGAGTGAAAGATTATGTGAACGATCTCGACGTCAGTTTGCGCAAAGAAATTTGTGTGGCATTGCTGGATGACACCGCACGGCCGGTCGCGCGATCTCTTCCGCAATTTTCCGCGAATTGGCGCCGTCCGGTGGTGGCGACGGAAATCGGTGATGCGCTCCCACATTGGGAAGTAGCGGTTTATACATTGAATCCGGCGAACGTCGGTCAGGCCGTTCGGACGGCGCGTCTGACCTTGAGTCTTCTGGTTGCCATTCTTCTGGCCGCGATCGGAGTCGGAAGCTGGCTGATTGTGCATTGCCTGAGGAAAGAGTTGCTGTTGGCGCGGCAGAAGACCGATTTCGTGAGCAATGTCTCGCACGAACTAAAAACACCTTTGACCTCCATTCGCATGTTTTCAGAACTTCTCGCGGATGGACGTGTGAAGGAGCCGGAGAAACAGCTTTCGTATCTAAACATCATCAACGCAGAAAGCGGTCGTCTCACGCGCCTCATCAATAACGTCCTCGACTTTGCGCGGCTTGAGCGCGGCGAGAAAAAATATCATGTCGAGAAGTGGGACCTCGCTGAGTTGGTCCACGAAACCTGCGAAATGTATCGGCCTCATCTGGAGCAAGCAGGCTTTTCATTGCAGTGTTCCTGCGATGACTCAATCGTGCCGGTGAATGCCGATCGCGATGCGATTGCCCAGATCGTGGTAAATTTGTTGTCCAATGCGGAAAAATATTCGGGCGAGAAAAAAGAAATTGTCCTCAATTTGAAGAAAAGCGGCGCGACGGCTGAGCTTTCCGTTGCGGATCGCGGTCTGGGTGTGCCGCGAGGTTTGGAGGAAAAGATTTTCGAGCAATTTTATCGAGCGCACGATTCCTTGAGCAGTGGGATTCAAGGTTCCGGTTTGGGGTTGACGCTCGCACGTCAGATTGCGCGGGCGCACGGAGGCGAAATTCTTTATAAGCCACGTGAAGGTGGCGGTAGTTGTTTCACGCTTCAGCTTCCAGTGAGCCCAACATGAAGACCAAGATCCTCATCGTCGAAGATGATCCGCATATTGCGTTGGGACTCGAAGAAATCCTTCGCAGCGAAAATTTTGACGTTGTCGCCTGCAATCGGGGCGACCAGGCCATTGCCACCGCCGGCAAATGTTGTCCGCACCTTGTCGTCCTTGACGTCATGCTGCCGGGCTTAAGTGGTTACGACATTTGCAAACAGCTTCGAGCGAAGAAATTCTCCGCTCCCATTCTCATGCTTACCGCAAAAGGGCAGGAAATGGATAAGGTTATCGGGCTGGAACTCGGAGCCGACGACTACGTGACCAAACCATTTGGGGTGCGTGAACTGCTGGCCCGTATTCATGCGCTGTTGCGACGATCGCCTGCGGGGAAAAAAGAAGGCGTTAAGCCGGTCCAGCCTTTTCAGATCGGTTCGGCGATGATTGATCCAACGACCTTTCTCCTGCGTCGCGGAAAGACCGAGGAAGAGCTGACCGCCAAAGAGCTGAAGCTTTTGCAATTATTCTACGAACACCCGAACCAGGTGTTTTCCCGCGATAAACTTCTCAATGAAGTGTGGGGATACAATTACGCGGGGACCACGCGAACGCTCGACCAGGTCATCGTGCAACTGCGGAAAAAACTGGGAGATAACGGCGCCGAATCCAAACACCTCCTGACCGTGCACGGCGTGGGTTACAAACTTGTTCCTTAAGGCCCCGCAGGAATTCCGTTTTTCCCTGACCCTCGAACCGGCGTTCCTTCCTTGCATCGTTCCACAATTGGGAGATTATTAAATAATGCGTGCGCGAACTTTACTGATCGCATCGCTCGCCATAAACCTCGCTCTGGCTTATGGCTGGTATTCCTTCGCGCAAAAACATCATCCCAGCCCTCCGCCCAAAATTACGCGGCCATTTAATCCGTTCGAGCACGAGACCAAAACCAACGTCATTGTCCGCCGTCTCAATTTCACGTGGCACGAAGTGGAATCCGCGGACTACGTTGCTTATATTAATAACCTGCGCGAGATCGGATGTCCCGAACAGACGATCTGCGACATCATCGTTGCCGACGTTAACCAACTCTATGCGCATCGACGCGAGAAGGAAATCCTGCCCGCCGAATTCGAGTGGTGGAAATCCGATCTGGATCCTGAGGTTCAGCGCAAAAACCAGGCGAAGTTAAGAGCGCTGGAACTCGAGCGAAAGGCCATGCTCGATCGGCTGCTTGGTCCAAACTGGGAATTGGCGCAACAACAGGACGCCGCGGAACACGATGGGATTAATTTGAATGGGCCGGTTCTGGGCGACCTTTCCCCGGACGCCAAACAGCAGGTCTACGACCTCAATCATCGGGCTCAGCAACAAATCAAGCAGCTGAGTGATGCCGCGGAAAAAGAAGGGCGCCCGATTGATTACGCGGCGCTGATTCAAGTGCGCCAACAAAACCGGGCCGATCTGGCAAAGATTTTAACTCCGGCTCAACTCGAGGAGTTTCTCCTGCGCTATTCGGAAACGGCCAAAAAGATGCGGGAAGAATTGCGAGGCGTCAGCCTGACGCCCGAGGAGTTCCGCGCGTTGTTTCGTGCTCGCGATCCCATGGAGGATCAGCTGGCGGTTTATAGCGTGGCTGGCGATGCGACCAGCATACGGATGCAGCAGACTCTTGATAACCAGCGCGAGGCTTTACTCCGCGCAACGCTGGGGCCGGAACGTTACACAGCCTATAAGCAAAATCAGGACCCGCTTTACCAACAGGCAGTCTCCACGATGCAACAAGCGGGTGTGACGACGAACCTGCTTGCTCCTATTTATCAGATCAACCAGACCACCGAAGCCGAATTGGTTCGGATTCAGGCAGACCCGACTCTCACCGCAGAACAGAAAAATGATGCGGTCATTGCGGTGGAGGCCGATCGGGAAAAGAGCCTCGAGAGGGTTTTGGGGTCGGATGCCTACCAAAAGCTGCAGCTGCAACAAATGCTGAACCCGGGACCGATTGCCAGCGGACCGGTCCTGGTACCGGCTCCGTAGTTATATCTTCTGATTGTGGGGAGTTCCCTTTTCTGTGAGACATTGCTTGACGTGAGGCACTGGGAAATTTAGCTTAGCCCCCCTAATTGGTGGCCGTAGCTCAATGGTAGAGTCCCAGATTGTGGTTCTGGCTGTTGCGGGTTCGAGTCCCGTCGACCACCCCATTTTCTTCCTTATTCTGTATTCCCCGTTGTGACCATTTTTATAAATTGTCTACGTCGGATGCTTTATCCTTCTCCCCTGGCTCACGTTGTATCACGGCGAGAGGCGACATTGTCAGAAGCGCGCCTCCCAACAGCAATAATGCGATAACCGGGCTGCCGGTTTTGTCTTTGATTACTCCAACCAGATACGGTCCGATGAATCCGCCGAGGTTGCCCACGGAATTGATGAGAGCAATCCCAGCTGCCGCAACGGTACTACCGAGGAAGGTGGTTGCCATCGCCCACAGGGGAGCGACCGTGCATTTGAGGCCTACGAATGCCAGCGTCAGCATTGCCATCGCGAGGAACGGGTTTTGAAAATACGCGCTGAAAGCGAATCCGATAGCGGAGATCATCGCCGCCATGGCCACGACGTTTTTGCGTTTGCCTGAACAATCGGAATAACGCGAGACCAGCAGCATCGCGACCCCAGCAGCGAAGTAAGGAATCGCATTGATGCAGCCCACGGCCCAATCGCTGAGTCCGGAAAAGCTTTTGACAATTGAGGGAAGCCACATTTCGTAACCGTAACCGCCGCTGTTCAGAAGAAGATAGAGCAGGCAGAACATCCAGACGCGCCCATTGGAAAAGACCTGGCCGAGGTTCGAATGCGTCGTCGGAGCGCTCGTGTTTTCCGTGTCCACTCGCGATTGCACCCATGCTTTTTCTTCCGAGGTGAGCCATTTCGCCTGCTGCGGGCCATTGGGCAACAAACAAAGGACCACCAGACCCATCAGAATGGCGGGAATGGCTTCAATCAAGAAAAGCCATTGCCATCCGGCAAGTCCGCCGAGTCCGTCCAGATGCAGCAACGCACCGGAGATCGGCGAGCCGATGACCCCCGCCACGATTCCGCCCAGCGCAAACATCGCGACAGCGCGGGCCCGTTCGCGGATCGGATACCAAAACGTGAGATAGAGAATCACTCCGGGAAAGAAACCCGCTTCCGCCGCGCCGAGCAGAAAGCGCATGACGTAAAACATGCTGACACTTTTCAAGAACATGAAGCCGAGCGAGACGATTCCCCAGAAAATCATGATGCGGGCAATCCAGATGCGCGCACCGACGCGTTGAAGAATGAGATTGCTTGGGACCTCGAACAGAAAATAGCCGATGAAAAACAACCCGGCGCCGAATCCGTACACACTGTTGAACACTGTTTCACTCACCCCGAGGGTTTCGCGGAGATGAAGTTTGGCGAACCCGACATTGATTCGGTCGATGTAAGCGATGATGTAACAGAAGAAAAGCAGCGGAAGCAGTCGCCACGTCACTTTGGAAACGATCGCGCGTTGTTGCTCCTCGTTAAAGGCGCCCACGACGTTTGCGTGCAGAGACGATTTTTCTCCAGATAAGGGTGTATCCATGAGATTCATACACGTTCTGCGGCAAGGCGGATTGGTTCAAGACGAAAAGTCGCAAAGGAGGCTTCCATCGACCGAAATGTGTGGGA
>CBHTTJ010000103.1:0-20701 GCA_966095605.1 uncultured bacterium | reverse complement strand
CTCCGTTTCCAGCAATCCCAAACTGCGGCCGATCGTAACAGGAGGGAATTTACTTTTGTCGAAGCAATGAACCTTTTGCTGAGGGCAAATCTCCGTTTGCACCTGTCGAAAGACTTTTTTCGGACGCAAATCCTTATTTGGGTCGAATCAAAGCCTCCGCAACGGTGCGAATCAAGATTTGGGCTGAGCCCAACGCTTTTGCCGGTCGTAAATCCGAATTTAGAATTCCCAAAAGCGCTGAGAGGAACGCAAACGCTCGTTCGCACTCATGGAAAGACTTTTAGCGGACGCAAATCTGCATTTGCCTTTTCCGAAAGCGCTCCGTCCGCGTCGGAATTTCATCGTTCCGATTCAAACCCGTTTCAAATCTCTTTTCGGTGGAAAAATGAAAAAAAAATAGATTTTCACAACAATTTGCAGGGGCTGAATTCACGAATTGTTCAGGGGGAATTGCGCAAAACCCTGTAAACAAAGCCTTTAACCCCGCAAAAAATAATTAATTTTTTGACCGGGGGTGCCGCCATTTTCTCCCTACCCCCCCTGCTATGCTTTTGGTCACAGAAAGTTAAAAATTTAAAGTTATGGAAAATCCAAGACCAACAAATATGAACGGAATGATCGCTTCGATCGAAAAACTGGCGGACGGCTCCGACAGACACGCTTCGAGCATCAGGATGCTGCACAATACCGGGCCCGTGATCCGGGCCGATCGGGATGCCGCGGTCACGGCGCGCACAGAACACAACGAAGCCAAAATCGCCTTGAGCCAACTGCGCGAGTTATTAGAAGAAACGCGCCTCGAAGCACGGAACCTCGGCATGCTGACGCGTGATGTGTTGAAGCCTGTTTTTGGCACCGCGCATTCTCCCGATTGGATCGTGACCGGCTACGCGAAATCCCTGGAAACGCCGGTAAAGGTCGACGAGTTAATTCATCTGACGGAAACGCTCGATTTATTTTTCACGACGAATCCGGCGTATGAACTGCCCTCGCTTCAACTCACGGCGGCACGGGCGCGCCTTTTGAACACGACTTTGACCGAAACCCGGAGCGCCATTAATTCCCAACTCTTGCGGGTTGCGCAATTGAAAGAGCAACGCGACGCCGCGTTTCGACAATTACGCAAACGGATGGGATGGGTCATCGAAGAACTCAATCAATTGATCAGCCCCACCGACCCGCGATGGTTCGCCTTCGGCCTGAACATGCCCGGGGCAATAGCCATTCCTGAACCGCCGGAGGAAGTGGAAGTGGTGGTCGTCAACGAAACCACGGCGATGCTGACGTTCCCACCGTCGCCGGGAACGGATTATTATCGGGTTTACAAACGTGTCGTTGGCGTCGATGCCGAACCGGTGCCCATTGGTTCTGCGGCCGATCCGGATTTTACCTTCGAAGAGTTGCCGCGACAATCGACCATTGAATTTTACATCAGGGCTGCCAATGCCAGCGGGATGAGTGCGTTCAGCGCAGTATCCATCGTCAGGACCTGAAAAGAGGGCAGCCGATCGAATGCCTCGTAGTGCATTCGCCATGCGCCGCTGGCGCCATACTATATATGGTATAAATAACCATTTCGGCGTGAAGTTTCCCCGAAAGCCCTTGAGTTTCTCTTTGACTCGTGCGGGGGGTTCGCTATTCTTCGCGCCCGTTTATGGCAAAACTGACGGTTAATGATTTAGACGTCCGCGACAAACGCGTTTTCATGCGCGTCGACTACAACGTTCCCATGGAAGAAAAAGATGGCCAGATGGTCATCAATGATACGACCCGTATCAAAGAAACGCTTCCCACGTTGAAGTTGTTGGTCGGTAAAGGCGCCAAACTCATTCTTGCCGCACACCTCGGTCGCCCCAAAGGCAAACGCGAACCGTCGATGTCCCTCGCTCCGGTCGCCACGAAACTGGCGGAAATGAGCGGACACAAAGTTTCCTTCGTGGATGATTGCATCGGCGAAAAAGTCGAGAAAGCGGTCGCTGCTTTAAAAGCTGGTGAAATCCTGCTGCTCGAAAATGTTCGCTATTACGACCAGGAAGAAGCGAACGATCCCGTTTTCGCCGAACAATTGGCCAAGGTCGCGGATATTTATGTCAACGACGCTTTCGGCGCGGCGCATCGTGCGCATGCTTCGACTGAAGGCATCGCTCGTGTCGTCGCCAAGCGCGGCGGCAAATGCGCGGCGGGTTTATTGATGGAACGCGAACTGAAGTATCTCGGTGACGAACTTGCGTCCCCTGCCCGTCCGTTCGTGGTGATCCTCGGCGGCGCCAAAGTTTCCGATAAGATCAAAGTGATCGATGCGTTGCTCGACAAGGCCGACACCATTTTGATTGGCGGCGCGATGGCTTACACCTTCAAGCTGGCGCAGAATTTCAAAGTAGGTAAGTCATTGGTCGAACCGGAAATGGTGGATGTCGCCAAAGCCGCGCTCGATAAAGCCAAAAGGAAGAACGTCCAATTTTTGATTCCAAGCGATAACGTCGTGGCCACACCGGTCAAAACCGACAAGCTGAACAAAAAAGGCAAGCCGGTCATCGATCTCAATAATCCTCGCATCAATTCGGAACCGAATATTCCTGATGCCGAAGAAGGTGTTGATATTGGACCCGCGACCTCGAAGAAATTTTCCGAAGTCATTTCCAGCGCCAAGACCGTTCTGTGGAACGGACCGATGGGTATCTTTGAAGACCCGCGTTTTGCCGAAGGAACATTTACGGTCGCCAAAGCCGTGGTGGACGCGACCCAGAAAAACGGCGCCAAATCGATCATTGGTGGCGGCGATAGCGTCAAGGCGCTGAACAAAGCCAAGCTCGGTGATAAAGTAACCTTTATGAGCACGGGCGGCGGCGCGAGCCTGGAATTTTTGGAAGGCGCAGTCCTCCCGGGTGTGGCGGCGCTCAGTGACAAGTAATCCCTCTCTGTTGAACCCAAATGAACAAAGAACGTAAGTTAATTATTGCCGGTAACTGGAAGATGAACAAAACCGTCGCGGAGTCGCTGGACCTCGTGCGCGGTTTGAAACGCGAATTGTCGAACGTGAAAGAAGTCGACATCGTGGTTTGCCCGCCTTACACGGCGCTAGAATCTGTCTCCAAGGAAATCATCGATTCCAACATCCGCCTTGGCGCCCAGAACATGAGCGAAAATAACTTCGGCGCGTTCACCGGCGAAATCGCCGCGGGGATGTTGAAAGAATTCTCCGCGCGCTACGTGATTTTGGGTCACTCGGAACGCCGCCAATACCAAAAGGAATCCGACGAATTAATTTCCAAAAAAGCGCTCGCCGCTCACGCCGCTTCGTTAAAGCCGATCGTTTGTGTCGGTGAAACGCTTGCCGAACGCGAAGCCAACCAGACCGAAAAGGTTTTGGAAACGCAAGTTCGCGGCAGCCTCGCCGGTTTGTCCAAGGAACAGATGGAAGAAACCGTCATTGCCTACGAACCCGTCTGGGCGATCGGCACCGGGAAGACGGCAACCACCCAGCAGGCCCAGGACGCCCATAAATTCATCCGCGATTTGCTCGTAAAAATGTTTGACGAAAATGTGGCGCGCCGCGTTCGTATCCAATATGGTGGCAGCGTTAAACCGGCCAATGCCCGCGAATTGATGGGACAACCGGACGTTGACGGCGCGCTCGTCGGTGGAGCTTCGCTGGAAATTCGCAGTTTTGCTGATATAATCAAAAATTCAATTTAAGTATATGACCACGTTCCTTATTGGCCTGTTTACCGTCGCGCTCGTGCTCGACTGTATCTTTTTGATTTTGTTGGTGCTGGTGCAGTTGCCCAAGAAGGAAGCGGGCGCTGGCATGGCTTTCGGTGGTGCCGCCACGGACGCCCTTTTCGGTGCAGGTTCCGGTAACGTCCTGACAAAGATCACCAAATACGCCACCATTACTTTCTTTGTGCTGACCCTCGCACTGGCCGTGTTGAACGGCATGTCCCGCAAGAGCGGCACTGGCAGTCTCTTGAAAGACAATTGGGGCGCCAGCAAACCAGCGGCTTCTGCCCCGATGACCGCTCCGTTGACCACGACTTCGAACGCACCTGTCAGCGCTCCAGTGACCACGCCAACCGAAGCTCTAGCTCCGGCACCGGCTGCGTCCACCAACGGCACCGCGAAATAATTCGCCGATGAAGGAAACGACGAATTTTCTCGGAGTTCATCCGGGAAAACTCGTCCAAACGCTTCTTCGTTTCACGCAAGCGACCTTGTGTGGAATCACTCTCCTCTGCTCCGGTTGTCTGCAGGAAGAAAAAGCGGACATTGTCATCATCAACGGCGCGGAGCCCGGATCGCTCGATCCAGCCATCGTCACCGTCCAGGCCGACGCTCGCATTGCACATTCTCTTTTCGAGGGATTGGCGCGACTGAACCCGGTCGATGCGACGCCGGTTCCAGCCCTCGCGGAAAAGTGGGAAGTCTCCGAAGACGGCAAGACCTATACTTTCCATCTACGCACCAATGCCGTGTGGTCTACAGGCGAACCGATTACGACCAAAGATGTCGTCTATTCGTGGATTCGCGTGCTGGATCCCGTCACCGCTTCGGAATACGCCGGTCAGTTATTTTACGTAAAGAACGGCGAAGAGTTCAGCTCGGGAAAAATCAAAGATCCGTCCCTCGTAGGAATCAAGGCACTCGATCCTTATACGCTACAGGTTGAACTGGTGAACCCGACGCCATTCTTTCTTGATCTCTGCGCTTTAACAACACTGGCGGTGGTTCCGCAAAAGACCATCGAGAAGTATGGCGATCGCTGGATTATGGCGCAACCGTTGCCGGTGAGTGGTTGTTACACGCTCGATGCGTGGCGGATTCACGACAAGATCCGTTTGCGAAAGAATCCACGGCATTGGGATGCCGAGGGAATCAAAAATAACATCATTGATGTCCTTCCGAGCGAGTCCGCCATGACCGCGATGAATATTTACCAGGCCGGACAGGCGGACATTATCTGGGACAAAAATTTGATTCCCAGCGAACTCATGGATGTTTTAGGCAAACGAGCAGATTGCCATCTTTACGATTACCTTGGCGTCTTCTTCATGCGTTACAACACCACGAAGAAACCGTTCGATGATCCGCGCGTTCGTAAAGCACTTGCATTGACGATTGATAAAAAACGCATCGTTGAGCGAATTACCAAAAGCGGGGAGAAACCGGCGACGCATTTTGTACCCAACGGCATGACGATTTATAAATCGCCGGAGGGCTATGACTATAATCCCGAGCTGGCGCGAAAGTTTTTGGCGGAAGCAGGCTTTCCCGAAGGAAAAGGTTTTCCGACATTTCAGTATCTGTTCAAAGCGGGCGAAACCGACAAACAAATTGGCGTCGAACTCCAGGCCATGTGGCGGGATCAACTCGGGTTGCACATGGAATTGCGTCCCGCTGAAACAAAAGTGTATTACACTTCAGTCACCGCCATGGATTACGACGTCGCCCGCAGCAGCTGGATTGGCGATTACAATGATCCCAATACCTTTCTTGATCTATTCCTCTCCAACGGCGGAAACAATCGAACAGGCTGGAAGAATACCCACTACGACGATCTTCTTCGCGACGGCAATCGCCAACTCGATGTAAAAAAACGCGAAGCGATCCTGCAAAAAGCCGAGACACTCTTGATCCACGACGATATGCCTGTTGCGCCGATTTATTTTTACGCTGGTGTTTTGTTTTTCCGCACAAACGAGATCGAAGGCATTTACTACAATCTGCTCGACGAACATCCATTTCAGGTCATCACCCGCAAAGACTCGAAAGGAAAACCGTAATCCATGTATTTCCTTCGCCGCACATTGCAAATGATTCCCGTGTTGCTCGGCGTGAGCTTCCTCGGATTCATGCTGCTTCGCGCGATGCCTGGGAATCCTTTCGATTCGGAACGCAAACCAGCCACGCCGGAAATCGAACGGAACCTCCGGGCAAAGTTTCATTTGGATGAACCCTTGTGGAAACAATATCTGCGATACCTCGGCGTCGTCGGCGATTCCTACATCAGACTTTCGGGCACACCACAGCAAGGTCCGATGGAAGAAAATGCGTTTTTTCAAACGGGCTCCGCGGCGTTAAGCGATTCCGAAAAAAAGGACATCATTGCCTTGGCCGACAAGACCTATGCGGATCCCGCGCCAGTGGGAACAAAGCGCGTCTTCTTCATCGGAAATGATTCTGACACTTTGCGGACCAATGCGCCTGTTCGCACGGACGATGAACGAGTCGGTTATGTGGAAGGCCGATTGAAGGATAAGCCGAACGTCGCCATCGTCCGTTTGACGCAACCCGACAAAGTGGCCGTCGATTTCAAAGCGGAGGTGAAATGGAAACGAAGCGGATTGATTCACGGCGATCTCGGTCCCTCCTCGAAGTATCGTAATCACACCGTCAATGACATCGTTAAACAATGTCTTCCGGTATCCATCACTCTTGGACTCCTCGCGTTTTTCTTCGCCATGGTAACGGGAATTCCGCTCGGCTGTTACATGGCGCTTCGACGCGGCGAATGGGGAGATTACTTCGGCGGTTTTATCGCGATGCTGTCCTTCTGTATTCCCAGCATCGTCATTGCCCCCCTCCTGATTCTCTGGCTGGCGGTGAAGATGAAACTGCTGCCGATTGCCCTGTGGGAATCTCCGTTGCACGCGATTCTGCCCACGATCGTTCTGGGACTGTATTTCTCCGGCCGCATTGCCCGGCTTATGCGCGAAGGTCTCTCGACGACTTTGAATGCGGAATTTATTACCACCGCTCGCGCGAAAGGCGTAAGCGAGTCTGCGATCCTCTGGAAACACGCGTTTCGTCTCGCGATCTTGCCGGTCATTTCTTATTCCGGACCATTGCTGGCAGATTTGTTAACGGGCTCCTTCGTTGTTGAAAATTTGTTCCAGATTCCCGGGCTCGGCGTCTTTTTCATCAACAGCATCTTCAATAAAGATTATCTGATGACCATCGGACTGGTATTGCTCTATGCTGTGCTGCTGTTGGTCCTCAATCTCCTGGTAGATGCCAGCTACAGTCTTTTAGATCGGAGGGTGCGCTATGAGTAGCGTTGCTGCGTCCCCTGCTCCGGTAACGGCCGAAGTGCATTTGAGTCCGAATCAGAGAGCGTGGATTCGTTTCAAAAAGAATCGACCTGCCGTGATCAGCGGGATTGCGTTGATCATTCTCGTGGTCATTACCGCCTTCTGGCCGACCTTCAGCTCGGCAACACTGTCGAAAATCCTGCCGAAGCCGGTGACCTACTCGCAGGAGGCAATTTCCAACGCACAATTTGAATCGCCGAGCGCAGCCCATTGGTTTGGCACCGATATCCATGGACGCGATCTCCTGACGCGCATTTTTTATGGAGCCCGTATTTCGCTGATCGTTGGCGCCGTCGGCGCGCTGGTCAGCCTGGTGATTGGCGTTTCCTGGGGGGCGATCGCGGGTTACGTGGGCGGCAAGACCGACAATATAATGATGCGGATAGTCGACATCCTTTATGCTTTGCCTTCGATTATTTTCGTTATCGTCCTGAAGTCCATTTTCGAAAAGCAATTGGCGGGTTGGTTGAGTAAAACTTTTTCCCCTCAGATGGCGACTTACGCGTCGATGCTCTTCCTGTTTGTGGGACTCGGCGCGGTGTCGTGGCTGACCATGTCTCGCATTGTTCGGGGGCAAGTACTGTCTTTGCGCGGACGAAATTTTGTAGAGGCCAGCAGGACTCTCGGCGCGTCCCATGGAAGAATCCTGGTGAAACACATTCTTCCAAACATTTACGGGATCATCATCGTGTACCTGACATTAACCGTGCCGGCCATTATTCTTTACGAATCGTTTCTAAGTTACCTGGGACTCGGCATTCAGCCACCACAAGCCAGTTGGGGGTCTTTGATCGCGGAAGCCGTCCAGGAAATTAATCCCATTCGCATTTATTGGTGGTTGCTCGTTTTCCCGGGAGTCATGCTGGTCTCGACACTCCTGGCTTTGAATTTCCTCGGTGACGGCCTGCGAGATGCGTTTGATCCACGCTCCAAGCGCTAACCATAGTCCCTAACGCAAGACTTGTCTCCGGAGGGCGGGCCTTCTAAAATAGCGGCAATGCCCCTTGTCCGCTTCAATACCCGAAGGGAATGGCTTTTGGCCATGGCTCTTTTCGTATTGAGTTGTGCGGTTTATCTGCCCGTCCGCAATGCAGGCTTCATTTGGGATGATGTTGTGATGGTCACGGACAATCGTTGCCTGCGTGATTTGCAGGGCCTCAAGGAAATTTGGTTTTCCACAAAAACAACTGACGTCTATCCCATGACGTTTTCAATGCTCTGGCTGGAGTGGCATTTGTGGGGACCGAACCCGCTCGGTTATCACGTCGTGAACGTCCTTCTGCACGCAACAGGCGCTCTGCTGTTATGGCGTCTTTTGAAGCGCCTCCACATTCCAGGTGCATGGTTTGGAAGCGCCCTCTTCGCCGTTCATCCGGTAGGCGCAGCATCCGTGGCATGGATTTCCGAACGAAAGAACACTCTCGCCTTTGTTTTCTTCCTCTTGACGCTCCTGGCCTATGAACGTTTTCAAAGCAGTTCCCAAAAGAAATGGTATATCCTGACGTTCGTTGGATTTTTGGCCGCCATCTTGAGCAAAGCATCGGTGATTACTCTTCCATTACTGTTTCTGCTCGTGGTCTGGTGGCGAAACGGTTCCCTGAACAGAAAAGCGATTTTACAAACAATTCCTTTCTTCATCCTCTCATTAATCTTTGGCTTCATCACGATCTGGGCGCAACATCATCACGCGATTGGTGACTCTACTCCCCAAACACAAAACTTGATCGAACGTCTAGCCGGAGCAGGCTGCGCCGTTTTGTTTTATTTCTGGAAAGATTTTATGCCACTGAACCTCAGCGTCATTTATCCAAGGTGGCAGCTGCAGGCTTCAGATCCGGCGATCTATTTACCGCTTCTGCTTTTGACAGGTCTCTTTGTTGTCGCCTGGATCAACCGCAAAACCTGGGGACGCCATGTCCTGTTTGGACTCGGCTATTTCGTTATCGTTCTGTTTCCGGTGATGGGCTTTTTCGACATGTATTTCCTCACGTTCTCCCGCGTGGCGGATCACTTGCAACATTTGGCACTCGCCGGAATTGTTCCTTTTCTCGTCGGTTCTTCCCTTTACTTTGCTGGCCGTTGGAAGCTCCCGCAGACAGTAACCTTCGCGAGCGGCATCGTCCTGATCGCACTTCTTGCCACTGCTACATGGATACGCGCCGGCGTTTACATTTCAGAAGAAGCCGTATGGACCGATACTGTCCGCAAAAACCCGCGCGCATGGATGGCTTACAATAATCTCGGCAACGCCTTGTTTGCCAAGAAAAGTCTCGACGCCGGACAAAAAGCCTACGAATCCGCCTTGCAGGAGAACCCCGATTTTCCTGATGCCCATAGCAATCTCGGCAACCTGCTTGTCGCGAAAGGAGATTTGGACAACGCCATCCAGCATTTGCGTCGTGCCACGGAAGTTCAGCCGAACAACCCAAAATTCCATTTCAATCTTGGAGTCGGACTCGCGGAACAAAAGAAATATGCCGAAGCACTTCAGGAATATGCGATCGCATTGCAGCTGCGTCCTCGCTATGCAGAGGTGAAAAACAACATTGCCCACGTCCTTCTGAGACAGAACAAATCGGCGGAAGCCCTGAAAGCAGCGGAAGAGGCGCTGCAAATCAATCCCGGTTCCGCCGAAGCACATTTCAATGCAGGTGAAGCCGCATCCAATCTCGGCCAGACGGCAGTGGCGCTGAAACATTACGAATTGGCCTTGCAACTCCGTCCAACATTTGTCGCCGCGCATTATAGCGCTGGGATTCTCCTCGCCATGAACAACGACGTCGCCGGGGCATTCCCGCACTTCCAGGAAGCTGTCCGTCTCAAGCCTGACGACGCAAGTCTCCACACTTCTTTAGGCAACGCTCTTGCAATTCTTAAACGTCCTGCTGAAGCCATCCAGGAATTTCAAACCGCGTTACGCCTTCAGCCCACGAACGCGGAAGCCCACCACAACCTTGGCAATGTTCTCTCCGAACAAAACCGTTATCTTGAGGCGGTGGAACACTACGCGACGAGCCTCAAACTGGACCCGCAGAACATTGGAACTTACCTGAATTTCGGTCTTACTCTTGAAAAACAGGGGAAACAAAACGAGGCAAAGGCCCAATACCAAGCGGCTCTGCGGCTTAAACCGGGCGATCCTGCCATCCAGCGACAACTTCAGGCAGTGTCTCGTTCCAATTGACTCCCCTCAAAAAAGGGGGAAGTTCTTCGTTGACGCTTCGCCTGCTGGCGTTAAATTCTCGCGCGAAGTTTGAATTATACAGAAACAGAAATATGCCAATTAAAGTAGCCATCAACGGTTTCGGTCGTATCGGTCGTCTCGTCTTTCGCGCCATCGCCGAACAAGGTCTTATCGGTAAAGAAGTCGAAGTCGTCGCAGTCGGCGATATCGTTCCCGCGGACAATCTCGCTTACCTCCTGAAATACGATTCCACCCAGGGTCGTTTCAAAGGCGAAGTTTCTTCCAAGAAATCTGCCGCTGATAAAGTTGAAGACGATGTCCTGATCGTTAATGGCAAAGAAATCCATGTCGTCAGCGCCAAAGACCCATCCGGTCTGCCATGGAAACAATTTGGTGTCGATGTCGTGATCGAATCGACCGGCCTCTTCACCGACGCAGAAAAAGCCAAGGGCCACATGGCCGCTGGCGCGAAGAAGGTCATCATCTCCGCTCCCGGCAAAGGTGAAGACATCACCGTTGTCATGGGTGTGAACCACGACAAATACGATCCAGCGAAGCATAACATCATTTCCAATGCGAGCTGCACCACGAACTGCCTCGCTCCAATCGTGCACGTTCTCCTCAAGGAAGGTTTCGGCATCGACGAAGGTTTGATGACCACCGTTCATGCTTATACGGCCACGCAAAAAACCGTGGACGGCCCAAGCAAGAAGGATTGGAAAGGTGGACGTAGCGCTGCGATCAACATCATTCCTTCCACCACCGGCGCCGCCAAGGCTGTCGCGCTGGTTTGCCCTGAAGTCAAAGGCAAGCTCACCGGCATGGCCTTCCGCGTACCGACGCCGACGGTCTCCGTCGTCGACCTCACGGTGAAGACTTCGAAGGACACAAGCTACGAAGAAATTTCCGCCGCAATGAAGAAAGCCAGCGAAACCTATCTCAAAGGTATTCTCGAATACACTGCGGACGAAGTCGTCAGCACGGACTTCATTCATTCCAGCTCCTCATCGATCTTCGACAAAGGTTCCGGCATTGAATTGAACAAACGCTTCTTCAAGCTGGTGAGCTGGTACGACAACGAATGGGGCTACAGCAACCGCGTTGCTGACCTGTTGAAGTTTATGATCAGCAAAGGTCTGTAATCTCAAGAGAAAGATTTGCGCCAACGGCGGCCTGGAAACAGGTCGCCGTTTTTATTTTGGCAAGGACGGATTCGAGCCATGTCTCGAAAAAGTCCAAGGCATCGAAACAGCCAATGGTGGCGACGAGACCGTCGCAGACTTCGCACTGACCCAACTTGAGATTGAAGCTTTGTTGGAGGAGTAAATTAACTCCAGGTTAGCGTTACTGGATGACAGTCCGCCGGCGGTCACGATCTCGCTTTTCATGCTGAAAACGCCATCTCACCGCGAACACAAAGTACGTGAGGTAGAGCAACGCACCGAGGAAACCGAGGAGTAATATGAGCTTGGGCATATTAAAGTTTGCTTAGGGAACAATACTTTAGACCGCCACCCAGCCTGTGACATTCTCGACTTTGCTGTCATCGTAGAAGTCATGCCATAAACCCTCAGCGTCCAGATAACCCAGACAACGGAACTGAGGCGTTATGACAATAACTTGTTCATTAGGCTGAGGCAGAGCTTCGGACACGGAATGGATGCTTTCAGTGTTCATAAGCGAAACACTTAAGAGTTTTTTGGGACAGGCCAGTTGTAGACATTTTTTTGTTCCATTCAAAGGAAAATTATCCCAAACTTAAGGATTTAAGTTTTTTTAATAGTTTCCCCGTCCCTTCCCCATGTATTGCCTGAGACGGCTTCTGTTACGATGACGATTCATGGAATCGTTGCGTGTTTCGACCAGCTCCCGCTAGTATCCGGAAATGAACCGTCGCCCAGCATTCGTGCGGATCTTTGCGCTTGTTGCCGTCATCGCCGCAATTTTCGGCTGCAAAACCAGTGAAAAGAAACTCGGTCCGATTACTTTCCGAAAAGCGAGCAGGCCTTTGGAAAGCGGCATGGCGGAGATCGACATCACGCCGCATAAAGGATATCGCATGGCGGGTTATTTCGACGAACGGTTCTCCACCGGCACGCATGATCCGCTGAAGGCGAAAGCAGTGGTGTTTCGCCAGGGAAAAGAAATGGCAGCGCTGGTATTCTGTGACCTGGTAGGCCTTCCTTTGTCCACCACCGCCCCGGCGCAGGCCAAGGCATCACAGCTGACGGGAATCCCGATTTCCAACATCACCATTTGCGCAACGCACAGTCATACCGGCCCGCTTTTTAGCAATATTCAACGGGACTACTATCATCAACGAGCGGTGGAAGCTTTCGGACGCGATCCGCATGAAGAATACGATTATCCCGAGTTCGTCATCGGCAAACTGGTGAAAGTCATCGACGAGGCAAAGAAAAAATTATCGATCAATGATCTCGCGGTCGGAATACCCCAACAGCCCGACCTTCCTTTCAATCGCCGCTATCACATGAAAAACGGCCGAGTGGCTTTCAACCCGGGCCTGCTGAACACCAACATCGTCGGCCCGGCCGGTCCCGTGGATCATGATGTCGGAACACTTTTGATCGGGAATAATTCCAAGCAGGAATTGATTGGTGGCATCACCGTCTTCGCCATGCACGCTGATACGGTGGGAGGCACGGAGTTCAGCGCGGATTATCCCTATTACATCGAGCAAACACTCCGGAACCGATTTGGCAAAAATTACATTTCTGCTTTTGGCGCCGGGACCTGCGGAGACCTGAACCAGATCGACGTTTCCAAAAACGAATCCTTCAAAGGATTCGAAGCCGCGGAACGACTGGGCGGCAAGATTGGCAAAACGGTGCTGAATGCCATTACCAACTTAACGGTCATTGCTCGTCCCACATTGGCTGTTCGCACTGAAAAACTCACGGTCCCACTTCAGACCGTTACGCCGGAGAAATTGGCGTGGGCTCAAAGCAAGAAGGATAAAATGGGCGATCCCAATACGGACTTCATGCAAAAGGTCGAAATCGTGAAGGCACTTGATCTTGCAGAAAAAGGGGCATCCCGGGTAATGGAAGTGCAGGTTTATCGACTCGATGCCGACACGGCATTTGTTTTCCTTCCTTGCGAAATTTTCGTCGAATTCGGCCTCTCCATTAAGAAGCAGTCACCGTTTAAACGGACATTCGTTGTTTCGATTGCGAACGATCGCCCGAGCTACGTTCCGACTCTGAAAGCCTTCAAAGAAGGTAGTTATGAAATAACGAATGCGCGCGTTGCACCCGGCGCAGGGGAAATGCTGGTGGAGAGCGCAGTGAAGCTCCTGAAAGATTTGGCGCAGAAATAAGAGCTCATGACGCAACTTCATTTTCGCGAGGCCATCACGAATTACATTCTTGAAAATGCCCGGCCAGTGGACAAGTGGAGTCATCAGCCCCGTCTCTACGCGACCGCGCGGCTTTTGGCAGAAGGCGAGTCTTTCGACGACGATGTTCTTTTCGCCGCCGCGTACCTCCACGATATTGGCGTCTTCATCGGACATCGCCCCGAAGATCCGCTGGCGTTGGCCCGTTGGGACAACCTCGCCTACGCCGTGGAAAAGTGCCCCGCCCTGCTTGAACAATTTGGGTTTCCCGCGGAAAAAATTCCCGCAGTGATTGAGGCCATTCGGCACCATCTTCCTTCAGGAACCCCGAGCACCTTCGAAGGCATATTGCTCCGGGAGGCGGATATCCTCGAACAACTCGGCGCAGTGGGAATCTTGCGCACTGTCAGCAAAGTGGGCCGGGATACGCGTTTTATCCGCTTTGCCGACGCGATCCGCGCTTTGGAAAAAAATTTGGAATTATTACCGAAGCAATTGCAACTTGCCTCCTCCAAACGCGTGGCGATGGAACGCGTCCATTTATTGGAAGCGTTCGTTCATGCAGCAAAAGCCGAAGCTAACGGACTGGAATGGCTGTAGGAACGAAAAACTATTTTTCGCGGTAAGGCTCCCTGCCCTGGTAAAATTTCAAATGTGATGTGATCTGGTTCAACAGATTCGTTGCTTGTTGACCTTCAGCAATCCCAATCGCTTGTTGAGCCGTCGCAATTGCTTTGTCGAATTCGCGTTTCTGCGCGTAACTGGCGGCGAGTGTATCCAGAACACCTGCGTCTTTGAATTGCGTCAGTTCCGCTGCGCGCTTTGCCAATTTCACCGCTTCGTCACCGTCGCGATTTAGGGGGTTCTTATCAGTAGCGTAAAGCCACGCGAGATTATTTAAAGGTTCAAGCCAGTTCGGTTTGAGTTCCAGGGCTTTCTGCCAGTGTTTACCAGCATCACTGGCTTTCCCCGTCTGATTCAAGGCGACACCCAACTGGTAATGCACTTCGGCCAAATCGGGATTCTGCTCCAGGGCGGCGTTATAATGTGTAATCGCTTCCTCGCGTTTCCCGGCATGCATTATCAGGTTCGCCAACCGGTAGTGAGCCATGGTCAGCATAGGATTCAAGCGAAGCGCCGCAGCATAATGTTCGATGGCCATTTCGTTTTTCCCTTTCATGGATAATGCATTGGCAAGATTGAATTGGGCGTCGGCATGATTGCTGTTCAATTTCACCGCCTTCTCCAAAAAGCTGATCGCTTCATCCGTCTTCTTGAGGTCCAACAAAAGACTTCCGAGATTGCTCAGCGCATCAGGATAATCGGGTCGCAATTCCACCGCTCGACGCAGATGCTTGCTGGCTTCATCCAATTTACCCGTCATGGCCAGATGACACGCGAGGTTGTTATGTGCGTCCGCATAGTCAGGATTCAACAAGAGCGCCTCATTGTATTCAGCAATTGCTTCGGCTTGCTTGCCCTGCTGGCCCAATGTGTTGCCGATATTGTAATGCGTGACTGCCGAAGCGGGGTCCAGCTTCAAAGCCATCTGCAAGTGATCCGTAGCGTCCTGCGTCTTTCCCGCCCCCAACAACAAAGATGCTAAAGCATTTCGAGCCTCAACTTGCTTCGGTTGCAGTTCCAAAGATTTTTTATACAGCTCCAGGGATTGAATCGCCTTGCCTTCCTGTTCCAGAATCAAACCGTATCTGTTCAAAACCAACCATGATTCTGGGTTTCTCTTGAAAGTTTCCCTCCATAATGTCGTTGAATTTTTATAAAAACTGCATTGATGCCAACCCGCACAGGCAATCGCAATCATCAACGCGATCTTCAGTAAGCGTTGCGGAAACAAATCGATTAACGTGGTGCCTTGTTTCAGTTTTTGCAGGCCAACCGCAATCAATGGCATCAACCCAATCAGAGCGAAATATTGCCACCGATCTGCCACGGGGGAAATGCTCTGAGACGAAAAGTCAAAAAAGCCGAGGACAGGAAAGAGCGTTATTCCGAAATAAGCTGCTGCGAAAAGTGCGGCACGTCCCCATGTCGCCCGAAAACTCCAAAAGAAAAACAGCGCTGCAATTAAGGCAAGTAGCGGAAGGAAGCCCAGCAGAGCATGAATTTTCCATGAGCCATACACAAAAGAAAGATGAACCGGTAACAGGGCCTTTAAGAAATAGAACCATATCGCGATACCAACATTGGCTACCCGCGATAAAATGCCCGGTGAGACAACTCCACTGTCCCCGATAACCCGACTTTGCAGAGTAAGCGCAACAATTCCGAAAAGCAGAGCGACAACGAAGAATGGAGTAATACGCAAAATATCTTTTCGCGTGATTCGGCCATTTACCCACCAAAGACACAGCAACAAAGCGAAGGGCAACATTATCCCGAAATTTTTGCTCAGAAGACTCAGCAAAAACATCATTATAGAGAGAGAGTAAAACAGTCGTTTCTTATTTATCGGCTGTGGGGATTCTGAAGATTGACCGTCCGTCAAAGAACCTCTCAAAAAGAACAAAGTCGCCAACAAATAAAAAAACAGTGAGAGAACATTTTTTCTTTCACCAATCCAGGCCACCGACTCGACGTTGACCGGATGAATGGCAAAAAGAAGAGCCGCAAGCCGTGCGCCGGAAATGCGGAGTCGCAGCAAGACACGCCAAAGGAGAATTGCGCTCAGCGCGTGTAGCGTAACATTGGCGAGATGGTATGGCGCGGAATTATTTCCCCACAACCGCCATTCCAGCCAAAACGACGTGGTTGTGAGCGGAAAATAATCAGGCGCGGCCGCGGTAAACCAAATAGTTTTCAGTCCATTCGTAGAGCGGATCACCGGACTGCCGCCCAGTAAATCATTTTCATTCCACAGAAAACCACCACTTAAGGCCGGCCAATATACAAGAAAAGTAAGGGCAAAAAGTCCGAGGCCACAAAACCACGCCGGCAAGTTCCGAATTGAAAAAGAAGGCATCGCTTGGTTCACGAATGCGAGCGATTATGTGCGGAAGCTTCCAAATTCACAACACTGTTCCCGTGAATAATCGACCGATCTGACGAGCTTCTATTTTGCCAATCCGAGATTCTTCAATACGCCCGTGGTAGAACGGGCTTTGTTCAGCGTATAAAAATGCAAACCAGGCACAGCGCAACCTAAGAGCTCTTTGCATTGTCGGGTTGCATAGTCTATCCCGAATTCAACACAGGCCTCATCGTCGTTGGCGTACTTATCAAGATCATTCAACAACTCCGCTGGCAATCTTGCCCCACAAAGGCTCGTGAATTTCTTGATCTGAGCTGCACTCAAAATAGGAATTATTCCCGGAATGATCGGAACCGTTACTCCCAGCTTTCGAACATAATCACGGAACTGAAAAAAGTCCTCGTTGCTGAAAAACAGCTGCGTCAGGATAAATTCTGCGCCTGCATCGACTTTCTTTTTCAGATACTGCCAGTCGGCTTGTTTACCCGCTTTGCAGGCGATATGACCTTCCGGGAAACCAGCTGCGCCAATCGAGAAACCTTTTTGCGAGCGAATGTATTCGATCAATTGATAGGAAAATTCAAATCCACCTTCGGTTTTCTGAAATTCTCCGTTACCACCCGGAGGATCCCCCCGCAGTGCGAGGATATTTTTAATCCCCCGCTTCTTCGCTTCCACCAAAACTTCCCCGATCTGTCCCGCCGTCGAAGAGACGCACGTCAGATGCATCATCGCGGTCAGCTGATGATCCGTTTGAATGCGCTCAACAATGGAGAGGGTCTTTTCCCGAGTCGTTCCACCAGCACCGTACGTCACCGAACAATAATCCGGTTTGAGTGCCGCGAGAGCGGGAACGCTTTTTTCAAAAAATGTTCTTTCTCCCTCCTCAGTCTTTGGCGGGAAAAATTCAAAAGAGATCACCGGCTCGCCGGCGGCTTTCTTTTTCTCGTAAATATCTCGAATTAACTGCACAAGGACAAAGTATGCGGAAGTGTCTCTCGCAATTCAATCGGACATTCCTGGAATTTAAAGGTGCTTCCGTATGGCAGCCAACACTCGTTCAGCCAGTGCTTTGTCACCGATTTTGCCCGCACGGATCCGAATTTCAGTGGTAGTTGGCGAATTTTCCTCCAGCTGAATTTTGATTTCCTTACCCTCTCCCAAAGCAACGATACGAGCCTGCAGCAGGTCATGGTCGCTCGCCTTGACTGTGTAATGAAGCTCGGCCAAGGTAATCTTCACTGCCTTCCAGGCACGTTCCACGGGGGTGATTTCGGTATAACGCAGTTCGCCAAAGAAAAACCGAGGAGTGGTCAAAGAATCAGACGGCTGGTCACTATTTCGCAACTCGGCGCAGCCAAGCACCAGCAGCGTCAACAGGAGAAGAACAACAACATTTTTCATCCACAAATAATAGATGAAAACCCGCATTAGCTGGCAATAATTTTGTCCAACTGCGCGGACACTTTCTTTAGATATTCCAAAGGCTCCATTCCCTCTTTGCAAAGACCGCATGCTGGTTCAACAATAAACCATCCGTGGTAGTTGATCTCATCGAACGCTTTCATCACTGAAGGCCAATTATTATCCCCCTCCAAGTATTCCACCGCAAAGCCACTGCGGATTCCCTGTTGTGTCATTTTCTTGCGACTGAATTCCTTCACGTGCACTTTGGCAATTCGCTTGTGCAATGCCCGGATCCAATGCTCCGGCCAACCGACGTAAATGATGTTCCCAACATCGAAATGCCACGCTACGTAATCACTCTTGAAATCATCAATGAAACGGACCGCCTCCAATGGGCTCAGAAGAAAGTTGTTCCAGACATTTTCCAGCGCCATTTTCAGCCCAAGTTTTTCAGCGGTTGGTAATGCTCTTTCAATGCATTCACGGCAGCGTTCATAATTTTCAACGTAGGAAACCTGTTCCGAAACTCCTCCCGGCACGACCAGGACGGAAGTTGCCCCATAATCCTTCGCATTTCGCAAATTGCGGATCAATGTCTCGACCGCTTTTTCCCTCACGGCGGGTTCAGGACTCGAAAACGCGCGCGTCCCTGTTTCACCCGTTCCGCAGCTGACGCCGGCGATAGCCAGCCCCGTAGCATCCCTGGCCTTTAAGACCTCATCCCGATTCAGCTCATTCGATGGTTCTACGCCATCAAAACCAGCCGCCTTGAGCAATTCGAATTGTTCCAGGACCGTCATCGACTTTCTACCGCCCGGAAACGTATTCAGCATATATCCCTTTTTTAGTGAACGCTTCGCAGGTCGTTGCTCAGCTCTGGCCGGCAATGCTGGAAGAGCTAATCCTGCAAGACCAACGGAGCTCAGGTGTAAAAATTGCCGACGACCCATGGAGTTCATAGCTATCCAGAAGCAAAACCAACGCTCGCGGTTACGGAAAATAAAAAAGGCGGCCTTTCGGCCGCCTGTGCATTTGAAAATATGCTTAGATAAACTTGGTCTGTCCGGGAACAGCAAGCGGCGGAATCGCCGGGGCTTTATCCCAGGTGATATCAGCTTCGTCCGGAACCAATTTTTCCTGCGAGTTGATCGCATCTTCCCACGTAATTTCCTGACCGGTATATCCAGCCATTCGACCCATGACACCCATCATGGAGCTGTTCGCAAGCCATTCCCCATCCATCCGAGGTTTGCCTTCGTGAATCGAGGTCAGGAACTCCTGTTGTTCGACGACATACATGTTTGGATTCTTGGCGTCACCGTCGTACTTCCAAACTTTCTTGCCACTGTTGTCCTGAATGTAAGGAACTCCGTTGAAGAGAAGAATGTGGGCCGTTCCTTTTGTCCCGTAAACATGCTCTGTGTTGTCGCTGTGACAACCCAATTGTTGACGGCAGAACAAAAATCCTTTGGTGCCATTTTCCCATTCATACACCACAGAGAAATGATCGAAAATATGGCCAACCAGATGTTCAGGACGGACCTGGCGTCCACCATGTCCAACGCATTTCACCGGCATCTTGTTGTTCATCGCCCAATTGGTGAGGTCAACGTTATGAATTGCCTGTTCGACAATATGGTCACCAGAAAGCCAGGTAAAATGCATCCAGTTACGGAGTTGGTATTCCATCGGACCCCACTTTGGATCGACGTCTTTGAAGCGAGCCGGTCCCGTGTTGTACGTCCCGTAAATCGTGCGAACGTCGCCGATGTCACCCGCGAGAATCTTCTTATAAACCGCGCGCTGAGCGAGGTTTGAGCGCCAGCAGAAACCAGAGCCGATTCCTAGTCCTTTTTTCTTGGCTTCGGCAACGGTAGCCATGAACGAACGGTAACCGGCTGCATCCACGCAAATCGGCTTTTCGCAGAACAAATGCTTGTTCTTTTCGATGACATACTTCGCGTGAATAGAACGGAATCCAGGAGGCGTCGCGAGGATGACAACGTCGACACCGCTATCGACAACTTTCTTGTAAGCGTCAAATCCAACAAAACAGTTTTCCTTCGTCACCAGGATTCGATCACTGATTTCCGGATTACCTTTCATCGCCGTGAGATGGCGATCCAGTTCATCCTGGAAAACATCACCCATGGAGATCAGAACCGCGTCTTTGTATCCCAGAAGCGCTTCACGCACGTTGCCCGAGCCACGTCCGCCGCAGCCGACAAGACCAATCTTGATCGTATCGTTGCCGACCGCATGAGCCTTGGACGTAACCGCAATGGTAGTCGCAGCAACCGCCGCAGTGGTCTTCTTTGAAGACGTTCCGCAACCGGCTAAGATTCCGGCCAGCGAGCCACCCGCGACAACACCGGAAGTTTTTTTGATAAAGTCACGACGAGGAATTTCTGGATTCATAGAATTGAAAAGCATTCTTAAGGGCCACACTTTGTGCGTCAAGGGAAAGACGCGATTAACAAAGGGAAATTCAATTATTTACGACGCCACTCCACTTTCGGCGGCTCGGGAAGATCTTGGGCCCGTAATGCGGTTCGGAAATGCATCTTTGAAACCCTGGGCAAATTATCAACACCATGGAGCTTAATAAATTCCTTCGCAGCCGCATCCACCGCCGCGGAAGCACCCTTGGGGAATTCCATTCCAAAGGTCTTTTG
>CBHTTJ010000102.1:0-20791 GCA_966095605.1 uncultured bacterium | reverse complement strand
CGAGCTCGGAAACGGAATTTTGATTCCCAGAAAACGGTTTCCGACGTTGGAAACGGAATTTTGGTTCCATAAAAATCGATTCCAACGCCGGAAACAGGATTCTGGCCGGTCAAAAAATACGAAAAGCTTTCCGGTCATCGTGAAAACCGCTATCCCTTTCTCATGACCGACCTGGAAAGCTCCATCCTCAGCACTTTGATTGAGTTGGACGAAAAAGTTCGTTCCATGGCCACCGCCAATCCGAAACCAAATCTCATTCCTCTTTTTTCCAAGTTGGACCAAATGGCTGCCCAATTGCCACCGGGCACCGATCCTGACCTGTTACATTATCTCGCCCGGAAGAGTTACGAAAAAGCCCGGCTTCTGTTGGAGGGGCGAAAAGCCGAGAATCAAAAGGGGAGTTGCGGACGGTAAATCATCGGGCCGGACCGCGGCTCTGCGAATACTCCCCGGCCTGTCACGCCAACAGTCGCTGTGGATCGCAGATCCGCGATCCAGTCACGGCAGGTCTGGATTCCGCAGGAAGACCTTGATCTCGCTGCAGAACGTTTCCGGGTTGATCGGTTTTTCCACATAAGCAACAAAACCCGCCCGTAACGCTTTCGCCCGATCACCCGCCATGGCAAACGAACTCACTCCGACCAGCGGGATATGCGACAATTGGCGGTCCTTTTTAAAGTGTTGCGCCGTCTCGTAACCATCCATCTCCGGCATTTGGATATCCATGACGACCAGTTCCGGTGCTTCCTCCCGCGCCATGTCGAGGGCTTCTCTTCCATTCACCGCGACCCTGACCGTCAATCCTTCCCGCTCCAAAAGGAACTGGGCGAGGTAGCGATTGTTCTCATTATCTTCGACGAGCAAAATCTTCGGTTTCATGAAATGGGGGGGGATTATTGTAAGGTGAAATAAAACGTGGCCCCTTTATTGATGCCGCCTTCGGCCCAAACTTTGCCTCCATGACGGACAATGATGTGTTGGACCGTGGCCAATCCGATTCCCGTCCCGGGATAATCAGCGGCTCGATGTAACCGCTCGAAAGGAACAAACAATTTTGCCGCTCGGTCCATGTCAAAACCCGCGCCGTTGTCGCGGACAAAATAGGCCGGGTGACCCTCGTGCTTGATTTCGCCGAATTCGATGGAGGAAAATGGACACTTTGCGGTGAACTTCCAGGCGTTATCGAGGAGGTTTTGCATCAACGCCCGCAACAGGACAGGGTCGCCTTGGACAATAATGCCCGGCGCGACATGAAAATCCATCTGGCGATCTGGTTGTTCGCGCTGCAAATCTCTACCAATTTCGAGGGTCAGTTGGCTGAGATTGACGGTTTCGCGACGCAATTCTTTATGCGTCGATTGGCAAAGCTCCAGCAAGCCTTCGATCAATCGACCCATTCGGCTGGCTTCCGATCGGACGAGGGAAACATAGCTTTTGGCCTGTTCATCAAATTTATCGGAATAATCTTCTGCCAATGCCTGGCTCCATCCCGTAATGCCTCGCAAAGGTGCGCGAAGATCGTGCGAAACAGCCGAGGTAAACGTTTCCAAATTTTTATTCGTCTCTTCCAGTTCGGCGGTGCGGCGTCGAACACGCTCCTCCAATTGCAGGTTGAGCCTGCGGACATCGTCCCGGGCGCGACGTCCTTCGGACAAAGCGATTTCGAGTTCCATGCTCATCGACTCGAGTTCCTGGAGTTTTTTGTCCAGTTTCCGCACGAGGCGTTGATTATAACTTTTCAAAAGGAACTCTTCGTCTGAGCCGGTGGGCAGGGGAGTCCGAGTGAGACGCCCCTTTTCGAATTCCTCGAGGACTTCTTTAATGATACCGGCGAATTCATCAGGATCGATCGGCTTGAGAATGAAACGCGCAGCGCCCAGGCTTAGTCCTAACGCCTGGTCTCCTTTCTCGGTATAGGTGGCGGTATAGAAGATGAAGGGAATGTGTTGAAGTTCGGGATTTTGTTTCACCTGATGGCAAAGCTCAAAACCATCCATGCGCGGCATCAGGATATCGGAAATAATCAGGTCAAAGGGTTCGTGTTCGAGTTTTTCAAGAGCTTCAATTCCGTTGCGTGCTGAAGACACCTCGTAGCCCAAACCTTTCAACATCGATTCGAGCAGGTACAAATTGTCAGCTTTGTCATCGACACTTAAGATTTTCATTCCGCTCTCCTTCGGTTTGGTCAACCCTGTTTTTTGCTCATAGAAGGGAGTCGTAAGGGCAAGACAAAAGTAAACCAGGAGCCTTCCCCATATGTACTTTCCACGTTGATCGTTCCGTCCATCAAATTAAGCAGTCTTCGGCAAAGGTGCAACCCAAGGCCAGTTCCCTCGTACATCCTGCGCGCGGAACTGTCCGCTTGTCGAAATGCTTCAAACAACAAACCCATTTGTTCCGGCTTGATGCCAATCCCAGTGTCTGCCACGCAAACGCGAAGGTTTGTTGCGTCGACGTGAACGATGATTTTCACCTCGCCGCAGTGGGTAAACTTCACCGCATTGTTGGCCAGATTGAGCAGCACCTGGAAACAACGCTTTCGATCACCCACCATGTCGATCCTTGGACCTGGCAAGTCGCTGATGAGACGCAGCTTTTTCTGATTCGCCATCGGAGCGAGATTGTCGATCACCTCATGGACCACCTCCACAAAGTTGAAGGGTTCGTGTTCGATTTCAGCCTTGCCCGCTTCGATGCGCGAGAGGTCCAAAAGATCGTTGATCAACGAGAGCAAATGTTTGGCGGAACCGAAGACCAGGCCCAGCTGTTTCTTTTGTTCTTCGTTGACTGGTCCCGCGAATCCCTGTTGCAGAATGCCGGTAAATCCGATGATGGAATTGAGTGGTGTGCGGAGTTCGTGGCTCATGCTGGCGAGGAATTCTGATTTTAACCGATCCAGTTCTTCCAGCCGTTCGTTGGCACGAACGAGTTCCGCGGTGCGCTCCTGAACGCGTAATTCCAGTTCATCGCGCGCTCGACGCAATGCTTCAGCGGCGCGGTCATGTTCAATGGCGACACTGGCGAGATGGGTGACCTGCCGGATGAGATCCAGTTCTTTCGGCGATGGACGACGTGGCTTTTGGTAATACAACGCAAACGTTCCGAGGACGCTTCCGTCCACGGCGAGAATGGGGGTCGACCAACAGGCGCGCAGACCGCATTTCAAAGCGGCGGTGGAATATTCGGGATATTTTGTCCACAGAGGATCCGTGGAAATATCGGAAACAATAATCTGCTCCTTGCGAAATGCTGAACTGCCGCATGACCCGACATCAGGTCCGATCGTCAACGGAGTCAACGCACGAGTCCAGCTCTCGGGTAATTTTGGTCCTGCCACAGGCCACAATTGTTTTCCGTGTTGGTCGAGGAGGAGAATGCTCGACATCGCCTCTGGCGACAGGTGTTCGATAAAGCAGCAGATTTCATTGAGGACATCAGCGAGCGGTTTACGACGTGCGATTGATTCCAGGACCCGTTTCTCTCCCGCGAGGAGTCCTTCCGCCCAAACATTTTCTGTGATGTCACGGAAGGCATTCAAGATAGCGGGTTTGCCTCCGAAGAGAATTGGAACCCCGGACCACTCCGCGTCGATTTCGCCACAAGGCCCGCGCAGTTTTCCTTTCATGGGAGGCGCAGGTCGCCCGGTTTCCAACATTTGGTCGCGTCGTTGCCGAACGATCTCGCGAAAATCCTCATGCACGAAATCGAGGACGGGGCGTCCAATCAGGCGATCGGGCTTTTTAGCCCCCGCAAATTGAGCGCCGACGGGATTCACATAAATCAATTTGTCATCGACGGAGACCGCCATTCCGTATGGAACGCATTCCACCACGGCCCGATAACGGGTTTCACTCTCGCGCACGGCGTCGTCGGCGCGGTTGCGTTCCAGTTCTGCCGCAGCGCGGGCGCCGAAAACCGTCATCAGTGATTCCGCCAATTCACTGTTTGGCATGGGGCGCGTATCCAGCACGCACAACAATCCAATGGCAGTGCCGCTTGTATTGAACAAAGGGATGCCGAGATAGCTGATGGCTCCCATTTCCCCAAGCATTTTATCTTCGGGAAACATCTCCTGAATCCCATTTGGAAAATGGCAGAACTTTCTGCCGACGACGTGCGCACAAGGAGTGCCTGCCAGGGCGTAATCAAAATTCGGAGCCACTTCGCCGTTGGCCCAGGCGACAATGCTCCGAATTCTTTCAGGCGGACCGGGGAGTAATTCGCCGATGAAGGCGTATCTCATATCGAGGACCTTTGCCAATTCCGCCACCAACCCACGGAAGAAATCGTCGCCTGTTCCGGCAGTGGCTTTGACAATGGCCTGGAGCGCTTCGCCGCGACGCCGATATTCCGTAATGTCTCGGAACGAATTCAGAATCGCAGGCTTTCCGCCATAGATAATTGGCACTCCCATTGACTCCGCATCCACGATCTGGCCGTCTGGTCGACGAAGTTTCACTTCGATCGGGGAAGAGGGAAGGCCGCTCGTCAACATCTTCGAAAACCGTTGCAGCGTGGCCGCCCGGTAATCCTCACGAATAAATTCCAGGACAGAGTGGCCAATTAGAGCTTCGGGATTATCAACTCCAGCGGCTTTGAGAGCTGCTGGATTGACGTAAACAACTTTGCCGTCAACGGATACAGACATCGCATACGGCAAATACTCAACCACCGCGCGATAGCGGGCTTCACTTTCACGTAAAGCTTCCTCCGCCCGTTCTCGAGCGCTAACGTCGAATGCTTGTACCAAATGCGCTGGCTTTCCTCGAAAAAGAATGGGGTTGGAGATAATCTCCATGTCAATGGTGCTGCCGTCTTTTTTCTCGTGACACCAAACGCCTGCCCACGATCCTGCAGTTCCCGTGCGCTGTGGAAGAGCTTCCAGAAGGGCGGGGACATCCTTCTCAGAACGAATATCCGTGATCGTCATTGAGAGGAATTCCGTTCGGCTGTAACCGTAGGTTTCGATCGCCGCCTTGTTTACCGCGAGGAAATACAGGGTATCGAGGTCGTAGACCCACATCGGCGCGGGGTTCTGTTCAAAGAAAGTTTTGAATTGCTGCGCATCTTCGCCGATCCCTTCAGCAGCCTGGTAAGACTGCGGTTCCTCTTGTGTAATGAATGCCACATTTCCCCCTTTGCCTTACAATCCTTTGGAAAACCTCCCTTTTCAAGGGGACGACCGACGAAATGCAAATCCTCGCCTCTTTTTCCGGAATCATTCATGTTTTCATCCATGGCAGAAACCATCCAAGAATTAACCGGCGCCATCCGCGATTTCCGCGATGCCCGTGACTGGAAACAATTTCATTCTCCCAAGGACATGGCCATCGGCATTGCGGCGGAAGCAGGAGAGTTGTTGCAACATTTCGTTTGGCAGTCGAACGAACAATCTGAAAAGCGAGCTCTTGAACGGCGCGATGAAATCGCCAGCGAAATTGCTGACGTCGGCATTCTTCTTTTCGAATTGGCTGATAATCTGAAACTGGATCTCGGACAAATCATGCGTGCGAAATTGGCGAAAAATGAGATTCGTTATCCAGTTGCGAAGTCCAAAGGTTCGAATAAGAAGTACAACGAACTGTGAACGACGACATCCCTCCAGAAAAATTACCTGATTCGCCTGCCGCAGAATCGAGTGTCGGAGAAAAGAAGCATCGCCGGCGTCCACGGTATTCCGGCAAGTATCCGCGTCGTTACGAAGAGAAATATAAAGAGCACAATCCCGAGAAATATGGCGAGACGGTCGCCAAAGTGTTGGCGTCCGGGAAAACTCCTGCGGGAACACATCGGTCCATTATGGTGGCGGAAATTCTCGAAGTGCTCGCGCCGAAACCGGGCGATATTGCCGTCGATTGCACTCTAGGCTTCGGTGGACACAGCCGGGAGATATTAAAAAAGATTCAGCCTGGAGGAATCTTGATTGGCCTCGACGCTGACCCTGTGGAGCTTCCCAAAACGGAAGCGCGGCTTCGCGAAGCTGGGTTCGGTCCGGAAACATTTATACCCCGACGCAGCAATTTTGCTGGACTGCCACAGGTTCTGGGCGAACTCCAGATGGAAGGAGCAGATATTATATTGGCAGACCTCGGATTATCTTCCATGCAGATCGACGATCCGGCGCGAGGTTTTTCCACGAAGTTCGAAGGGCCCCTGGATATGCGCATGAACCCGCACCGAGGGCAACCGGCTTCGGCATTCCTCGAAAAAATTTCAACGGACGCATTGGCAAATCTATTAATTGAAAATTCTGATGAACCTCGTGCGAAGGTTCTTGCTCCCGTGCTCGCAGGGAAGAAATTTTCAACCACCAAAGACCTCGCCAAAGCTATTACCGCTGCTTTGCCACAACTCGGAAAAGATGAAAGTACACTGACTGTTCGCCGGGTATTCCAGGCATTGCGTATAGCGGTTAATGATGAGTTTTCCGCGCTTGATACTCTTCTTCGCCATCTGCCCGCCTGTTTGAAACCGAATGGGCGAGTCGCGTTTCTGACATTTCACTCAGGCGAGGACCGACGGGTGAAGAAAAGTTTCGAGGCTGGCCGACGCGACGGTATTTACATTGAGATCTCGGACGAGGTCGTCCGCGCCTCCGCCGAAGAACGACGCGATAATCCCCGGTCATCCTCCGCAAAGTTGCGTTGGGCCCGCCGCGGCCCTTAAAAGAGTAGTGGAGAAGGGGAGGAATCGCAGAAATATGCGGGTTTTAGGTTGAAAGGTCTCTCCCGTTTTCCTAGCCTCGCGCGGTTCAGCTTAATAAAACCTATATGAACAAGAGCAAATTCCTTTCGACGACGGTCTTCGCGCTCGCCGGCGCTTTGTTTTTCAGTGGTTGTGATAAAGGCGGACAAGCTCCTGCCGGTGGTGGTGGCGGCCAAAGCAGCTCCGGTTCTGCTCCCAGCGGCGATACGATCAAAGTCGGCGAATTCGCTTCCATGACTGGTAAGGAAGCCACCTTCGGCACATCGTCGCATGAAGGAACCTTGCTTGCCATCGAAGAGATCAACGCCGCGGGCGGCGTGCTTGGGAAAAAGCTCGAGCTCGTGACCGAGGATGACCAATCGAAAGCGGGTGAACCTGCGACCGTGGTAAACAAGCTGATTTCACGTGATGGTTGCGTGGCGATCCTTGGCGAAGTGGCATCGAGTCGCTCGCTCGAAGCCGCACCGATTTGCATGCAGAACAAGGTCCCGATGATTTCGCCGTCGTCGACGAACCCGAAAGTCACCGAAACCGGTGACTATATTTTCCGTGTCTGCTTCATCGATCCGTTTCAAGGAACCGTCATGGCAAACTTTGCCACTCATACCTTGAACGAAAAGAAAGTTGCGGTGTTCACTGATGTGAAGAGTGATTACAGCAAAGGCCTGGCAAAATTCTTCAAGGAACAATTTGCCAAGAACGGCGGACAGATTGTCGCCGAACTCGATTACAACGGCGGCGATAAGGATTTCAAAGGTCAGCTCACGGCGATCAAGGCAGCCAATCCGGACGGTGTTTTTGTTCCGGGTTATTACACAGACGTTGCTTTGATCTGTATCCAGGCGAAACAGCTTGGTCTCGAAGTTCCTTTTTACGGTGGCGACGGATGGGAATCCGAAAAGCTGACGGAGATCGGCAAAGACGCTGTCGAAAAAAATTATTTCTCTACCCATTATCATCCGGACGTAGGATCTGAAACGAGCAAGAAGTTCCTCGCTAATTATAAAAAGCGCTTCAACAACAAGACCCCGGATGCATTGGCCGCTTGCGGTTACGATTCAGCCGCGGTGCTGGCCGATGCGATCAAGCGTGCCGGAAGCACGGACGGTTCAAAGATCCGCGAAGCTCTCGCCGCGACAAAGGACTTCGACGGCGTCACCGGAAAAATCACGATCAATGAGAAGCGGGACGCCACAAAGTCGGCGGTGATTCTTCAGATCAAAGACGGGAAGTATCATTACCTGACCACCGTGAATCCGTAAGGCCTGCTCGTGGAGTGGTTTTTTCAGCAACTCATTAACGGACTGGCCCTCGGTGCCATCTACGCTCTCATCGCCATCGGTTACACGATGGTTTATGGCGTGCTCCGCTTCATTAATTTCGCTCACAGCGATGTAATGATGCTTGGGGCTTTTGCGGCGCTTTTTGTTACGCCACCGATTTGGAAGATTTTCCCCCCGCAATCCATCACCGGTGCGTTGGTCGTGACATTAGTTGCGGCATTGATCTGTGCTGCTTTGGGGATTCTCATTGAGCTGTTGGCTTATCGTCCACTGCGCAAACGCCCAAAGCTGACGGTGCTGATCACGGCTATTGGCGTTTCGTTGTTCATTGAGTTTACTTGCCAGCATAAAGCGGTATTTGGCAGTGCCACGCGTTCCTTTCCTCAATTGTTGCCGATGCACGATTTTCACATCGGCACGCTTTTGGTAAACAGCAACGACCTCGTTGTTCTTGGCGTAACGGGAATATTGCTCGCAACGCTTTGGTTCGTCGTTCAAAAAACAAAGATTGGCACCGCCATGCGCGCCGTTTCTTTTAATATGCAGGCGGCCTCGCTGATGGGAATCAATGTGAACCGGGTGGTCTCGTTTACCTTCGGCCTCGGTTCCGCTTTGGCAGCAATTGCCGGAGTCCTTTATTCGATGAAAGCGCCAGGGATCGATCCTTTGATGGGTATCCAACCGGGTTTGCGCGCCTTCATCGCGGCGGTGCTCGGTGGAATTGGCAATCTTCCCGGAGCTGCACTCGGCGGTATTGTTCTTGGAATTGTGGAAACGTACGCGGGCGGTATTCAAGGCGTCTCCAATTATCGGGATGGTATCGCTTTTGCGATGTTGATTGGCATTTTAATCTTCCGGCCCGCTGGCCTGCTCGGCAAAGCGACCGTCGAAAAAGTATGATGCATTCCGGAGCGAAACGTTGTCTGACGATCGCGATCGTAGTCGCCGTGGCACTCGCGCCTTTTCTGAATTGGGTGGTGCACACTCACTCCACCAAATATTTTAATTCTTATTATTTAGGCGTTCTCATTGATATCGCCATCAATGTCATTTTGGCAGTCAGTCTGAACCTGATCAACGGACACACGGGGCAATTCTCCCTGGGGCATGCGGGCTTTATGGCCGTTGGCGGATATACCACGGCGAAACTGACCCTCGCTTTTCAATCTCAGACGGTGCTGTGGATGAATCCGCCTCTTTTTGCAGTGGCGTTGCTGGCAGGAGGAATTATGGCGGCGCTCGTCGGGCTCGCGGTCGGCGTTCCTTCTCTCCGGTTAAAAGGAGATTATCTTGCCATCGTCACTCTCGGCTTCGGTGAAATTATTCGCGTGGTTTTTCAGACAACCGAGTTTTTCGGCGCGGCGACCGGTCTTCCAGGCATTCCGAATTGGACGAATTTTGCATGGGCCTGGTCTCTGGCCGCTCTCACCGTTTTTATTATCACGTGCATCGTCAATTCCACTTACGGACGCGGATTCATTGCCGTGCACGATGATGAAGTGGCGGCGAGCGCGATGGGAATCAATCCTGTTCGTTACAAGGTGACGGCGTTTGTCATCGGTGCTTTCTTCGCGGGTATAGCCGGTGGACTGTTTGCCCATCACAAACGATTCCTTTCACCGACGAGCTTCGATTTCATGAAGAGCATCGACATTGTCGTGATGGTTATTTTGGGTGGAATGGGAAGGACACCCGGCGTTATTGCAGCGGCAGTTATTTTAACGGTGATGCCCGAAGTCCTTCGCGGTTTTGCGGATTACCGGATGATTATTTATTCCTTACTGATCATTGGATTGATGATGCTTCGTCCGCAGGGACTCTTCTCGTTCGGTCGTCGCACAGTGAAAACATGAGTCAATCTCTTCTCAGTCTGAACGACGTGACGATTCGATTTGGCGGCTTAACGGCCGTTTCGAAGCTGAATTTCCATCTCGGTGAGCGTGAACTGATTGGCTTGATTGGTCCAAACGGCGCTGGAAAAACGACGGTCTTCAATTTGATCACCGGCGTTTATCAACCTACTGAAGGAAACATTCAACTTTCAGGCGAACCAACCGCCGGGTTGAAACCGCATCAGATCACTTCTCGTGGGATTGCCCGCACCTTCCAGAATATTCGTCTTTTCGCGAGCATGACCGTTTTCGACAACGTCCGTGCGGCCTTGCAATTGCATTGTCAGGAAAGCATTCCGACAACACTGTGGCGCGGGAAAAAATTCCGCGAAACGGAGGAAACGATTGGTAAACGCGTGCTGGAGTTGCTGGAGATTTTCAACCTCGTCCGCGTTAAGGATGAAGATGCGACCTGCCTTCCTTACGGCGATCAGCGTCGTCTCGAGATTGTTCGCGCACTGGCCACGAAGCCAAAGTTGCTGTGCCTGGACGAACCGGCTGCGGGTATGAACCCGACGGAGAAAGTCGAGTTGATGAAGTTGATTCGGTTCATCCAGGAAAAATTCCAGATCACCATTCTGCTGGTGGAACACGACATGAAAGTCGTCATGGGCATTTGCCAGCGCATTGCCGTGCTGGATTACGGTGTGAAAATCGCCGAAGGCACGCCTGCTGAAATCCAAAAGAATCCAAAGGTGATCGAGGCTTATCTCGGCCAGGATCACGTTACCTGACAATGCTTACCGTCAAAAACCTTAACGTCAGCTACGGCGCGATTTCCGCGCTGCACGGTATCTCTTTCGAGATTAAGAAAGGCGATATCGTCACGCTGATCGGGGGAAACGGCGCCGGGAAGACCACAACTCTGCGGACGATCTCCGGTTTAGTCAAGCCACGCTCCGGCGAAGTGGTTTACGAGGGGAAAGACATTACTAAAGTTCCGCCGCACAAGATTGTTGCCAGCGGTCTCGCGCACGTTCCGGAAGGGCGCATGGTTTTCGCGAACCTCACCGTTTTGGAGAACCTGAAGATGGGTGCTTATCTGCAAACCGATAAGGCTGTCATCCAAAAGGAAATGGATTACGTCTTCAGTATTTTTCCCCGTCTGAAGGAACGCATTAAACAATTCGCCGGGACGATGTCTGGTGGGGAGCAGCAAATGTTGGCGATTGGTCGCGCGTTGATGAGCAAACCCAAATTTCTGATGCTCGACGAGCCGTCCCTGGGGATTGCACCTTTGCTGGTGAAAACAATTTTCGAAAAGATCGTCGAAATCAATCGTCAGCATGGCATTACGATTCTGCTGGTGGAGCAGAATGCCAATCTCGCCCTGGAAATTTCCAATTACGGTTACGTGCTTGAGACAGGGAAAATCATTCTGCAAAACGATTCGGCTTCCCTGCGTCAGGACCCGAAAGTGAAGAGTGCCTATCTGGGCGGGTAATCGGTGTGAAAAAGTTCCGCAAGATTCACCTCGTTCTTCTGGTGGGTGTCATTTTTGCAGCTCTCTCAATCAAGTGCGGTTTGGATTCGGCAAAGGCGTTTCGCGATTTAAAGGAATGGGCAGTCGCGACCCCGATCAAGTTTGTCGCGGATTTATCCAAGCCCGGAAAATGGACAGGCAAGTTTGAACAGGTTTGCAGTTCCGCACATTCACAGGAACTCCAATTCCAAACGGATGCGATCACTTCTGAAGACAGCAGCGTCTTCCAGGGAATCGAAGGAGTTTTCCGCGTGACGGATGCCAGTGACAAAAACATTCTTGTCGCAGACCTGATCGGGAAAGACATCCAGCTTTTTGAAAATTCCGCCACGAGCAAGACTGCTCATTGGCAGGTCGACAATTTCCGTAAAGGTAATTACCGCTACACGCTGGAAATAACGTCTCCGAGCCAATTTTCGCCGATGCCCACAACCATTTCCCTGCATTATAACTTTTGCGGCATGGAACAATGGCCAGCCACGATTGCGGAACTCCTCAGCATCGGAACGGGGGTGCTTGCTCTCATTCTCGTGATGTATTGGGTCTACGAGATTCCCTGGAAAAAATCCTGAATTTCAGGTTGCGGGCATTTCATCGTGTGGCACCTTCTGCGCGCTCATGAAGGAGGCTTTAGTTTTTATCCGTATTTCGATCTGTGCAGCAGCTTGTTTTTTGACCCAAAATATTTTTGCGGCGAACACCAACGCCATTTCTGCCGAGGAAATTGTGCAAAAGGCCGTCACCCGCGCAAAGATTGCTGAGCAAGAAGCGAAACCAGAATATGCGCTCGTTCAAACCACCACCACTGAAGAACGCGATGCGAAGGGGCAGGTGAAGGAATGTGAACGTAAAGCAGAGGAGGTTCGCCTGCGGTCCGGTTGTCTCGTAAAGGACGGCGACGGCGTGAGTAAAAAGCAAAAGCGTGACGCCAAAGTGGATATGAAGACCTCTTCGCGTTCGGATTTCATCAATCTCCTCACGCCGCAGATGATTGGGAAGTATGTCTTTTCTTTGATTTCGCGCACAAATGTGAATGGACGGGACGCCTTCGAACTCGTTTTCCAACCTCGCAACAAAAATCTTCCAGGCAAGGAACTGGCGGAAAAAATTATGAATCAGGCGAAGGGCCGAATCTGGATCGATAGCGAAGAATTTGAATTGGTTCGCGCGAATATCCATGTCGATTCCGAAATCCCCGTTGCCGGTTTTCTCGGAGCGTTGAAGCGCGCCGCGTTCAGCCTCGAGCGTGTGCGGTTGGAAACTGGCTTGTGGTTCGAACGTTTCTACAAAACCGACTACGAGGCCCGCAAGCTGATGGATAGTAAACGCGTGATTACGCAGGCAGAGTTCTCAAACTTTCGCCGCGTGAATCGCGGGTAAGTCTTTGTCCTTTTGCAGGTTGGCCGGGGTGAACGGTTGATCGGTTTTTGGAGTGAAACCTGTCACACATCTGTCACAATGTTGTCACCTCCCTTTCGCTTGAGAGATTGACGAACCGGTGGAAACTGGCGGCGACGGAGCAACCTATGAACACTAAACAAGCCGAACTCCTGCAGCGGCTGGAAAAGTTCTCTCCCGATTCAGCCGATGCTGCGTTTCCGTTCTCATCCCGACTGGCCAAAGAAAATCAATGGTCACTCGCGTATACCAACCGAGTCATTGCCGAATACAAACGCTTCGCGTTTCTTTCTGTGGAAGCCGGTCACCCGGTTTCTCCTTCCGAAGACGTCGACCAGGTCTGGCATCTGCACCTGACTTACTCGCAGAGTTACTGGAAAGACTTTTGCCCTGAGATTCTGCAAACGCCATTGCATCACAGTCCCACCCGGGGTGGTGTCGATGAATCCGCGAAGTTCGACAATTGGTATCGTAAAACTTTCGAGAGTTATCGTCGGTTCTTTGGTGAACCGCCGCGGGACATCTGGCCAACACCGGAAGAGAAAGCGGCACAGAAAAATCATTTCGTTCGCGTCGATAAGGAAACTCATTGGGTGATTCCAAAGCTCCGCCTGCCGAAGGTTCGGATCGGTTTGGCGCTTGTGACACTCGCGCTGCTTGGTCTCGCGGGATGTGGAGGCGATGTGAATCCGTTCAATTGGAAAGGGCCCGATTTCCTCCTGCTATTCTTTTTAACCTGCGCGTTCTCTTTTACCGCTGCGGCGATTTTGCGGTGGAAATGGCGCGAACCGAGTGATCCCGGGAATGAAGACTTCTCCAGCATGGATCCTTATTCCGCAGCATTCCTGAATGGCGGGAAAATTCTGGCGGTAAATACAGCGATCAGCAGCCTGGTCGATTGCAAAATGGTCCGGGTGGATGCGGATGATCAACGGCTGTTTTCCATTGCCCCGATTGACACCGACGCCCCTCCGCTCGAAAAGGCAATTCACGTGGCGGCGAGCAGCGGTGAAAAAATTCCCCAGGTGCGAGAAGCGGCGAAGCCAGTGGTGACCGCGATGATGGAACAGCTGCAAGGCCACGGCCTGATCGTTAGTGATGCACAAGCTTCTAAAGTCCGGTGGAACGCCACCCTTATTGCTCTCTTTCCGGTTTTGATGGGAATTGTAAAAATCGGTGTGGGCCTTTCACGCGGGAAACCAGTGTCGTTCCTGGTCGTGAGCTGCATCATTGCAACGGTCGTGGCGCTGATCGCTTTCGCTCGTCGTCCACACCGCAGTCGACGAGGGGATGCGGTTCTCAAACAGTTGCAGGAACGTTATCGCGATTACAAAGACCTGAAACTGACTTACCCTACGTTGACTCCGCAACAGGTGGCCCTGGGAATTGGTTTGTTCGGTATGACGGCTCTTGCCGGGACGGCAATGGCTGATCTGGAAAAAACCTTGCGCCCACCATCGTCCGCGGATGGAGGCTCCGGCGGTTGTGGCAGTTCCTGCGGCGGGGGAGGGTGCGGCGGAGGCGGTTGTGGTGGTTGCGGTGGCGGGGATTAGAACGGACTTTCGACGGGAAGCCGCGGATTGGGCCAAAGCCTTGTTCGCGGTTTCTAATTTATCGCAACGCGGCGCTTTTATTTCTCATCTTTCCGATCGGCAATGACCCGTTCCAGCGCGAGTTGTTGTTCGGGAGTTTTCGCAAAAGGCTTAAGCAATTCGTAATCGCTGGGTTCGCGGATTCCGTAGACGGTCTTATATGCATCCATGAGTGGCGCCAATTTATCCCAATCACTGCCTCCGGCGTTTCGCTTTTTCCACGCGGGATAGCTGCTTCCCCAGTTGTCGGGCCCAACGGAATTCCGTCCATCAAATTCATCATCGACCGCCGCTTTTTGCGTAACGATCCATTCTCCAGTCACTTTTCCACTCGCCAAGGTTTTGGGTGTCACAATTTCATAACGCTCGAACGCCGCGATATCGATCGGTGACTGACAGAATGCCTGCAGGTCCGCGATCGTGGCCGGATAGTTGCCATGGTTGGCTTCCATGTATTGTTTCAAAATCTTTACCAGCCTGCCGGCAAATTTGCCTTCAACGATTCTTCGCAAACGGCTCAGGGCACTTCGAACGTCTTTTTCGGTATCAAGCTTGTCATGGGCCGCGTCGAGCCAATCCCTTTCGGTTGCCAATTGCAGCTCTGGAATGTTGTATTCGGGTTTCTCCGCCAGCCGTTTCTTCAGCACATCAACGCGGTCCAGCCATGATTTCATCTCCCCGCCCGTGTCGTTCAGCTTTGCGGTTAATTCCCGTTCGCTCTCGCGCAGGCGGGCGACATCGCCACGCAATTTCGCGAGTTCGGTGATTTGTCGACGCGCTTGTTCCGCCTCCTGTTGCGCGGCCAGCAAATGTTTTTGCCAATCCTGTTGGTCGCGACGCAATTGATCATTGGCGTCGACCAATGGCTGGAACTTCGACTGCCATTGCCGCAGTTCCGCCTGCAACGCGTTGTTTTGTGTCCATTCATAAACGCCCGTCCCAATCGCTGCCGCGAGCGCGGTGCTGACCAGGATTTTTTGTGTGGTTGTCATAGCTAAAGTTTTTACAGTAACGGTTCCGCTGGCTTTCAACGCGACGGCAAGACCGCTCGAAACGATGGCGGAACTCAATCCGGCCGGTGCCGATTGAACGGCGTTGGTTGAGAGCAAAACGATGAAACCGGTGCTGCCAATGGTGACTCCCTTTTTGGAAAAAAATTCCCGCAAACGATCGACCGCACGGCTGACGCGTTTCTGGGCCGTGTCATCCGAGGTGCCGAGTGCCTGCCCGACTTCGCGCAAGCTTTTATTCTGGAAATAGCGAAGCAGAATGCTGGCCCGATCCTGTTCATTGAGGCTCTGCATCGCATCTTCGAGGAGCGGCTCAATTTCGTACCATTGCGGGTCGGGTGATTTCATGTCGGCAAGCTCCACGGCAATTTGTTCGCGCTGTTGACGCCGCGATTCCGTGCGGATCGTATCAATGGCTGTGCGATGCGTGACGCGATATAGCCAGGCGGTTAGGATCGTGTCGGATTTCAATTTGTCGGCGCTGCGGGAAAGATCCAGAAAGACGGACTGAGCCACGTCTTCCGCAAGTTGCGGTGAACGAACGAGCCGGAGGGCGGTGGAATAGACGAGGTCGATGTGCCCGCGGACGATCGAGTTAAATGCTTCCTCCGAACGGGTGCGTACAAATTGTTCGAGCAGCTCTGAATCGCCGATTGTCATCTTCAGAGACTATATCGGCAGGGAAACGGCGAATCCGACAAAGTTTTTAAAACCTCTTCTAGCTTTCCTCCTCGAGTGCCATGGAGCGGCCCTTCGAAATAAACTCATCAAGCACGGACACGGGAAGGTTCTGTTCGAAAAGGGAAACCGTTAGCTGATGCGTTGTTTCCGAAAGAAGAATTTCCGCGACGAGCCGATTGCCATCATTTGATCGAAGTTCCAGGACCCTGCATTTGCGCAGGATGTCATTCGCGCGAATGGTGACAAAGGATCGCCCCTGCGATTCGATAAACATCGAATCTATTAATGTCCTCTCAATCCACTAAACAACAGCACCAAATCAATCACGAACAGCAGGACGATCGTTACTTCCAGGATCAACATCCAGCGATTGTTTAAATCCTGGTTCAACAGCTGATACAGATTGTCGAGGGTCTTGAGTTTCTCGTCGATCGTCCGATGCCAGTCGGCGAGATGGAAACGCGCGGAGATATTTTCGTAAATGCGGGCAAGATGCCAATCGCCGAAAAACTTCGTGATGTTCGACAGTTCATCGCTGAACCGCGCAAGGTCGATGCGAATCTCGCGGAGTTCTTTCATCACGTTGGCCCGACCGCGACGTCGACGATCACTCAAGTCGCGGTAGGAACGTTCCAAAGAATCGTCGAGAATGCGGTCGTAGGCTTCGAGTTCGGCAAGTTGCAGGTTCGCTAATTCCATCACGTAGAGCGTTTCGTCAAAATTCTGCGGTTCCTCCACCACCAAAGCGGCATCCCAGTCGACCACCGTTAAATCGTTTTCGTAATAACTCAGATAGCGCCCGGTGGATTCGTCCGCTTCCTGTCGTGAGAGATGATGAATGTCGGTCTCCTGCGTGAGAAGCGAAGCGACCTCCCGACGATGGGCGAGCAACCAGTCTTCGGCGCTGATCGTCGTTCCGTCGTCGGAAATCAATGGGGCATTGAGACAGAAAGCAGTATAAGCCTCTTCCTCAACGAGGTGCGGCACCGGGCGAAGGAGATAGGGTTGGAGTTCGTGGCGAATCTGCTCCGCGAGTTGCCGAACTTCGGTGCTGACGGCCCCGTTGTTGAATTCAAGATCGTGGAAACAAACGAGGTCCTCGATCGTATCCACTTCAAATGGGACTGAAACCGTGATGCTGACGGCTCCGACCGGAAGAATTTTCACTGCACGCTCAACTAAAACGCGTCCATGAGGGCCAAAGCGTTCCATCGGAGGAAGCCGGACCATTTGTGGACGATAAAAGAAAAGATGTTTCGGGCTGCGCTTGCTGGCATCCACGGCGAACTGAGCAACAGGTTGCCCCAAAAGTTCCCGGATCGGAGTACGAGCCATTTCGTAAGCCAGATCGAAGGCATACATGTAGACGACCTTCCCGACGTAACGTTTGGTTTGCCGGAGGGAGAGGGTCCGTTCCGTCGTTTGCGTTGCGGTCGCCATAACGTTCATAGAATAAGCCACCCGCAAAATAATGTCCATCCGGCCGAAAATGCGCCTACTATAACGTTAAAGTGATTGGCCAAACGTATCCTTACATGCTTTTCCCCGCGAAATCGGCGAGTTTTGCAAATTTCAGTGGTTGGCAGAGTCCTGAGTCGGTTCCGGCAGCCAAAACGTGGCGAGGGCACCTATCAACGCGGCCGACCCGGCGACAATTGCACCCATTAGGGCAATTTTGCCCGGACTCGGCGGAACCGATTGGGACAGGGAAAGCGTTACCCACGCCGCTGAGGTTCCCAGGACACGACCGCCGATATTGGCGGCGAAGCTTTCGCCGGTGCCACGAAGGTACACGGGGTACACTCGAGGAAGATAATTCCCCCAGAAACTGAATTGCGCCACCGTCACCAAACCGGCAAAGAAAACAAACCACTTCGTGGTGTCGAGCGTGCCTTCCGTCCCCATGTTTTTGGAAATCCACCAGAAAACAAAGGGGACCCAGATCAGCGAAGGAAGCTGGAAGGTGCGGAACAAAGCGCGACGACTCACAATCTTCACCGCCAAGATGGCGAGAAGGATACGACCAACAAGACCGCCGATCTCCTGCCAAAGTTGCACACCCGCGGCGGTATCTTCTTCGATCTTTTTGCCGGCAATCGTCAGGGCTTTGGGCGCCGGTTTAGGTTTATTTTCTTCCGTGGCTTTTTGCACCATTTTGTCCTGCGCGGTTTGCACCTGCTTCTTCACGTCGGCAAAGCCGGGGACAATTTGGGGAAGATGCTGAATTGCACCGAACGCCAGGGCATAGCTGCAGGCAAAGAGGATGGTCGTCACCGCGGTCACGCGGAAAAAGGCCGGTTGAAACAGCTCAGCAAAGCTTGGGCGTTTCAATGTTCCCGTTGCTTTCTTTTCCTGCCAAAGCGGCGACTCCGGGAGGAACGGACGAATGAGCATCAACGGAATCGCCGGGATCAGTCCGGAGATCAACGTGTAACGCCAGGCATCGTGGGTGGAGTGAATCGCCGGAAGATTTGCGGCGAGGGCGATGCATTCTTTATTGGCAAAAGCGACCATGAAACCGCCCAGCGACGAGAACGCCTGGGTGTATCCCAAAATATGTTCGCGCTGTTCGCGGTTGGGAAACAGTTCCGCCAACCATGCGACTGCCGCCACGAATTCCACGCAAACCCCGACAAACACGAGACATCGCAAGACCAACAGTTGGGGCAGGGACGTGGCGAAGCCTGCGGCGCAGGCGGAAAAACCATAGAGCAAAATACTCCAGGTCAAAACACGACGACGACCGAGCCGATCCGTGAGGTAACCGCCAATCAAACCAAAGACGCCGCCCGCGATGGCCGGGACGAAGAACAACAATCGGGCCCAATGGACATATTGTTTTCCGCCCGGAGCCCACAGCGCCTGGACATCGGCGAGATTCGCTCCTCCGGTGACAGCCTGTTCGATCAGCGGTGCACTCAGTGACGCGATGGCCGGCTTTACGATCAACGGAAGCATCAGCAGTTCATAGATATCGAAAGCGAAACCGATGACGGCGACGAAGATAATCAGCCAATCAATCGTGGAAAGTTTGCGCGGTGCACTGGAATCCATAAGCGGAGATAAGCAGGAAACGATGCGGTTGGAAATGGAAAAGGTTCTAACCACTGTGCTGACTTTTCCAAAGCGTAGCGCCGGCTGGTAGTCGGCTGTATCGCCGATTGTTGACCGGCGGGCTGCGCAATCGCGACGCCATTCAAATCAATCACATTGGCTTGGCTGTCGGGGCGACTGCGAGTTGCCAACTCGCGATACAGCCGATTAACAATCGGCGCTACAATAATTCGTTCTTCCTTACCATCCAAGGTTCCGTTCCCGATTCATCGGCCTTTATCTGTATTCATCCGTGGCCGTAAACATCCCGAGGTTTTTCGTGAACCAGTGACAAGTAAGAACCCTGATTTCGCAGAGAGCAAATCCAGAGCAGACTAAGTTTGACAACTTCCGGTGAAGAACATAGGCTGAAAAATGCCCAGTCAAAAACAAAACGGAGTTATATGAAATCTAATATTCTCTCAACCCTGCTTGGTGTCGCCCTCATCGCTGTCGTTGCCGGTTGCGAAACCGGACCATCGATTGCCTACGACCCGAGTCTCAAACCTTCCATGTCGGCGGGCAATAAGGTTGCCGTTGTCGGCATTAACGCCGTTCCAGCCAAACCGGTCGCCCATCAGAGTTGGAAAGCGGTCATGAAGGTGAAAAACCTTAGCAAAGAAACCTTGCGCGATGTTTCTTACGAATTTGTCTATGAAGGCGGCGGCAAGAAGCTTGGCTCCGGCACGGTCCCGCAAATTGCGCCTGGCCAGACGGTTGAAGTGGCCAGCGACCCGGGCGACAAGCTTGATCAGGGCTTTTATGCGATTGAAGGCCGTGTGTTCCTCCAGAACGGCGAATCTCTTTACAGTGATCGCATGGACAACTGGAAAGACCTGCGCATCAACGTGGCGCAATAATCGCGCAGGATTATAATCCTTTCTTCAAAGGCGGACTTCGGTCCGCCTTTTTTATTCCGCAGCGGTGCGCGTCGGCTTGTATCCCGCACGGAGAATCGCATCGTGCATTGCTGGCAGATTCGTTTGCTTGTGATCGAACGTGACCGTGGCAATCGCATTGGCCCGATCGATGCGCAGATCTTTCACGCCGTGAATCCTTCGCAATGCTTTTTCGATAGTGCGGACACATCCATCGCAAGTCATTCCTTCGATTGCAATTTGCTTGGTGTCGAGCGATGGATCCGTGGGGTGCTGTAGATTAATCGTGTTGGTTTCGTCCATAAAAAGGACCTCCTTCCCGAACCTGCCTCAATTCGAAAAGGAATCAAGCCGCGAATCCCGATGGACGCGCGGCTTGAATCGAAATTAGACTGGAACGAAACCTTATCGTTTGAACTGCAAGGGAGCGGCTTGCGGCATTTCGTTGGCGCAAGGCTGATTGATCGGCGCTTCGGGAACGCGATCGTTTGGCGTCACCAAATTGTTGGCCAGCATATACGCTTCAACTTCTTCACCGCTGATGTCGGGAAGCATCTTGCCGTTGATTTCGACGCAAGGACTGAGCATCTGACCGCTCTTTTCGATCATTTCCTGGCGTTGCGCGGGATCATTGATGATATCGCGGTCTTCGAAAGGAAGATCATATTTCTTCATGACGGCGCGGACGCCATTGCTCCAGCCACACCACGGTTTGAGATACGCAACAATCTTTGGTTTGCTCATACGATACTGAAAAAAGATAAAAGAATGGCGGA
>CBHTTJ010000101.1:0-20930 GCA_966095605.1 uncultured bacterium | reverse complement strand
CCAGCGTGGAAATACTCGCAGAAATAGTTCTCCAGCCTTTTCCACGCTGGAAAAAGACGGATTTTTGGTCTTTTGACCCGAATTCTCCGTTCTACCGACGTGTCACTGGTTTTTGCTTTCCCGATTGGATGTCGGACTCGACAGATTCATTTTGTATTACAAATTCGCCTTTTTGATGAGAAAAGGTAGAGTTTTGTCTGGTTTTTATCCGTTTCCAGCCAGCTTTAACGTCAAAGTAACGTTTTTCGGTGGGATAGGCTGAGGAGGACTCGTTTAAGAACCCGAACCGGGGCCGGACTTGAGGTTCCGACACTCGAAAAGCTGAAAATGACGGAAAATCCGTCCGCGGTACTCAACTTTGAAGATGCCCAGATCGCGAATCGACTCAAATTGGTTCTGAATCAACTTCGGGGGAGCGGCCATGGGAACCGGCAGGTTGGGACGGATGATGTTCTGGTCGCCACGTTGCCATTTCCAGAACCAGCCCTCTACGAGCTTGGGTTCTTCGAGCGACTGGACGAAAATCGCACTTTCACCCGCCCGGGAAAGGTAGTTTGGCCAGAAGAAGAATTGGTTCTCGGGATGTCCCTTGGCCATGTAGTAAACGAGTGGCTTGTCGCTCCCGACGGTCGCGCGCGCTTCAGGAAGATAAAAAGAGAGTTCCCCGGTCATCCCGTAATGGTCACAAATAATAAAGGAGGGCTGACTTTCCAGGCGTCGACGCACCTCGCCAATTTTCGCGGCTGTTCCCGACCAGGCACGGACGCGTCGGAGCGGATCGACTTTCGCGGGGAGAGAGCGTTTGAAAATTTTGCCCAGGAGATTCGTGTCATGGCAAATGACGTTCACCACCACCCCGAGAAGGATGGCGACGGTAAATAGTTTGCGAAACCAGCTCTTCACCCAATGGCCGCGCCAAAACAACGCGGCGAGGCAAAACAGCGGAACGATGGATGGAGCGATCCAGTTCGGCAAAACGCGGGAGTGAAAACTGAAAATGAAATAAAAGGCGAACAGCGGCGCGCCCATGGCAAACAGGAAAATGGAGAGGGGCGCGCGTTCTTTTCGCCAAAAAACTACAGCGGCGACAATGGCGCCAATAAAGAACATGGGATTCAGCAAAATGCCTTCGGCCCCGAGAAAATCGAGTGTCTTTGGATGCCAGCCGTTGCCAATAGCTCCGTCGTTGGAAACGTGTTCAATGGTGATCCAGTTGTGTTGTGCATTCCAGATCAGCACTGGAATCGTGAACAAGGCATTGATAGCAAACGCGAGGTACGGCCCCGGAGTTCGTAAATGTTTTCGCGCGGGAGGATGCAGGACGAACAAGATAATCCAGCAAAGCCATTGAAAGAGATTTGTATACTTGCTCAGGAATCCCAAACCCATCCACACGCCCACCCAAAGCCAGTCGCGCCTGGCGCCGTTCGATTGGCTCGCTTTCCAACCGGCAATCATCGCCGCCGTCCAAAAGAGAACGGAGATTGGATCAATGGTCATCAGCGTCGAGCCCACCGCGAGCAGAGGCGTCGCCGTCAGGATCAACAGCACGGTGAAACCAAAGCGCGCGGAAATTTGTCGCGACAGAAAGCGTAGCAGGACGAACGAAAGAAGGGCGCTGATGATCGGGGAAAAAAAGCGAACGCCGAAAGCGGAGTCACCCCACAGGTGTGTGCCGGCGAATTGCACCAGGGCGATTAATGGCGGCTTACTGTAATACGACAGCGCGAGATGCTTCGACCACGTCCATTGATATGCTTCGTCTTCGCTCAGTTCGATGACCGACGAGCCGATGTAGAAAAGGCGCGCGACCAACAAAACAAAAATCAAAACATAACCAAGACGAAGCCAATGTTGGTCGAGAACCGCAGGTTCGGGAGTGGCCTGGGCTGGTTGTTTCACTGGATTGATCAGAGAAGGCAATCGCTGCCACCAAATAGGAAACCACCGTTGCCCCACGCTTCGCCACAACCAGTCCGCGCCGAAAACGATCGCTGCCGCATAACCCGATCCAAGGATCGCGCCGGCCACGACATCGCTGGGATAATGAACACCATTATAAATCCGCGAGAACGAAACCGTCGCCGCCAGCGGCAACATGAACCACCAACTCCGACGATAGAAAATAAAAGTGACCATTGTCGCCGCAAACCAGTTCGCGGCATGTGACGAGGGCATGCTGCCGCTGCCTCCTTTGCCCAGGAGCAGATTGACGTCGGACATCGCCGCAAAAGGTCTTGGCCTCTCCACGGCGTGCTTGATCGTATTGCAGACCCAGCCATCGCCGATAAATACCGCCAATAAAACCATTGCGACACACAAGCGTCCGCGCACGCCCCCTTTCCAAACGAGAGCGATCAGGACGACGATCAGGATGGGGAAGAAATATTTCGAGTCGCTGAACTGCGGCATCGCCCAATTGAAGAGCGAATTACTCAACGACGAGTTGATGAATCGGAAAACCGCGTTGTCGAGTGATTGCAGCAATCGGGGGGATTAAAACCACGGTTCGCGCCGATTACACGGATTTTTTGTCGACGGAATCCGCCGGGTCAGTAATTCACGAGTGAACGAATCGGATAGCCGGACAATTTACTGCGTCCATTTAAAAAGCTCAGTTCGATAAAGAAAGTGATCTCAAGAATGTTGGCGCCGACTTTGCGCAACAATTGCGCGGCCGCGGCAGCGGTACCACCGGTGGCGAGCAGGTCATCGATCAACAAAACACGGCTGCCATGACGAATCGCATCGGTATGGATCGCGATGGTGTTGGAACCGTATTCCAGGTCGTAGCTTTGTTCGTAGGTCTGGAACGGGAGCTTGCCCTTTTTACGAACCGGAACGAAACCGCATTCCAGTTTCAAAGCGGCCGCGGAAGCAAAGATAAAACCGCGGGCGTCGATGCCGACAACGGCGTCGACATCACCCGGCTTAAAATTACCGACCAATTGGTCGATGCACTTCTTGAATAACCTGCCATTGGCCAGAACTGGCGTGATGTCTTTGAACTGGATGCCGGGTTGGGGGAAATCCGGAACGTTACGAATGGCTTGTTGCAGATCAGCGATAGCAGGATTTGGGACGCTCATGTCGAGCGCGGATTATGCTGATCCTGTTTGAAGTTGAAAGATTGAAGTTTGGGCAGGCTTCGAAAGCGCTATCGTTGCACTGCCTCAAGCTTCTCAATCATCTTGCGCAGCTTGTTCAACGCAATGTTTTGGATTTGACGAACGCGTTCCCGGGTCACTCCAAACTTCTGGCCGACTTCCTCCAAAGTCTTTTCGCTTCCGCCATCCAACCCAAAACGATAACGAAGGATCGTCGCTTCACGATCGTCGAGAGTCTTCACCATTTCCCGCAGCATTTTGGTGACGGTCTTGTCTTCCAGCTGCTTGTAAGGCGTTGCGGCGTTTTCGTCCTGGACGATTTCGGAAAAGTTATTCGATTCGTCGTCGCCGATGGGAGCATCAAGTGACGCAGGGCGAATCGCAGCAGTCCGCATTTGTGCAACGCGCGATGCCGACATTCCCATTTCCGCGGCCAGTTCGTCGTCGCTTGGTTCGCGGCCCAATTCTTCCTGCAACTTCATTGCGAGCCGGCGCATCTTCGCAATTTTGTCCACCAGATGAACCGGCAAACGAATCGTCTTCGATTGATTCGCCAACGCCCGTTTGATGGATTGTTTGATCCACCAGGAACCGTAGGTTGAAAGCTTTCCACCTTTGGCGGGGTCAAAACGCTCGACCGCTTTCATCAGGCCGATATTCCCTTCATTGATCAAATCGAGGAGAGGCAGGCCGAATCCTTCGTAGTCATGGGCAATCTTTACGACCAGGCGAAGATTGGCTTTGATCATTAATTCGCGGGCTTTCTTGTCGCCTTTCTTGATCTTCGCGGCGAGTTCGATTTCCTGTTCGGGGGTTAGAAGCGCCACCTGGCCAATTTCGCGCAGGTAAAGTTTGATCGCTGTATCTCCATCGTAAGAAGAACGTTCACGTTCTCCGGCAGGGAGCGGGGCAATGTAACCCGGCGGCTTCTCCGCGATAGCCGGCTTGGGTTGCGGTTCGGGAAGGTGAATTTTCTTCGATACCGGCGCCTTCTTCTGCGACTTGGAAACGAACTTGAGCTTGGGTCGAATCCGTTCTCGCGTGGCTACGGTTCGAGCGGATTTCGCGGAATGTTTTGGCGCGGTCTTCCTGGCCACCGGCTTTAACTTTCGTCGAGTCGATGCGGGTCTTTTGGTGTGGTGACGGACTGCCATAAACCTCACTTGAATTCTCGATTTCGGGGGAGAAATCAGCAACGCAGTTCCACCCGTAAATACGGTACGTGAAACCACGAAAAAGGCTCTCTTTACGGCCTAATTCTCGCCCTCTTATTTAAGCTAATCGCTCTACCATTTTAAGCAAATGGCCCCTTGCTAAATTAGAAAGGATGTTTACCCCTTTCGTTCAAAAGGAGTTCGGCGCTTTTGGGATGAATTCGGAAGAAGCTATGTCGATTTAATGGGCAGCGGTGTTCTTGAGGCTATGGCGATGCGCGATCGAATACATGAGGATTCCGCCAACGACTCCGAAGGGTATCATATAATAAAAGTAATGATTCCAGCCGCCTGGTTTATCGAGGACGTAGCCCAATCCTTTGATGGCGGCTGCTGCTCCAAAATATTGACAGGCGTCGATACATCCGGAGGCAAAAGCAGCCATCTTCCGACCACCAATGTCCATCGCAGCGGCAGGGCCGAGGAGCGAATGGGTTGAATTAACCGTGAAGGAGACGAGAACGAAAAACACCAAAGCCAGGTTCAAGGTATGAATCTGGGAGGCGACAATCAGCACCAGAACTTCAATGATATAAATGCCAGCCGCGACTGGAGCGCGTCGAGAATGGAAAAATCGGTCCGACACCCAACCGGATAAGAGAGATCCGGCTGACGCGACAAACGGAATCAAAAGACCGAGCCATTGAAACTTCGCGCTTCTCATGTCGAGATTGTGCACCTCCTGGAAAAAGCGCGGGAACCATTGATCAATACTTTGCCTGACCGCGCCCGTGCAGGCATAGGCGCCAGCCATAATCCAGACGGCCGGATTGGTAACAATGTGTTTGAAGACCGTGCCGATTTCCGCTCGCGCGTCGGAATCTGCGTGATCGGCTTCACCGGCGAAGAGATTGTGATACCCGCATTGTTCCGGGGTGTCTTTTACGAAAATCACGAGGGCGATGGCGACGAGCGTCGCGATGCCAGAGGGAATCCAAAACAACCAGCGCCAATGATGCGCTGATAAATGCCACATCCCGAGAAAAAGCCCGCCCGCCAATAACACCGGCAACAATTGGTTTGCGAGAAGGCGTCCGAGGTTAATCATGAAGCCGAAAATCCCGGCAAACGTTCCGCGTTGCTTCTCACTAAACCAGGCGCTGTTGATTTTAATAAAACCCGGCGAACCGAAGGCTTGCAGATAACCGTTCAGCCCCCAAAGCACCGTGAACAAGGAAAGCATCCCCCAAAACGAGGCAGCGCCGAACAACAGGTTCACGAGAATGGTTCCAGTGGCCCCAATCAACATTGCCTTTTTCCCACCGATACGATCCGTCAGAAGTCCATTGATGATCTGTCCGCAGCCGTAAGCAACAAAGTTCATCGACAGGATTGTGCTCATGTCGGACTTCGTAAAACCAAATTCATCAGCAATGGATTTGTTGGCGTAGGAAAAATTGTAACGGCAAAGATAAAAACTTGTGTACATCAGCCCGACGACGGCCCAATTCAATCCACGGCGTGGCCGAAAGCCTGGCGGAAGAGTAGCGGATGAACTCGTGTTGGCGGAAACTGCGGTTGTCTGGCTCATGCTGGAGGGGCAGGGTAACGAAGAGACACCCCAACAGCAATGTCATTCGAGTTCAGCTTCGAGGATTTGTTTCACTTCGCTGGCGCACGGCTGGCAGGCGCAATGCGAGATGTTTGGCAATTTCCCGCCTGAAAAAAGACTGAGGATGTCGACGGCATCCTCCAGGTCGAGCCATTGGTCTTTGACGAGGACGCGTTTGCACCAGCTGCACATTTTTAACAGTTCATCTCCATGGGACGGTGGAGTCTCCAACAGAGGTTTTCGGGTGGTATCCTCGATATGAACAATCCAGCTGGTCGCCTGCAGCGCACCCTGTGTCATGCATGAAATCTGGATGCGCATGTGTCGACGCTGGGCTGGTGAATCGCAACGAAACGGCAGGGCGATGGATTTCTGGAGTCTGCGAACCTGGTCGAAAGCGACTTGGTACAAATGTCGCGTTGTATGGTCCGTGATAAAATCCCAAATGGACTTTCCAATGAAGGCTTCTGGTCGAGCATCTGGGAGACTGTTCTCATCCCCGAATGCTAAAAACGCGTCGTTCACCGATACGATCTTGTCGTTCGCATCGACTCGATACACGAATTGTCTGGTGTCTGTTGGCATAGAGCAAACGGACGTATTCCCTACCCTCATGTTCGTTACATTGACAATTCGGTGCAACTGCATAATTTCGCCGCTCGCGCTTGTAAGCGGGAAATATTTTTGCTAGTAGCAGACACGCTTAACGCGCAACTAACAGACAAGACCAAGTGAAACCGACCGACCTGCGCGGTATTCTTCAATACATTCCCAGCTTTCGGGAAAAGATTTTCATTATCGCCATCGACGGCGCGATCGTGACGGGGGAAAATTTTGCCAACATCCTGCTGGATGTCGCGGTCTTGCGCTCCTTGAACATTCGGGTGGTCCTTGTCCATGGCGCGGCCGCACAGATAAAGGCCCTCGCTGAAGAGCAAAAGGTCGCTCCGTCAGATCTCGTCGGAAGTGGCATTACCGATGCGCAAACGTTGCGTTTGGCCCTTACGGCCGCGAATCGGCTGACTCACGAAATTCTTGAAGGCCTTTCCGCGAACGATCTGCGCGCCGCTTGCACGAATGCGATTATCGCCCATCCGCTCGGCATCCTTCAGGGCGTCGATCATCAATTCACCGGAAAGGTGGAGCGCGTGGATATTGAATTACTCCAGACGTTGTTGGCGCAGGGAATTGTTCCCGTGGTTCCGCCGCTCGGTTTCGATGGCGACGGTAAAACCTATCGTGTGAATTCCGATTCGGTCGCGGTGGCGCTGGCATCGGCCCTGAAAGCGATCAAGTTGGTTTTCATTACAACGCAGGACGGCATTACGTTACAGGGCCAGATGTTCCGGCAGCTCCCCGTGGCGCAGCTCAATCAATTGCTCACGAAGCAAAAGAACGATTTCTCGCCCGACACTCTTTCCAAAGCGCAGAACGCCTCGCTCGCCTGCCAAGCCGGTGTCCAACGGGTGCACATCATCAATGGTTCCGTCGACGAAGGTCTGCTGGCAGAAGTGTTTTCCAACGAAGGTATCGGCACATTGATCTACGCGGACCAGTATCAGCAGATTCGCAAGGCGATGAAGAAAGACATTCGCCGGATCATGCAGCTGACGAAACCTTCCGTGGCCAGTGACGAACTGGTGAAACGGACACGGGTAATGATCGAGAAACAAATTGCCGATTATTTCCTGTTCGAAATCGACCGCAATCCCGTCGCGTGTGTCGCCTTGCACATTTACCCGGAACAGAACAAAGGCGAGCTGGCGTGTCTTTATGTGGCGTCAACCCACGAGAATCAAGGCATCGGCACCAAGCTGATTCAATTCGTTGAAGCCAAGGCCCGGGAAATAGGCCTGAACGAACTGCTGACGCTCTCGACGCAGGCGTTTACGTATTTTCAAAGCAAAGGTGGTTTCATCGAAGGCACGCCCGACGACCTTCCGCCGGTGCGTCGCGAAAAATATGACGCCAGCGGACGTAACTCGAAAGTCTTGCTCAAGAAACTAAAATGATCTCGCCGCTGGAAAACAAATCGCTTTCGACCGCGTTGGAATTGCCGCGGGAATTTTTCTTTCGCGTAAAGCAGCTCGGAGAACAGTTCACGGAAAACGTTTTGTGGGTCCGCATCGCGCAACAACGGATGTATCGCTTCGCGCAGGTTCAATCCTCGAACCGCGGTCGCGCCTTTCCAGAATTTGCGCTGGTGAAAAAATATGTGGCGTCGACATCTCGTTATGGGATTGGCGAAGTCGCCGGATCAAACATGACCCCGCGCGGGTTGCATCGGGTCGCGAAAAAGATCGGGGGCGGTTGGCCAGCGGGTTCGGTTTTCAAGGAGCGCGTCTTTCAAGGTTACACCTGGGGTGGGATTCCGGACGCATTGATTACCCACCGCATCATGTGGCTGGAAGGAATGGAACCTGGGTTCAACAAAGGCGAAAATCGCGATTCTTTTAAGCGCTATATCTATATTCATGGAACCGGTCATGAACCGGGCATCGGACGTCCGGCTTCCCATGGTTGTGTCCATCTTTCTGCGACCGATTTGCTTCCGCTCTACGACGAACTGCCGGAAAAGACGCTTCTTTGGATTTCTGAGCGTTAAAAGGGTGTTTTAGGGCTAAAAACTCTCCTTTTTCCTCGAAAAGCGTCTTTTTCCACGCTGGAAAAGTCCTCCGAACTATTTCTCTAACGTTTTCCAGGCTGGAAAATGCTGGAGAACTAGTTCTACGACCATTTCCAGGCTGGAAAACGCCGGAGAACTAGTTTTTCGACCATTTCCAGCGTGGAAAAGTTTGGAGAAATAAAACTTCGGGTTTTTCCAGCGTGGAAAACCTCGCAGAACCAGTTCTTTGAACTTTTCCAGCGTGGAAAATGGTAAAGAACTATTTCTTTAAGGTTTTCCAGCCTGGAAAATGCCGGAGAAATAGTTCTCCAGCCTTTTCCACGCTGGAAAAATACGATTTTTTGAGAAAAAACCGGAAAACCTCTCAGTTTCGTCATCGACTTTGACTGTTCGGCAGCATTTTCTCGGGGAAAGCCATAAACAGCTCATAACCAGTATTTTCCAGCGTAATTGACTCCTCTATCGACAACATTCGTTCGATTTGTTACCTCTTTTCTCAATTCCCGACCTAATCGTATGAAAAACGAGAGAATCTTTCCTCGCCGTTTGTCGCGCCGTGATTTCCTGAAATGGACTGGAGTTGCCAGCGCTGCGTTCTCCCTGCCCACCCTTTCCCGTGCTGAAAAAGCCGCACCCGTCCGCATGGGCAGCGGTTATCACACCTACGAATTGGTGGAAGACTGGGGCAAACTCCCCAACGGCGGCAGTTATGGAATCGGTTGCGGCATCGTCGTCGATGGCAAAGACCGTGTCTACGTCCTGACCCGAACCAAAGGCGGGTTGGTTATTTTTAATCGGAACGGAAAGCTGCTGGAGGTTTGGCAGGAAGATGACGCCGTGGCCAAAGGCGTCGCCGACGGAACGTTTACCGCCACCGCCCACGGACTTTATTGGAGCAAGGAGGACGGAAAAGAATTTCTCTATTTCACGGAAAACAACGCGAAAGACAAAAGCCACGGCCGACTCGTCACCAAGACCGATTTGAAAGGCAATGTTCTCCTGCGCATCGGCAACGTGGAAAAAGAATCGCCGAGCAATATTAAATTTACGTTCGACAATCCCACGGATGTCGCCATTGCGGAGAACGGCGACATTTATGTCGTCGATGGATACGGCAGCCAGCAGGTGCATCGTTTCGACAAAAAGGGAAAGCTCATCAAAACCATCGGCGGTCGCACACCCAAAGGATCGGCCGGGCCGAATGCGCCGACCGGCACTTTCAATACGTGTCATGGCGTTTGGATCAGTACGTTAAACAAAACCCCTGAGGTTTACATCGCCGATCGCAACAACAATCGCGTCGAAGTCTATTCGCTGGATCTCGAATACCGTCGCAGCCTCAAAGGCGATGTGCGCAACCCGTGTTGTTTTTATCAGCACAAGAATTGTCTCTACATTCCCGATCTCGATCATCGCGTCACGATTATCGACGCAAATGACAAACTCGTGACTCATCTGGGCGACCCGGGGAAAGCCGAGCCTAAGAAACCGAACAAAGACGGCGCCAAGCCGAAAATTCCGTCGGAACGGGACAACGAGGGGAATCCGAATATTTTCATTCACCCCCATGCCTTGACCGTGGATTCGCATGGCGATCTTTATGTGCTGGAATGGGTGCCTACTGGACGTCTGCGCAAATTCCGGCACGTGCCGCAAAAGACTTAACTTCAGTCTTTCATCTCGTTAACGTGAAGAGGACGGCGTGCTCCGCCGTCCTTATTTTTATTAAATGAACATTTTCGCCAAACTCCTCCCGGTTCTTCTGCTCACCTCTTCCAGTGCGTTTGCCCAAATCGGCGACAAACCGGGTGAAGAACAAAAAGTGCTCGTTCCGCGCGAATTAATTCCGCCAGCGCCAGTACTTTCTCCCGAAGACGCGTTGAAATCGTTCAAGCTCGCACCGGGCTTGAAGATCGAATGCGTCGCGAGTGAACCACTGATTGAAGATCCGGTCTCGGCGCGTTTCGATCAGGACGGCCGTTTGTGGGTCGTTGAAATGCGAAACTATATGCCGAACAACGACGGCCAAGGCGAAGAAGAGGCGATTGGTCACGTGGTCATTTTGCGCGACATCAACGGCGACGGGAAATTTGATAAGAGCACCATTTTTGCCGACAAACTCCTGATGCCTCGGGCGGTGATGCCGGTGGCCGGAGGCGCATTGATCGGTGCACCGCCGAATCTTTGGTTCTGTCGTGACACTAATGGCGACGACAAGATGGATGAGCAGGTTTTGGTCACCGGTGACTACGGCGTCGCGGTTGACCCAAAACGTCCGGAGTTGGCGAATCCAGAACGCGCTCCCAACGCGCCGACGTGGAATCTCGACAACTGGATTTATAGCGCGGCTTACATGACGCGCTTTCGCTATGTGAATGGTGAATTTAAAAAAGGCCTGACCATCTTTCGCGGACAATACGGTTTAAGCCAGGACGATGACGGGCATCTTTTTTACAATTCCAACAGCGATCAACTCCGTTGCGATGTCATCCCTTCACAGTATTTAAATCGTAATCCGAACTACCAACGCGCCGCAGGTAACAACGTCAACGCCGCGGAAAATCAGTTGGTCTGGCCGGCGCGGGTCAACCCGGGTATCAATCGCGGGTATCGCAAGGAAATGTTGCGCGATTACAAATTGAAAGAATTCACGGCGGCGAATTCTCCATTCATTCTTTGCAGCGATTTGTTCCCGAAAGAATTTTACGGCAACGCTTTCGTTGCTGAACCTGCCGGGAACTTTGTGCGACGCAACACGCTTGTCGAAACCAATGGCACGCTCTTCGCCCGTAACGCGTACGATCAAAAGGAATTTCTCGCTTCGACGGATGAACGGTTTCGTCCCGTTAACTTCTGCACCGGTCCCGATGGTGCGCTGTATGTTGTCGATTTCCATCGCGGCAACATTGAGCACCGCATTTCTTTGACCACGTATCTTCGCAAACAGAATGAAGAGCGCGGATTGGAAAAGCCGCTGCATCTCGGCCGCATTTTCCGCATCGTGCCTGAAGGCAAGACGGCGAATGCCTCCGCGCAATTCTCCAAAGAGCCGCCCGCCCAATGGGTAAATCGCTTGTCACATCCTAACAGCTGGTGGCGTTTCACGGCCCAGCGTTGTCTCGTTGAAAAACGGGACATGTCCGTTGTGCCTGCGTTGAAAAGCCTCGCGCTCAATGGTCCTGAAGCTCGCGGTCGCATTCACGCTTTGTGGACATTGGAAGGTCTCGACGCTTTGGAATTGCCAACCGTTTCGGCCGCTTTGAAAGATAAAGACGCGAAGGTGCGCGCCAACGCAGTTCGGCTTTCGGAAAAATTCTTCGATGGCGAAGACAAGGGTGATGCGGTGACGAAATTGTTGGCAATGACCGGCGATTTGGCCGGGCCGGTTCAACTGCAACTCGCCCTCACGCTCGGCGACGTCAAAGAACCGGCCGCCGATCTTGCGATGGTCAATCTGGCAAAGCTGTCCGTGCCGAATCTGTTTTTACCCGACGCCATTCTGAGCGGATTGAACGGACGCGAAGCAACTGTGTTGGAAAACATCGCGCTCGATTCTACCTGGGCAGATGTCGGAACGAACGGTCAGAAGGTAATTCGTGGACTGGCAACGTGCATCATGACTTCGCGCAATGGTGACAACGTGGGCAGAGTGCTGGATTTGGTCGTCGGAACGAAGTCGAGCGCTCAGCAACTGCGCCTGTTGGATGGACTCCTTGCGGCGGCTCCGAGAAAAGCGGTGAAGTTCAAAGCCGAGCCATCAGCGTTGACTGCTTTGCAGAAAAGTTCGAACACCGAAATCAAAAAGCGCGCGACAAAGCTGGCGACGTTCTTTAGCTGGCCGGGAAAACCCGGTGCTGCACCGGAACCTGTGATTATTCCTCTCACCGCTGAACAACAAACACGTTTCGAGGAAGGAAAACGATTGTTCCAGGGCAGTTGCGCGGCGTGTCATCAATTGCACGGCCTCGGCATGGAAGGTCTTGCCCCGCCGCTTGCGGACTCGGAATGGGTCCTGGGTTCGGAGCAGCGATTGACGCGGATCGTTTTGCACGGGCTCACCGGGCCGCTGAAAGTTGGGAATAAAAGTTACCATCTCGACATGCCAAGCATGGGGATTTTTGATGACGACCAGATTGCGGCGATCCTCACCTATGTGCGTCGCGAGTGGGAGAATACAGGAGCACCGGTTGAACCGAAGACGGTGAAACAAATCCGTGCCGACACTGCGAAACGACAAGAAGCGTGGAGTCAGCCTGAATTGCTGAAGATTCCTTAAGAGTTTGAAAACAAAAAAGGCGGCTCCTTCATTAGAGCCGCCTTTTCTTTTTAAAGGTGTTACCTCATTTCGGAAGGCTCGTTGGAGCAATAAAATAAAGCTGCCCGACTTGAAGCTGTGGAGCATTCACCCCGAGATCAACCTTCAACGTTGTGGTGGCAGATTTAGATTCTGCAGAACCGAACAGGCGGAAAATGTTCCCCAGATCAAACGGGCGTTGATACTCGACGAAGTTGGCGCGACCGATGCCGGCGAGAATCTTGGCGCGATCTTTGGCGACATCGAAATTGCCGAGCTCATCAACGAAACCAAGTTCCAACGCTTTCTTTCCTGAAAGGATACGGCCATCTGCGAAATCCGCCCAGTTATCGGCGAGAACTTTTCCTTTGTCATCGGCTGCGTGGTTTTTGCTGTTCTTGGCATAAGCAGCCGACCGGCCTGTTTCCACGATGTTGGTAAACTTGCCGTAAGTCTCCATGATCAGGTCCTGCACCATGGCTTTCTCTTCTTCAATTTCCGCTCGCTCTTTTGGGTCTTCAGTGTCGAGGTCTTTATCGCCGCTCAACATGTCTTTGAATTTGCCGCTCTTGAAAATCATTGGACGAAGGCCAACTTTGTTCATCAGCCCGCGGTAATTAAAGCCGTGCATGATCACACCAATGCTGCCGGTGATGGTGAGTTCGTTGGCTACGATCCATTGGCAAGGCGCCGAAACGTAATAACCACCGGACGCCGCCATGGTTTGCATGGAAGCGATGACTGGACGACGCGTTTCCTCCTGGAATGTTTTGATCGAATTATAAATTTCATCCGAGGCCAGGACTTCGCCCCCCGGTGAATTCACTTTCAAGATCACTGCTTTCACACTGCGATCGTCTTTCGCGACTTCCAGTTGCTCGGCGATGCTTTCGACCATGTTTCTTTCATGGCGATCGCCGCCCGCACTGGTGATGACGCCGTTAAGTTCGATGACGAGAACTTTATCGGCGGCGTCGTTGTCTTCGAGTGTGACCTCTTCAAGATATTCGTGCTTATGTCGCAGTGAGGTGCCGGAGGAGTTTCGTGTATATCCGCGCATCGACTTCTTCACCAGCAAACCGCCAAATAAAGTCACGCCTAAAACGACGATCAAAACCAATGCTAAAATCATCCATCCCCGACCTTTGTTGTTCGGCGACGGTGAACGTCCGGGGCCGGCAAGCGGTGGCGGAGGAAAATTCGGTGGTGGTGGATTGTACGGCGGTGGCGGTGTGTGAACAGGAGGTGGCGTTTGCGCTTGTCCCATGATCGGGGGAGGCGTTGTTGGAGGAGGTGTAACGATCGTTGCTGGCGACGCCGGTGGTTGTACCGGCTGTTCCGGAATTGGCGGCGTGGAAGCAGCGGGTTGCCCGGAACGGGTAATGTTCTCAGGAGCCGGCGTCGGATTGGGTGTTGGCTGATTTGAAGCTGGCGGCTGGTTTTCGTCCATATGGGCGAAACCTACTTTATGCCCGTACCGGGGGCAAGCGGATTGCCTTTGGCGGGAAAAACGGTTGAACTTACATTCAAAAGAGGACCAAAGATTATGAAAACGTTTTTGATTCTGGTAATTGGCATTGGAGTTGGACTTGGAATCTATTGGTACTACCACAATCCCGACGCCGACCAAAAACTCGCCACCGCGCGTGAGCAGCTTTCCAATGGCGTTGACGAGACACGTTCCCGAATCGGCGCAACGGTTTCCAATATCGATACGGAACAAATCAAAGAGGAGCTTGCCCAGACTGGGCGCATTGTTCGCAAAAAAACGGAGGAAGCGGGACAGAAGATTGCCGATGCCACGGCAGATGCTCGAATTACGACTTCCATTAAAAGCAAATTCGCCCTGGATCCCGAATTGTCCGCCCTCAGCATTTCGGTGAACACGACTCAGGGGAAAGTCACGCTCGCTGGAACGGTTTCGTCTCACGATTTGATTAAAAAGGCAATCAACCTCGCCTTGCAGACAGACGGTGCCACCGAAGTTGTTTCCACGTTACAGGTGAAAAAATAATTCTCAGGAGAAAAATCGTGGTGGTGTGAAAACGCGTTTGGTGCTTTCGTTTGCGACATGCCGCACATCCACGAAAAAATTGATTTCACGGTCGCCATTTTTGTCGTTCACGAAAGCAAGGTCCTCCTGATCCATCATCGGAAGTTGAACAAATGGCTGCCGCTCGGTGGACATATTGAATTGGACGAGGATCCGGAAATAGCGGCCTTGCGTGAAGCGAAAGAGGAAAGCGGCATCGACGTAGAACTCGTGGGGGAACGACCGCCAACCACTGAACCCGGCACGCGTGCCCTGATTGCGCCCCGTTTTTTGGACATTCATAAAATTACCGACACCCATGAGCACATCGGAATGATTTACTGGGCTCGACCGAAATCTTCCGCCGAAGCTCAATGTGCCGTAGAGGAACATCACGATATTCGCTGGTGTTCGAAATCTGATCTCGACTCCCTCCGGCCTCCTATGTCGAACGCGGTAAAATGGTACTGCTGCACAGCAATTGATGAGTTGAGATGACGGGAGAACCCCGGTTTGAAATTCCTCGGAACGAGCAGAAGTTAGAACATCACTGTGATGCTCGATGTCTAACAGGTTATGCAACGTCTCTCTCACAACGGGCCGTCTTCCCCGGAGGAATTTCAAAAGCAATTGCAGGAGTTCATGAAACAACACTTTTCGGGAAATTCGAATGTGTTCGTCAGACCCGAAACCGGTGCTTCGCCGCCAGAACCTCCTTCCAGGCCAAAGGGTGAGGCCGGAGAGTTCGCCTTTGATCAAAAGCCACGCGATGTCAAAGCGTACCTGGATCGTTTCGTCATCAAGCAGGAGGAAGCGAAGAAGGTTCTCAGCGTCGCGCTCTGCGACCATTATCATCATGTTCGCCTAGCGACGGAGGGCAAAGATCAACCGAATTACGCGAAGCAAAATATCATTCTCATCGGGCCCACGGGGGTTGGGAAAACTTACCTGATTCGTTGCGCTGCGGATCTGATTGGCGTTCCTTTCACTAAAGCCGATGCCACCAAATTCTCTGAAACAGGTTACGTGGGTGGCGACGTCGAAGACCTCGTTCGGGAATTGGTTCGTATTTCCGACGGAGACGTGAACCTTGCGCAATATGGGATTATCTACATTGATGAAATCGACAAAATCGCTGCTGCTGCCAACGCCCATGGGCGTGATGTCAGTGGACGTGGTGTTCAGACCAATCTCCTGAAGTTGATGGAAGAAACTGAAGTTCCGGTCCGTTCGCAGCAGGATATCGCGGGACAAATCCAGGCGATGATGGATTTATCTCAACGAGGAAAAAAAGGTCCGAGCACAATCAATACGAAGCACATCCTTTTTATCGTCAGCGGTGCTTTTGCTGGTTTGCAGAAGATTGTGCAAAAGCGATTGCGTGATGCGACGATTGGTTTTGCGGCAGGTTTGCAGGCGAAAACAGTAACGGACGAATCTGTTTTGGGTGAATTGCAGACGCGCGACTTTGTCGACTTCGGTTTTGAACCTGAATTCATCGGCCGACTCCCTGTGCGAGTCGTTTGCCAGTCGCTGAACGTGGATGATTTGTTCCAGATTCTAAAGACCAGCGAAGGCAGCATCATTCGACAGTATGAAGACACCTTTGCTGCCTACGGAATCGAAGTGCTTTTTCGCGATGATGGATTGCGACGCATCGCCGAGCTCGCGGTGGAGGAGCAGACCGGAGCCCGCGGACTTATGACCATTTGCGAGCGCATTTTCCGGAATTTCAAATTTGAGCTGCCTTCTACGAACGTCAAACGCTTTGTGGTCACCCAGGAACTGGTTAACAATCCGATCGCTGAACTCGAGAAGCTTCTGGCGGAACATAAAAAAGAAGAACGCGTCGTCGCCCGGCAATTGGTTTATGAATTCGCGACGCGCTTTTACGAAGAGCACAAACTAAAAATCCATTTCAGCGAGACCGCCGCCGATCTTCTGGTTTCGCAATCCCTAGATCAGTCGATTCCGGTTCGCGACCTGTGCACGCGTAAATTTCGTGACTTCCAATTCGGGCTGAAGTTGGTGGCTCAGAATACAGGCCAGCAGGAGTTCACGATCAATCAGGAAGCCGTGGAGTCGCCAGACAAAACGCTAAGTGATTGGGTGGTCGCAAGTTATCGCGCCTCTCATAAATCGGATTAGAATCCAATTTACTGATTTATTTCGCCCTCTGTTCCTAGTAGCGTTAAACCCAACACGACAGGCCGCCGCAACTTGCGGCAAAGGCGAAAGAGAAGCAGAAGTGTCAGACTCAACCGTAATCCGGACAGCAACCAGGAATTCTGAAGGAGATTCGGCGACGAATAATCTCTCGCCTGCGTCTAAAGCTGCCGTCCGAAGCCAGCGTCGTGAAGAGATCTTTCTTCAATTAGGCCAACAACTCAACTCAGCCCGTGTTGCCAGCGAGGCTGCCCGAATTATTTCTGATGCCGCGGAAAAACTTTTTGGCTGGGATGCCTGTTCTTTTGACCTGATTTCCCGGGATCTGGAAATCGTCACGCCGGTTTTAAATATCGATCTCGTTGATGGACAAAAGCGGGAGGTCGCTCCGGCTTACGGTGGAAAACCTCCTTCTTCTGGAATTCGCAAAGTCATTGAGAACGGTGGTGATCTGGTTTTGCGCCAGCCCCCGATCCAGATGCCTTTCAACATGGTTCCGTTCGGCGATGTGAATCGCCCTTCGGCTTCCATCATGATTGTGCCGATCAGGAATAACGAAACGGTCGTGGGCGTCCTCTCGATTCATAGTTACAGCCTCAATGCTTACGACCGGGAAGCCTTACAGACCTTGCAGGCGCTGGCGGATTATTGCGGTGGCGCTTTGGAAAGAATCCGTGCCGAAGAATCTCTCCGTGCCAGTGAAGAGCGTTATCGTACGATCGTGGAGACCGCGGCTGAAGGTATTTGGATGATTGACGCCCAGGCCCGCACGACTTTTGCAAATCGGAGCATGGAAAAGATGCTCGGTTGCCAACCCGGAGAAATGCTGGGTCGTTCCCTGTTTGAGTTTATTTTGGACGAAGACCGCAAGCTTTTCGAAAAACGAATTGAGATGCGGCGCCAGGGCGTAGCTGAACAACATGAATCCCGTTATGTCCGGGCGGATGGTTCAATTCTTTGGGGTATCGTCACAACGTCTCCGATTCGTTCCACCGAGGGTAAGTTCCTCGGGGCGATGGCGATGTTCACCGATATTACCGAACGGAAGCTCGCTGAAGACAGGCTTCATTTCCTCTCCGAAGCCAGCGCGATCCTGTCGAGCTCCCTGGATTACAAAACCACCCTTCAAGGACTCGCTAAACTGATTTCTTCCAAGGTTGCGGATTGGTGCGCCATTGATGTCACCGGGAACAACGGCCAACTGGAACGCATTGCGCTCACGCATGTGGATCCGGTCAAAATGAAATTGTTTGGTGATCTGCATCACCGTTGGCCCAACGGACCTGTCGATACAATTTCCCGTGCGATGCAAAGCGGGAAGCCCGTCATCGTTTCCGATATTCTCGAGGAAGCAGACCGACTCGCCAATAAATCCAGCGAACATTTCGAGGGTCTACGTTCGCTTGGCTTGAAATCGTGCATGGTGATTCCGTTGCAGACGCGTGGTAAAACGTTCGGGACGATCAGCTTCACCAACGCTGAGTCAAAACGACCGTTCACCGCTGCCGACCTGGATTTCGCCGAAAACCTCGCGCGCCGTGCCGCCCTGGCGGTGGATAATGCCCAACTGTTTCTCCTCGCCGAGACTGAGCGCAGCGTGGCCCTGGAAAACGAAAGTTATTTTCGAAATCTCGCCGAAGCGATTCCTCACATGGTTTGGACATGCAAGGCGGATGGACAGTTCGAATATTGCAATCGACGCTGGCGCGAGTACACCGACCAGAGTTTCGAACAAAGCCAATGGCCGGGCTGGCTGGATGCGGTTGAGTCGACGCATCGCGATCGCGTGCGTCAGACCTGGCAACGTGCCCTTCAAACGGGCGAATTGTTTGAGTGCGAATATCTGTTGCGCCGCGGCCTCGACGGCACTTTCCGATGGCACGTGGATCGCGCAGTTCCGTTGCGCGATGTACAGGGCAAAGTCATAAAATGGTTCGGTACCTGCACCGATATCCACGACAAAAAGATCTCCGAAGAGATGGCGCGCAAAATTAATCAGGAGTTGGAGCGGCGCGTGGATGAACGGACCAACGCCCTCAAAGAAATCAACGACCAGATGGAAGCTTTTTGTTATTCCATCTCGCATGATTTGCGCGCGCCGTTGCGGGCAATGCGATCCTTCACCCAGGTTTTGCTCGAGGAATACGCTCCGAAGTTGGATAAAACCGGCCAGGACTTTCTGCAACGCGTTGGCTCTTCCGCCGAGCGGATGGATAAATTGATCCTCGATTTGCTGGAATACAGCCGTCTTGGCCGCATGGAACTGACGATGTCACCGGTACCGCTTGATCGCGTGCTCGAAGGCGTGCTGCTCGACCTGCGTTTTGAATTCAAGGAAAAGAAAGCTTCTTTAGAGGCTGCTAAACCGCTTCCGATTGTTATCGGGCACGAAACGGTTTTAAAGCAGGTGCTCTTCAACCTGATCAGTAACGCCTTAAAATTTATTTCCTGGGATGTGGCGCCGCAGATCAAGGTTTGGGTGCAAACCGATGCGAACCCTCTGATGGTTCGCGTGTGGGTGGAAGACAATGGCATTGGTATTGCCAAGGAGCATCACGAACGTATTTTCCGCGTCTTCGAGCGGCTGCATGGCGTGACGTCGTATCCAGGCACGGGCATCGGCCTGGCGATCGTACAAAAAGGAATTGAACGCCTTGGCGGTCGTGTGGGTGTAGAGTCCCGCCTGGGCAAAGGGAGCCGTTTTTGGTTCGAACTTCCAAGGCACGGCTGATGTTCGGGGAAACGCTAGGAACCTGAGAAGATGCTGTTTATCCAGACGAAGAGAGCATCCGATTGCCTCAAGCGTGACAAAATGTCTCACTTTTTCCCGAGACGTTCGGTTCCGCAGATTAGGCGGAGGTCTCGCCTTGGCATCTCGAAATGGATGATTTTCGCCTTTGGCTCGACGGGCTTCCTAAAAAACTCTGCCTAAATTTATCCCGAATAAATGAGGGGAGAAAATTTTCCGACGGTTTTTATTCCCGATAAATGACGGGGGAAAATCGGCGGACGAAATTTATTGCGGATTTTTGCCGTGGGAAAATAGTTGGCGCCATTTATTCCCAATAATTATCGTCGGAAAATTTTCCCACAGCATTTATTCCGGATAAAAACCGTCCGGAAATAATCCGGCGCCGTTTATTGCGGATTTTTATCGTCGGAAAATCGGCGGACGTTTTTTATTCCCGATAAATTTCGTCCGATTTCTTTTTTAGACTTTGAAGATCAAATACTTATACTGCAATCAATGGGTTGGACCTTAAACCCGAGCGTCCTTGCGAAAAATAACCGTCGAAATTTATAACGTTAACGACAGCCGGGTTCAATAAGCCGCTGCCTGAGGTGAGACAATGGCACAGGTAACGATCGCTAGATGGTCTTCGCTGAATGCCAAACCATTGTCCGACGAATGCTTTCGTCGATCCCTATGTGTCGGGTCAGATGGAGTTCCTGCCCGGCCCGTTCTACCGAAGGGACGTAGCGGGCAATCGGTTTACCGGAAACAGGCGCTTGAAGGACTCGGACTTCCAGTTTTCCACCACAAACACGGTTTACGGCGTCGGCAGTCTGTTTAATGGAGAGGTTTTCCGAGGATCCGACATTGTATGGTCGCAGCGAAACACCCCTGCACAAAATGGTCCAAAGCCAGACCACAAGGTCGGCGGCGTAGAGATACGAACGTTCCGGCGTGCCGTCGCCTTTGATTTCGATCGTTCGGCCGTTCAAACCGTCCCGAATAAAATTGCCGATGGCAAAATGAGTGTCCAACGGAAGGTGAGGCCCGACGAAAGCGAAACAACGAGCGATCTTGGCCTCGAGGTTATGTTTCTTTGCGTAAATCGCGCAGAGCAATTCTGCCTGACGTTTGCCTTCGCCGTAGGCGGAACGGGTATCGAGTGGATTCGGGCCGCCGGTAAATTCTTCTGGCACATGGATCAT
>CBHTTJ010000100.1:0-21108 GCA_966095605.1 uncultured bacterium | reverse complement strand
ACGGTAGCCAGTCCCAAGGTAGCCGCACTCAAAGCAGTGTCTCTCACGGTAGCCAGTCCCAAGGTAGCCGCACTCAAAGCAGTGTCTCTCACGGTAGCCAATCTCAAGGTAGTCGCACTCAGAGCAGCGTCTCTCATGGTAGCCAATCTCAAGGTAGTCGCACTCAGAGCAGTGTCTCTCACGGTAGCCAATCCCAAGGCAGTCGCACCCAGAGCAGTCACTCTTCAGGAAGCCATTCTTCGGGGAGCCATACCCAAAGTAGCGTCTCGCACGGAAGTCATAACTCCGGAAGCCACACAAAAAGCAGTGTTTCCCACGGAAGTCATAATTCTGGCAGCCACACTCAATCGAGTCATTCCCATGGCAGTCACAGCTCGGGTAGCCATTCACAATCCAGCCATAGTCATGGCAGTCATTCCCAAGGCTCTCACTCGTCCGGAAGTCACAGCAAGAGCAGCGTTTCTCATGGCAGTCATAACTCAGGCAGTCACACGCAAAGCAGCCACAGTCATGGAAGCCACTCACAAGGTAGTCATTCTCAAGGCAGCCACTCGCAGGGAAGTCATACGGTCGGAAGCCGCAGTTCTGGCAGCCATACTTTAAGCAGCCACAGCTCCGGCAGTCGAAGCCAGAGCAGTCATTCCGTTGGCAGCCACAGCCAGGGCAGCCGCTCTCAACCGAGCCGCAGTCAAAGCAGCCATTCTTCTGGAAGTCACACCACTGGCAGTCACACGGTTGGCAGTCGCTCCCAGGCGAGTTCGGGCAGCCGAACTCAATCGAGTCATAGCGTGGGAAGCCAGACCCAAAGCAGCCACACCCAACAAAGTCATCAGCACCACAAAACGCAACCTGCTCCCGGGGTGCCGCCCGTGGAACCAGCGCCCACGACACCGACTGGCACGAACTCGGTCGCGCCCTAAAATTTCGTAGCAATTATCGCTGGGATATTCTCCGCTCTGTGATCCAGCGGCGCCCCTTATTGTTTCCCTGAGGAGAGAGCGTTATCGTGCTCTATGTTAAGGTGGGCAATCATATTTCTTGTTGTTGCGTTGATTGCTGGTGTCCTTGGTTTTACCGGCGTAGCCGGTGCCGCAGCCAGCATCGCAAAATTCCTGTTCTTCCTGTTTGTCGCTATCTTCGTGATCATGTTGGTCGCCGGCATTTTCATCGGCCGCCGCCTCACGAAATAACTTCAGCTGAGATTGACCGGATCGATGTCCGTCGCGAGGACCACTTCGTCGGGCAAGGTGATGTGCGCCATTTCGCGAGAAAGCAGCTGCGAGAGTCGAGTCATGTTTTTTGTTCGCAGCATGATCTGGTAGCGGAAGAAGGTCTCAGCACGAGCAAGGGGGGCTGGTGCCGGGCCGAGTAACATCAAGTCTTTAATCTCGCTTAACTTTTTTTCCAATTCACGTTTTACGTGGTCAGCGGAGAATTTCACTTTTTCTTCATTTCGTCCCTTTAGGGTCAATAGAGCAATCCGAGTGACGGGCGGGTATTTCAGCTGCTCACGAAATTCAATCTCCTGCTCATAAAAACCGGCAAAGTCGTGCCGACGCGCATATTGAATGGAAGGATGAAACGGCGTGAATGCCTGAACAAAAACTTCCCCCTCCACATCTCCTCGCCCTGCCCTGCCCGCCACCTGGGTCAGCAATTGGAACGTTCGTTCGCCCGCGCGAAAATCAGGCATGTGGAGACTGAGATCGGCGTAAATAATTCCGACCAGCGTCACATTTGGAAAATGAAGACCTTTGGCGATCATCTGGGTACCAACCAGGATATCAATTTTGCCGGTGCGAAAATCGCCAAGGATTGTGCGGTAATCCTCCTTGCGTTTGAGTGTATCGGAGTCCATGCGACGCACCACCGCGTGAGGAAAAAGTTTCACTAAAGTTGTCTCAATTTTTTCCGTGCCGAGCCCCGCGTAACGAATCTCGGGATTCCGACATTTGGCATCCGGGCAAACGGCTGGTGCCTTGGCTTCATGCCCGCAAATGTGGCAGCAGATTTTTTGGGCGGCACGATGATAGGTCAGCGAAACACTGCAATTTGGACATTCGGCGACGTAACCACACTTCGGGCATTGCAAGGAGGTGGCAAAACCACGGCGATTTAAAAAAAGAATAACCTGTTCCTTTCGTTCAAGCCGCTGGGTAATCGCTTCTTTTAATTGCGGGGAAAAGATCGGGGTGCCTTTTTCCTGTTTGGCAGTCGAACGCATATCCACAACACGAACCAAAGGCATCTTTTTGTCGTCAGCGCGGCTGGGCATCTCGAGCAACTCATATTTGCCGCGATGCACGTTGTAGAAACTCTCCAGCGATGGGGTGGCTGAACCCAATACAACCACTGCGTTTTCCATCTGTCCGCGCACAACGGCGACATCACGCGCGTTATAGCGCGGCGATTCTTCCTGCTTGTAGGAATGCTCATGCTCTTCGTCGACGATGATCAATCCAAGCGGTTCGATCGGAGCGAAAATGGCGGAGCGCGCGCCAATCACAATTTTGGCGCGACCCTGGCGAATCTTGTGCCACTCGTCGTGACGTTCACCAGCCGAGAGGTGGCTATGCAGAACGGCAACGAGCGTTTTTAATTTTCCCGAGGTAAATCGCGCCTTGAATCGCTCCACCGTTTGCGGAGTCAATGAAATCTCGGGGACAAGAACAATCGCACCTTTCCCCTGCTCCAACGCGTGCGCAATCGCTTGCAGATACACTTCCGTTTTGCCGCTACCGGTAACTCCATGCAGGAGAAAAACATTTTTGCGTTTGGTTTCAGCATCGACCGGAGCGTCCATGACCTCGACAATTTTTTCCATGGCGCGCAATTGCTCTGGATTCAATGGAAGAGACGACGTTGGCAGAATATTTTCTTTCGCATAAGGGTCGCGTTCGGAAATTTCGTGGGAAATACTGACCAGATTTTTATCTTCGAGCCGACGAATCGTGTCCGCAGTTGTTTCCGCCAATTCCACCAATTCCTGCAACAGCATTTCAGGTCGTTGTTCCAGAATTTTTAAAATCTCCTGCTGACGGGCGGTCAACTTTGGCAACTCCGCAGGCGGCGATAACAAGCGAACAAACAATCGTTCCTTCCAACCTTCCTTTTCCTTGCGAACGGCTTCCGGCAACACGCTTTTTAGAGCAATCTCAGGAGGGCAGCAGTAATACTCACCAATCCATCGGGCCAACTGCAGAACTTTCGGAGTTACCAGCGTTTGTTTCCCTACGACCTTGGAAATGGGTTTAAGATTCGTGTGCGTCGATTCCTCGATCAATGCCGTCACAATCCCCAACATTTGCCGCGGACCGAACGGCACTTTGACACGACTGCCCACGTCGATCTGATCCGCCAATTCCGGCGGGATTGAATAATCGAACTCCTTGCGGAGGGCGAGTTCGAGCGTGACGCGGGCAATCATTTCGCGGGAGATTCTTTCGATTTAACAGACGGTTCCGCAATGGAATAAGGGGGATCCATCTGCTTTTCCCATTGGTCCAACTTCTTTTTCAATGCGCTCGCCATTTCGGGATTTCTTGCGAGCAAGTCTTCTTTTTCTCCCAGATCGTTCGCGAGGTTGTACAAAAACGTGCCCTTTCCATTGTAACTCTCGATGTATTTCCAATCGCCGTCGCGCACGGCGCGATAAAGTTTTGTGAAATCGAAATTTACACTGCGCCAAAATAAAGTCCGCCCAACCTGCTTTGACTGCCCGGAAATCAACGGCATTAAGTCAATGCCTTCAAAATCTCTATTCCGCGGTGTTTTCGCACCCGCGAGCTTCGCAATCGTCGCAGTCCAATCCATGGTAATTCCGACCTGATGAATTTCGTTCCCTGCCGGAATTTTTCCCGGGAACCGCGCAACGCACGGCACGCGGATTCCCCCTTCCCACAGACTTGCTTTTCCTTTGTTTAATGGCGCGTTTCGCGAAAGCGTTGTCCCTCCGTTGTCACTCATGAAAACAACGAGCGTATTTGTTGTGAGCTTGTCCCTCTCCAGTTGATCCAGAACCTTGCCAATGCCTTTGTCCATCTCCTCCACCATTTTGATGTAGGTCGCACGGGTTCCCCGATTCCAACTGGAACGTTCGGGTTTTACGCTGGCATCTTCCGGACCTTGCGCGGGGAAATGCGGCGCGTTGAAAGAAACATAGAGAAAGAACGGCTTCGATTTCATCTGCTCCAGGAACTTGAGCGCGTACTCCGTAATCAGATGAGTGGAATAACCTTTTATCTCCACCGGTTGCCCTTCGAGAAATAAGTCAGCTTCGCCATTGTTTTCTTTGTGACTGAAGTAGTCATGGTTGCCGCTCACCAAACCGAAGAAGTGATCGAAGCCATGAGCATTGGGCATCATTTCGGGTTTATAACCGAGATGCCATTTGCCAGAGATCGCCGTGGCATAGCCCACACCGCGAAGAAGATCCGCAATGGTCTTTTCCTGCGCCGGAAGCCCCAGTTGTTTTGCGCCGGGAGGAATCGCCGTTTCGAGACCGCCAATATGTTGCTGATACCGCCCAGTCATCAGCGCACAACGCGTCGGCGTGCAAACAGAGCCGTTGGCATAAAAGTCGGTGAAACGAACCCCCTCACGAGCCAGGCGATCGATGTGGGGGGTCTTGATATCGGGAGCACCATAACATCCGACATCTCCGTAGCCGAGATCATCGGCAAGAAATATTACAACGTTGGGAGACTGCGGTCTGGCGTGGCCAACAAAGCAAATCAGCAACAATGCAAACGCCAGCACTCGTTTCATGAGTGTCGATTTACGGGATTTAACGGAGACGCGCGAACTTATTTTCCGAACATCACCGGGCCAAAAGAAGCAATGCGACGCCTGCGGCAATTCGGTACCAGCCGAAGCCTGTAAAGGAATGGGTCTGCACGAAGCGCAGCAGCCATTTCACCGCGATGAATGAAACGATCGCAGCCACAACCGTGCCCAGCAAAATCATACTCCAGCTTTCATGCACTTCATGATGCCGCAACGCTTTCAAAATTTTCCATCCTCCCGCCGCCAACATCGTGGGAATCCCCACCAAAAAAGAAAACTCCGTCGCGAGCGGCCGGTTCAAGCCGAGCATCAGAGCAAATAAGATTGTCGCACCCGATCGAGAAGTCCCGGGGAACACGGCTGCGACCAGTTGTGCGAGGCCGACAGCAATCACCACGTTCCATGTGATCACATCCTGTTTCTGTTTTCTGCGAAGCAAAAATTCCACCGCCACAAACAAAATACCCCCGACCAAAAGCGCCATTGCTACCGGGAAAACATTTTCCGGAAGCTTCAAACCTTTTTTATCGAGGATAAATCCGCCAGCGGCTGTGATGAAAAATGCGACAAAGATTTTGACCAGGTAATCCTGGGTTGCCGGCTCTTTCCATCGGAAAAGAAATTGTTCAAATCGATTCCAAAACAACGGAATCACCGCCAGCACTGCCCCGCTTTGAATGACGACGTTGAAAAGATCGCTGCGATGGTCGAGCCATTGTTCCGCGATGAGCAAATGTCCTGTGGAAGAGACGGGAATAAATTCCGTCAGACCTTCAACGATTCCGAGAATGATGACCGAAAGCCAAATGGGCATGAGTGTTTAGAAGAAAATTTTCGTGTTGTGGCAAATAAAAAACGCCAGCGTGATGCTGGCGTTCGTGAAAAATGCGGACGGGTTATTGCGCTTTTTCCGTCTTCTTCTTGCTGCTGCCGCCGAAGATGGCGGAAAGCTTCGATTCACCTTCGACTTCGCGCTGCTTCACCTTGAGCTGGCCCAGCAACGCCTGGAAGGAGATATAGATTTTGTGCCATTGATTTTCGACACCGCGGAGCGCGCCGTCGGTAAGTTCGCTCAAGTAGCGAATTGACGGAGCGGCACCGATCAGGGCATGCACTTCCTCTTTGGTGGGAGAAGCGAATTCCATGGCGGCGTAAATCAATTCCAGTTCCTGCACGATGACGCTCTTCACTTCCAGGAATTGGTTTTCTTCGTCCGGCCCGAACTTCTTCGCTCGGGCGAGGTTGACGAAATAATTAAATTGTTTCCAGCATTCCAGATAGTTTTCCATCTGTGCAACCAGCTCGTCCAATTTCTTGCTCATAATTTAAAGTTTCTTCGGCGCCAAAAAGATAATTGCCCCGCCGCGCAGCTCTCGGGCCGATATTTTCAGCGCGGCATAGTTAATAATCACCTCTGACAAAGGCATTTGCGCTTTCTGGGCGTTTTGAAACGCGCTCAAAACGGCCTGACTAATCGCATTTACGTATTCCGCAGGAAATGTGCCGGGTAACGTAGATGCGACAACATTGCCTTTCGCGTCAATGGTGAAGCTTCCCGAAGGAATACGCAATAAATGCGCCGTTTCCTCGGAAGCAACGGGCTGTTTGGTTGTAAAACGGCTTAAGAAGCCCATTTGCTTTGTATTTGTTTAATTGCCTCGCCGATTTGCTCGTTGTCCAGGGTCTTTCTAAAGCCGATGCACAGTTGTTCCTCTGCACCGGGGCTCACGGCGACATGGTGTTGTATTCCTCGACCGGTAAAAAATAACAATTCTCCGACTGCCAACTTTTCTCCCAGCGCACGGATATTTTTCGAAGCGTCCAATACCCATTCACCCATCGCTGCCGGCTGTTCCACTCCCCAGGATTCGATCTTTTTGTCCTTGGTAATGGACAAAGCCGAATCTACCCCTTCAATCTTGGCCAATGGGGCCAGAGCAGAACCGGCCGCCTTGGCTAACGCTTCATTCTTCTTGTCATTGGCGGCGCCTTCCGCTTCGTCAAGGGACTGAGCGGTATCAAGGAGCAGCGCATGATGCGATGTCTGGATCACGCGCTGACGCGTCGGATCGGGTGGGTAAATCTCAAAACTGCCGCTTCGCCAGGAGAAAATCTCCTTAAAGGCCGCTTCTCCTTTTAGGGATCCGGTATCCGCGTCGTATATTTCCCCTTCCGTTATCCAGATCTTGCCTTCCAGGGCGCCGTTGATGATACGCAACACCGACGAATTTTTCGAAAGGCATTCCAACTGTACCAGGTCGACGAGGCTTTTGCTCTGGATTCCTCGGAATCCGGAAGCTTTCTCATCTCTCTCCAGAAAACCAGCGACGCAATCCTGGAACATCTTGATTTCGTCGGGGGTATTCGGCTTTTCCCAGAAAAGATCCACGCCCATGGCGTAAGCACGCGAACGATATTGCTCGTCCACCATCGACGTCATTATAATAATGCGCAGCTGCGGAAATTTACGACGAACGATGGAAAGAACCTGCAAGCCGTCAATCTTGGGCATTCGCAGATCAGAAATCATCAGCTGAAATGGCTCGGTTTCCAACAACGCCAAAGCTCGGGCTCCAGAGTTACATAAAGTAATTTCCGGGTTTTGAGGAAGCAACGACAGGATTTCCTGGTAGAGATCCAACAGGTCCTGTTCGTCGTCGAGCAACAAAATTTTCGGTCGTTTGGCCATCAGCGGGCAACAATGAAACGCTTTTGCAAAAGAATTGCAAGCCGAGTTAGAGCGTCTCTTATGCCGGAAAGGCGTTTAACGTCGTCAAAATGACCTGTTTAGAGACGTTGACGCCCCAGAATGCCGCTCTGGAAAAGGCTTTTCGCATCGTTCACGGAAGATTTATGACCGCAAAAAGCCTTTTTACGTCGTTCACGGAAGATTTATGACCACAAAAAGGCTTTTTACGTCGTTCACGGAAGATTTGTGACCGCAAAAAGGCTTTTCGCATCGTTCACGGAAGATTTATGACCGCAAAAAGGCTTTTTACGTCGTTCACGGAAGATTTATGACCGCAAAAAGGCTTTTCGCGTCGTTCACAGAAGATTTATTGCCGCGAAAAGGCATTCCGAGACGATATCGGTTGGAAAAGTTTCGTCGGGTTCAATCGCAACCGCCTATTCCAGAGGAGAAAGAGCGCTGAAACAACTTTTTTACCAAAAATATTCGGAAATCTAAATTCCTATCGACGAATGGCACACCTTTTGCCAACATTGGCGAAGTTTTCATTTTGAACGTCTAGAACAATTTCAGCCGATAGAGGCGAAACAACTAAAAAAAATGTTCCAGCCAATTAAGAATTTGTTTTCAAAGCTGTCCGGAAAGAAACCTGCAGCTCCAACTCCGACGCCCGCGCCCGCTTCCTCAACAAAATTGGCTCCTCCGGCCAAAGAACCAAAGCCAGGTCCGCCAAAAGCGGCACCGAAGGCAGCGGCTCCCGCAGCGGCAGCTCCCGCTCCGGCGCCGACACCGGCCCCAGCGGCACCACCTGCAGCAGGTGGCCCTCCGGAAGAAACCTTCGCTTTGCCTCTGCGCGTCGTGTTATCCCGGCTCCCGGCTTCGCTGGCTGCATCGGTTAAGTCGACCGGCGGTGGTGACCTGCAACTTCCATTGCGAAAGGTGATTGCGCAGTTGCCCACCGGCTCAGTTAAGATTTCTTTCGGCGAACTTCGCCATGCCTCTCCTCCTGGAACGTTCCTGGAAGTTGCCAGTCAGGACGCAACACTCATTGAATTGCCTCTCCCGGAAATTGTCGCGCGCGTCAATCCGGCGTTGATTTCCCGTCGTCAGGATCAGAAAACCATTTCTGTTCCGGACGAAGTTGCCAACGTGTTCGGCCCGCATGGTGAAACCATCGCACCGCCGACCGGCTCGGCAGCTGCTGCGCCCAAACCGGCAGCTCCAGCTCCGGCTGCTGCCCCGGCCGCTCCCAAGCCCATTTTGCCGACGCCCGCAGCTCCCGCTCCGGCGGCCAGTTCTCCGGCGCTCCCGAAACCGCCAGCGCCAGTGCCGTCATCGCCGAGTTTGCCAAAACCACCGGCTCCTGTTCCTTCTGTTCCAAAACCAGCAGCCCCGGCGGCACCTGCTGCACCGGCGGCTCCGATTGCCGCTCCCAAATTGCCTCAGGCGCCAACGGCTCCAAGTATTCCGAAGCCGCCCACGCCCGCACCCAATTTACCAAAGCCGCCGACACCAGTTGCGCCCGCGCCTTCCGCTCCAATTGCTGCCCCCAAATTGCCGACGGCTCCAACGATGCCGAAGCCGGCCGCCCCGGCACCTGCTGTCGCCGCGCCCGTGGCCGCCGCTGCTGCCGCTGGAAATTCCACTCAATTCTTCCTCGAAAAAGAAGCGTCTCCGGCGACAGGAACACTCTCGGTTGCCTTGTCTTTAATCAGCGCGGCATGGCCTGAAGCGGTGAAACAAGAGATCGCCCAGCAGAATTTGAAGGATTCATCGGTGGCTCTGCCGATGGCGAATGTGGAAAGCGGTTTGAAAACGGGCAAGCTGGTGTTTGCCTGGCGCGAAATCGGCGGTTGGTTGGAACCAAAGCCTTTCACGACCTCCAGCACTGGAGATACGTTGTTGGAACTTCCGCTGAAAGTGATTGCTCCGAAATTTATTGAGCAACATAAACCGGCCAAAGCCCAAAAGAAGGTCACTCTGGGCGAAAACATCCCGGATATTTTCTCCGGCGGCGCGGCGGCACCAAAACCTGCTGCTCCCGCTGCCCCTGCTGCTCCGGCACCTGCGCCAGCGGCCCCGACACTCCCGAAAGCCCCGGCTCCGGCAGCACCTGCACCAGCGGCGGCACCCGCCGTTGCACCAGCCGCATCGGCCAAAGTTCCAACGACTTTAGGCGAAGTTTTTGGCGAACCCGACAAGAAAGATTGGGCTCCTCGAGAAATCGTGGCCAAGATCAGCAACGTCAAAGGTCTCGCCGGCGCAGTCATTTCAACTCACGATGGCTTGATGGTTGCCGGTCAACTTCCGGCTCCGATGAAAGCCGACATGGTAGGCGCGTTCCTGCCCCAGATTTTCTCCCGTATGAATCAATATGGGAAAGAATTGCAGTTGGGAGGGGATGTCAACACGATCACGATGATGTTTGACAAAGTCCCGTGGCAAATCTCAAAACTCGGTCAGGTGTATTTCGCAGCAGTTGGCCGCGCAGGTGAACCTTTGCCGAACGCTCAACTGACGGTGATTTGTGGCGAATTGGCCAAGCAAAACAAATAACTCATTCGACTATGGCAATTATCAATCAGGCTACAAAAGAGCTGCAGGTTAAAATCGTCTATTACGGGCCGGCCAAGTGTGGCAAGACCACGAATCTTGAGCAGGTGCACGGCAACGTGAAAGTAGCCAAGCCGGAAAACAAAGGGAAAATGGTTTCCCTGGCGACGAGTTCGGATCGAACCTTGTTCTTCGACTTCCTGCCAATCGAGGCCATGGCGATCAAAGGTTTTAAGACCAAGTTCCAGCTTTATACGGTTCCCGGGCAGGTGATTTACAATACTACACGCCAATTGGTGCTTCGCGGGGTAGATGGCATTGTTTTTGTTGCAGACTCGCAATACGACAAGATGGCCGAGAATGTCGAAAGCTTTAGTAACCTTTTGGAGAACTTGAAGAGTCTGAAGATGAACATCAACGACATCCCTTACGTGCTGCAATATAATAAGCGCGATTTGGAAAACGTTGCCCCCATCGAATACATGGACTTTCTTCTGAACAATCGCGAAGTTCAGGTGCCTGCATTTGCCGCATCAGCCTCGAAGACGGAAGGCGTCTTTGAAACGCTGAATATGATTACTCGGCTCCTCCTTAACAAATTTATCAACGAAGGCGTTCGCAAATAGTTATGTTCAGCCTGCCCCAACTCATACAAGAAGACGTCACGGAACTCGAAGCAGCTCTTGGGGACCTCGTGTCCAAAAGCGAATCGAGCGCCGCCCTGATTTTGGACATTGGCGGCTTTCTCGTCGCCCAACAGGGTAAAGCCGAAGGGTTCGATTACACAACGATCGGCGCCCTGGCTTCCGCCTCGTTTGCCGCAACCCAGGCGATGGCTGGACTGGTCAGCGAAACCAATTTCAGCTCCATTTACCAACAGGGAGAGAACTTCAGCCTTATTTTACACAGCATTGATGGCCAATGTCTCCTGGCCGTCATCTTCCCGGCCCAGGTCAGCGTAGGGGTAGTCAAATACTACGCGGCTGGCACCATCGCCCGAATCAGCGAACAATTGCAGAGGGCCCGCGACCGCGCCCCTGATGCTGGCGTGGACCTTGCTTCCCTGAACCTGGCCGACCCCTCCGACGTGTTCCGGCGCAAAGAAGATGCGCCGTAAACAAGAGCGTTGACAACTTAGGGGAAAACCCTAGAATCCAATGTTATCGCCTTATTAACCCAATAAGGGCCACGCGTTCGTCGCGCCCCTTTTGCCGTTTATGAAACCGGACAACGTTGAGGAAAAACCTAAGACTTCGCCAGCCCAACCAGCGGCGGATGTTTTCGAAACTTTAGCCGAAGCTGTCACGAACGGTGATCCTGCCGTCCGTCAAAGCGCTGCCAGGGAATTCGGAAAGCGCAAAGAAAAGCGGGCTATTAACGTTCTCGTCGAACTTCTAACCGACGAAGATGCCAAAGTTCGCCTGGAAGCCGGTAATGCGCTCAATGAACTGGGTTGGCGTCCCGCCAATGATGTCGATCAGGCCCGTCACGCGGTTGCCTTACAAAGATTTCAAATAGCCGCAAGCTTTGGCGAACCAGCGATTCAGTCCCTTCTTCTGTTACTCAAGGATAATACGGTCAGTCTGCGGATGGCTGCCATTGAAACCTTGGCCAAGATTGGTGGAGCGAAAGTTTACGCGCCTTTCCTTGAAACTCTTCAGGACGAAAATCCTCATGTACGTGCCGTTGTTGTGCAGGCACTGTCCAAAATTGGCAATCCGGAGGCCGTGGACTCCCTTGGAAAGCTGACTCGCGACAGCAGTTGGGAAGTGCGTTCTGTCATTCTGGATGCCTTGACTACCTTCAGGACTCCTTCGGCGGCGGATGTTGCTGCAAAATTTTTGAAGGATGAGCTGCCTGATATTCGTCAACGTGCATGCGAAGTTTTAGCGGATATCAGTGATCGCCGCGCGATTGCCCCATTGGCACTCACTTTGGTCGATTCAGAACTGAATGTTCGCACGGCAGCAGTTCTAGCCCTGCAACAAATCGATTCGGACTGGGAAAATTCCGAATTTATTAGGACGGCGGCTCAGGATTTGCTACCATCGTTAAAGCACCATGATATTTCGATTCGCCAGGCTGCAGCGGACGCATTACGCCGCATCGGTCATGTGCGGGCGATGAATGCATACCTGACATCCGATTTAACATCTGTGCCACCGGCTGCGACAAAAACCTTACTGACCTCGTTAAAATCCTGTCACCGCGACGTGCGCCAGGCGGCGGCGGAAGCGTTGGGACGCATCGGGGATCCGGCGGTCATTCCGTATCTCGTAGAAAGCCTTCGCGACGAAGACGAATGGGTTCGTGAAGCGGCAATTTACTCTTTAACCCTTCTTAATTGGCAGCCAGCCAATGATCGTGAACTGGTTTTGAAGGCAGTCATCCTGCAACGTTGGGAAACCGCTATTCTCTTCGATGCCGTGGCTCTGGAACCGCTGGTCATGATGTTGAACAGCCAAAATCCGGAAACATGCAAAGGCGCGATCGATGCCCTCGCCAAAATCGGTAATCCTTACGCGATCGAACCGTTGACGATCATGTTGCAGCATCCGAGCAAGAGCGCCCGGAATGCAGCAGCTGAAGCTTTACGCGCACTGGGCTGGCAAACTGAAGATCCGACCCAATGCGTGCTTCAAGCCATTGAACTTCGCGACTGGCAAACCATTGCTCAATACGGTGCTGTTGCGGTTCAACCATTGATTTCCGCCATTAAGGCAAATCAGAAAGATCGCGAACTTTGTGACGCCGCCGCAGGCACCCTGGCGATTATTTCTGATCCCGCTGCACTCAAACTTTTATTACCATCCGTCCGCGATGGTCAGATCGCCGGCAGCATTGTTCAGGCATTGCATCACATTCTCGAAGGTGCGGCCGCTTCCGTCGAGGAACAGGATTTACGCACCATCAGCAATCTGGCGAATGTCGTGCAGTTCCAATATTCCTTTGATGCCCGCTACAACAGCTATGTGCGCACGGGAATGAAACCAGTCGACACCACTCGCCTGAAGAGGCTGGCGATGGCGGAGCTTGTCAGACGCGGTCTCGCTGGGTAATTTAAGCGACATATGGCCGCAAATTCGAAGACCAGGAAAAAAATCCTTTTTGTTGACGATTCCGCGGATTTTCTAGCAGTTTTCAGCCAGGCCATGGAAGTGGCCAGCAAAGGCGAATGGGAAGTGGTCACCGCCCACAATGCCGCAAAAGCCCTTGAACTCCTGGAACAGACGCACGGCATCAATCTCGCCGTCATCGATTCTCAGATGCCGCTGGTTGACGGTCTCCAGTTAATCCGTCTGCTCGGCCGCAAATATCCCAATCTTCCAAAAGCCATTCTCACCGGATTTCCAAATGAATCCGATCGTCAGGCTTGTTTAAGCAGTGGTGCCGATTTGTATCTGCATAAACCGACAAAGTCGGACGAGATGCAGACCATTTTCATGACGCTGAATGAATTGGCGCGCGTGGAAGCGGACGAAGTCGGCTTTCAGGGCACAGTTCGACGCGTCGGTCTGCACGACATTCTGCAAATGGAATGTCTTGGCAGGAATTCAGGCATCCTGGAAATTTTCAACAAAGACACCCGCGGAGAAATTTTCATTCGCACTGGAGCCATTATCCACGCGCAAACGGCGGATCTCTCCGGTATCGGTGCATTTTATCATTTGTTTTCCATTTCGGGCGGTGGCTTCAAATTGAAGCCCTTCGTGGAACCACCCGCCATCACGATCAATAAATCGTGGGAATTCCTGTTGATGGAAGCATCGCGTCGACGCGATGAAGGCGATTCTCCGGAAAACGAAGTCCAGGAAACGGTAATGGAATCCCACGAAGTCAGCGCCGAACCTGAACCCGCGCTGATTGAACGAATCGAACCAACCGCTCCGGCAGAGCCAGTGGCGATCACGTTGCCCAAGGTCAAAATTTCCCGGGAAAAGAAAGATCCCGTCCAGATCAACGAAATGGCGGTGTTTGCCTCAGACGGCCAGATCCTTTACGAATGGCAATGCACCGACATTGAATTGCGTAAACGCCTGTTGGAATTTGTTTCGGAACAATCGAAACAGATTGGACAGGGCCTTGAACTCGGCCGGTTTGATCTCGTTGAAATCAATCGTCGCGGTAATCAGGCTGTCGCACAGATCCAGGACGACACCGGCATTTACATCGAAGTCAGCAAAGCCAGTGCAACCTCTGCCAACTAACGTATGCAAGACATGAAAGAGGTAACCAATCGGTGGCTGGCGCGGAACGCCAAGGGCAAAGGCGTCGTTGCTTGCGGGATCTTATATTCGGATCATACGACGTCGAATCACACGGCGTCGCCACAGTTCCCTGCTGAGTCAGTAGATAATTCTCTGAACTGCCTGGCCAACGCTTTCCAGTTTTTGAAGCAGCAACAGATGGACGGCGATCAGATGCGGTGGGTATTTGAAAATTTCTTTTTGCACGCCGCCACGCGCGAAGATAGCGCTTGCCTCGGCATTTTTACTTCGAAGAATGAGGAAGAATACGATCCTGCCGTGGTGAACAGGATGGTTTCGGAATTTAAGGGCATCCTCAGCTCCGAGAAGCATTAATGCTTCTCGAAGCCTTGGTGAAAATTACTTCAGGCGTTTCAGGCGGATGTTTTTGAATTGAATGAACACGCCGGGTTTGCTTCCTGTGTTCAGTTCCAATCCCAACAGACCAGAGAACGTTCTCTTTTTGTCATTCTCATCGGTCACGTCAGCAATCACGTGATTGTTGATCTTGTGGATCAGGCGATTGCCCTGCGCAACGATGACCACTTCGTTCCAATCCTCCGGCTTAATGGTTGGTTCAATCACCGAGTAAGGCTCAAGGGCGCTGCTCGCATCAATCTTATCCTGGCCACCGGTGCGGGCGCGGACGAAAGCTTTTTGCGTATAAACGGCCAACGCATTGCGTTCACGGCTCGTCAGCATCCCGGTATTGATTCCTGCCAGGGCGATTTCGTAGTGATAACCGCTCACGTTGAAATCTCCATTTTTTACACCGCGATATTCAATGCCTGCTGTCGCCTGGCTGTTGCCGGCCATTTTGCGAAAACGATATTGCAGACGCAGTTCAAAATCTTCCACCGTCCCACCTTGCCAGACTAAGTCAGTGCGCAGATTCGGCGGGGCTCCGCTACCAGCACGGGCGGTGATGTTACCCTGTTCCACGGACCAGTAAGTATTGTCGAAAGCCCATCCCGTTAAATCCTGGCCATTAAAAAGATTCAGGAAACCAGATTCAGAACGGGCCGCCAGACGCGCCAATTCAGCCGCGTCGCGAGCCTGTTTCCGCGCTTTCGCTTCAGAGGCCGTGTCGGTTGTGGTCTTCTTCGGCTCCGTTGTCGTAGTCTTCTCCGGAGAAGTCTTCGTATTCGCCTGTTCCGTCGGAGGCTGAGTTTTCGGTTTGCCGTTACCGTTATTCTGCGTCGTTGGCTGCGCGGGTTGAGCCGGCACGGCTTCCTTCTCTTCCGACTTTTTCTTCAGAAAAACCAATGTTCCGCCAATGCCGCCGATCATCGCAACGACGAGCACAATCGCCAGGGCGAGAACCGGTGCTTTCTTTTTTGGCGCTGGCGCGGGAGCTGGTGCCGCCTGGAAAACAGGACGTGGCGCCGCTGGCGCCGGAGCCGGAGCCGCGGCAACGGGCGCGGGAGCTGGTGCGGGGGCTGGCTCTGGCGCTGCCGGTTGCATTTCCGCGATGGCAATGCTGTTCGTGATCGTCTCAATGTTTTGCGGACGGCTGCCCGGATTTTTTTCCAGGCAGGACATCACCATCGAGCTCACAATCTGCGGGATCTGATTGGTAATCTTCAGCTGCAACAACCGTTGCGAAATCGGCGGCGCCGGCGTACTGCGAATCTGCGGCAAAATGTCGCCCGAATTAAACGGCACCGTGCTGGTGAGAAATTCGTAAACAACAATACCCAACGAATAAATATCGTCCGTAACTTCCGCCGTTCCCCCATCCGCCTGCTGCGGACTCAAATACGGCATCAACGTCGGTTCTGCACCGTAGAGCGGGTTGTTTAAAATACCGGCGACACCAAGGTCCAACACTTTGACCTGCCCTTTTCGATCGAGCATCAGGTTGGAGGGCTTCAACGAACCTTGCACCACGCGATTCGCATGGGCGTGATCCAGCGCGGACAAAATCTGCTTCAACAACGGAGCCAGGAAGCTCCAGGTGAAAACGCGTTGCGGCTGCATGGATTGCAGCGCCGGGAGGTTCATCCCCTCGACATATTCCGCGATGATAAACGGCGTCGAACCCTCGGCTTCATAAAGCCCGTAAATCTTTGCGATGTTCGGATGCGAAATGTCCTTAACCAATGCGATCTGGTTACGGAGTTCCTCCATCCCGCGTGGATCCTGGTGCAGTTCCGCACTCAGGAATTTCAGAACGGCCGGCCGATTGTCGATTTCATCGTGCGCCAGCCAGAAATTTGCGTTGTCACCCAGTTGTTTGTTTAAGATATAACGGCCCGCGCCGACTGCTTTACCGGCTGCAATACCTTCGTTCGAGGGAATCATAGTTTCGTTGTATTCTGCTGAAATGCCTTCTGAGTTTCACGAATTATTTTCCAGATTCGCGAACCTCCTGGATTTCAATGAAGCAGAGCTTGTTGTTTATGCCTTTGGGGTTGTTGGTGACAATGATTTTTTGGTTGGTCACGGAGATTACTTTGGTCGCTTCCACCCAGCGTTTCGAGGCGTCCGGAATTCCTTCCAGCATGATCGCATCGTTCACATTGAGCGCGTAAACACTGTCGTAAAACCCAGGATCACCCGCCACGAGATGGACATTATATTTTCCATTCGGCACGGCGATGCCCCAAAATGCCGGCTTCTCCAGCTCAGGATGATCCATCGCCGCCACGCAGGCGTAACGCGAATCCGGCGACCGCGATTGTTTAGGCGCTGCCTGCGCCGGGTTATTTCGATCGGCTAAAAACTTCTGCATGTCCTGGTTCCAACCGTACGTAAAACCATTCGTATGCGGACTGTAAACGGCACCCGTATCCACGATATATCCCGGAGGCGCTCCCGTTTCAGTCGGACGAAAAACCACGCGAATTTTTGTCGGCGTCCGCGCCATCACCAATTCCGGCTTGTTATCCACGGATTCCTTGGAATTAATCGTGAGCTTGGTGCCATCGGCATCGGTCGCCACCAGCGCGAAGCTGATGTTCTGGCCGCTCGCGTCGATTTCTGCTTTGACCGCTTCGGTCACATCGACTTCGTACCACGCCGGGGTCGTGCCCACCAATTGAACGGAACCGAGTGTGCCGCCCTGCTCCGGTTTTTCTTTCCACGTCACGAGATTTTCCGACCAATCATTGGCAGCGACAGATCGCACTTCCACCGTTACCACCGCAGCGCTTTCCGCTCCGGCATAGAATCGGAGCTTGGCCTGCTTCATCAGGATGTCAGCCTCCGCCAACGAAAACCGCATGTAAATTTCCGCTTCGTTGTGTTGCAGGTCCATGATCGGTTCCTGGCCGAAGTTCTTCTTTTGCAACGTGAACCCGGCATGAACGTGCGTGTCGGCAATCGGATGCAGGATCGCGCTGGTAACCAGGGTTGCGCCACGAGAAATCGCGGCATTCCCAAGGATCAGGGCAAGGGTGAAGAGACAAAAGAAAAACGACCGAAAATATTGATGATAAAGCTTCATCGGAAAATTTCGGTGCTCGGGCTGGACCCAACCGAGCGCCTGCCTGTTACTAAAGAAATAGCCTCGGAAACACAAGCCGGAATATCTAGAGCGGTTGCCAAAATTAATTTCCGGAATGGCGGGAGGGATTTTGGTTTTTGGCGAGGCGCTCGGTCGAAGGCGATATCCCTGGTGGATCTTGCCGAGACCGACAACGAAGCCAAAAAAACAAAAGCACAGCACCCCGGCCTGCGGCGGGGGAAGAAGGTATTCGTCTTTCTCTGGCGGGGGCGCAGGACAAAATTGCCGTGCACGTTTCTGGAGACAAAATTTCCATTCCGTTGGGAGGGACGCCCAGCACACACATTTTAAAACCGGCCATTGAGCGTTTCGAAGGAACCGTCTTCAATGAAGGCTTCTGCATGCAGCTTGCCGACGCGATCAATCTGCACGCGGCAAAGGTGGAAATTCGGCAGGTGGACAATATCGATTTCCTGCTGGTGGAACGGTCCGACCGGAAGCTTTCCGGCAATTCAATTCAGCGTTTGCACAGGAAGATTTGTGTCAGGCTCTCGGCATTGTTTCCGAACATAAATACCAGAACGAAGGCGGGCCTTCGCTTAAACAATGTTTCTCCCTGTTGAGAGAATTATCCACCACACCGGTGATTAACCTTCAACATTTTCTCGACGCCATCATTTTCAATTTTCTCGTGGGCAACAACAACGCTCACGGAAAAAATTTCTCGCTCATCTATCAGGAACGCACGTCACCAACCGGTGCCAGTACCCGGCTGGCACCGCTTTATGATGTATTGAGCACCGCGTATTACCCGGAACTCTCCAAAAAAATGGCCATGAAAATAGGAAGTGAATATGAATCCGACGGGATTCGGCCAAAACATTTCGAGCAACTCGCTGAGGAGGCTGGCCTTTCCAAACCGATGATGAAGCGACGCGTGCCGGAATTGGCTGAAATTATCTTGTCCAGGCTTCCCCAGTTCACGACGGAACATCCCGTTACGAATTCGGTAGCGAAACTCATTCAAAGCCGTTGCCAACGTGCCGTAAAAGAGTTCAAAGGATGAACCAGCCGCGATTACTGGCACGAGACCTGATTGTTTACGACTTTGTTCGGAAAATCGAAAAAAGACGAAAATTTCAGACCAAAAAAATGATCCTCAGCTGTCTAGACTGACGTTTCTACTCTAAAAAATGACTCTCGACCGTTGGGGACGAGGTTTTTACTCCAAAAAACCACTCTCGCCCGTACAGATCGGAGTTTTTACTCTCAAAGCAACACCCTCAGCTGTCTGAGGACGTCATTTTGACTCTAAAAACGTGCCCTCGACCGTACAGAACGGAATTTTTACTCTAAAAAACCGCTCTCAACCCGGTCGAGGGTCCTTTTTTAGAGTAAAAACTTCGTCCTTTTTCGCACAGCCGACCTTGGGCGACGAAATTTCCGACGAAATTGAGCAACACCGCGAGTTCTTCCCTAAAAACCTCGAGTCCGACGAAAAAATGAAAGGTTTCATCCATCTTTTCATTTCCTTTAACGTCAACGGCGAACTTTTTGTCCTTTTCAGCACTCAAAAACTCATGGCAAACGTGCTGCGCCAAAAAAAGTTGTAAAAATCTTGATAAATTTTCCTGAATATCCTTGCAGTCAATGACGTTTTTGTTAAAAGAAATTCGCCGATGGTCAAGATGCCGGTGCTGACGTTGAAATATTTGATCATCCCAGTTTCCTCCACGTCAAACCGAGCAGCGCAAGAGGTGTCGCTGCGGATAATCGTTATCCTTTTTTTCCAATGCTCTTAGCAGAGTCGCAGTTAATTTTTATCTGGCATCGTGCTACGCCAGAGGCAAAGGTCATCATCATTTGCCTCGGCCTGTTCTCGATCGCCGCCTGGTCGGTGATGTTCGCCAAGGCGCTCCAGATGCGAAAGGCCAAGAAGCTCAATTCTTACTTCGACGCCGAGTTCCGTGCGCAAAAAAATGTCCTCGGCATTTTCGATCGCCGCATCCAGGTGGATGGTTGCCCGCTCTTCACGATTTATCACGATGGTTGCCTCGAACTGGATGCACGTTTGAAAAATGCAGACGGCCAGGGCCGAAAACAATATCTCTCCCTTAAATCAGTCGAACACATCAAACGCACCATGGAAGGTTCCGTCGCCCGCGAGTCGTTGAAACTCGAGTCCGGCCTGATCCTCCTCGCCATCGCGGTGAGCGGTGCACCATTCCTCGGGCTGCTCGGAACGGTCTGGGGCGTGATGGATACCTTTGCCGCCATTGCCCAAAGTGGTCGCGCGGACCTGACGTCGATGGCTCCCGGTGTTTCCGCCGCATTGGTCACGACGGTCGCCGGCCTTCTGGTCGCGATTCCATCCATGTTTGCTTATAACTGGCTGGTGCACACGTTGCGCGTGCGGACGGTGGAGTTGGATAATTTTGCGCAGGATTTGATGTCGAAGATGGAGACGGAACATTTGCAGGACGAGTAATTCGGTGGGGCAAAGCTGCTGTTTTGCCCTGAAATTTGAGCGGCGCAGCAACGCCGCTCCACCGAAGTGAAGAAGATTTTGTGAGCTGAGAAACAATGAGGCGTTTTTCCCAACGTAATTCGCTGGTGACGTTGAATGAAATCAACATCACGCCACTGCTTGATTTGGCGTTTGTGTTGCTGATCATTTTCGTCATCACGCGCCCGTTGCTGGAACAGAACATGGATTTGAACCTGCCGAAAGGCACGAGCAACAGCACCAAGCCAAATCCACACGATGCCTTGCTCGTGGAAATCAGCCCGACTGGAATTTACAAACTGAACGGCAATCGCATGGCTTCCGCCCAATTGGTGAACGAATTGGAGCGTCGTTACAAAGCGAATCCAAATGCGTTCATTGCCGTGCGCGCGGACAAGTCGTGTCCCTATGATTACGTCGCGACAATCCTGGATGCCTGCCAGGCGCGCTCGATTACTCGTTTTTCACTCAGGACATCGCCGGATAAATAAATGAATCGGTTGGCCAAAAAATGTTTGATCGGATCCGCCACGCTGCATGGCTCGCTCATCGGCATCGTGTTGGTCTGCTCGGCTTTTATGGGATCGAAGACGCCGACGGAGCCCCCTCCTCTTGAAATGGTCAATTTTAGTTTCGGGGGAAAAATCGTCGCGTCGGACAAGGATTCCAAGGGCGGAGCAACTCCCCCACCGGTTCAACAAACGAAGGCGGCGGAGCAACAACCTGTTGCTGCCACTCCTCCGCCGAAAGCGGCACCTCGAAGTGAGGAAAAAACAGAACCAACACCGCAAAAGCCCGAACCACGCGTTGTTGAAAAAGTTTCTCAGCCAAAGCCACCGAAAGATGACGGTGACGAACCAGTGCGTTGGAAACCACGTAC
>CBHTTJ010000099.1:0-21175 GCA_966095605.1 uncultured bacterium | reverse complement strand
TTTTCCGGACCGGAATTTCGTTACTTTTTCCGTACAATGCGATTTTCCGGAGCGGGGAAGAGGTGTTGTCCGCGTGCAAGGCTTTCACAGGAGTCTCTGGCTCAGTGCTTTGGAGCGGAATGGGCAACGTTTAAGATTTAAGGTCCAAGGTTGGCCCGAAGCGAAAGTTCAGGTTCGGTGCCAATGTTCATCTGCTGAGGGCGCACTTTTCTTGGGTTGTAACGTGTGCCGAGACGGATAGTCTCCTCGCCACATGGCTTTTACACTCTGTCGCCGGTTGGCCGGTATTATTCTGCCGCTTTTTATTGCGTCTGTTCTTGAGGCCCAAACAATCCCTAACCCGAGTTTCGAGGCGAACGGCGACTTCTCCGTGGCACCCGGCTATGCTTCCGGAAATGGCGGAGTCATTACTGGTTGGACAATGTCCGATCCGACGCGCACCGGGATCAACACGACCAACGGCGCGTTTTGCAACAATGGCATTATCCCCAGTGGCACGCATGTGGCGTTTCTCCAAAGCACTGGAACCAACAATTCGTTTTCCACCACCATCACCGGCCTGACCTCGGGTGCGACTTATCAGGTTACCTTTCGCGCCAACTGCCGCGCCACCTACGGCGCTCCGACGAATACATGGTCACTCAATGGAGGTGCATTTGTTTCCTTCACGTCTTCGCCCTCGGTAAATCCAAACGGTGTTCGCACGAATCCGTTCTACACCAACTCCGCGACGTTCACCGCGACCAATACCACCGCTGCGCTTGTCCTTCGCAACCAGACCACAGGAGACACCACGACGTTGATTGATGATTTTACGATTGCACTCATTGCCGCGGCGCAATCGGCTCCGACCGTGACCACGCTGGCCGCGACTGGGGTGAGCAATACCGTCGCTCAGCTTAATGGTACGGTGAATCCGCAATCCTCTTCGACGACGGTTTGGTTCGAATGGGGGCTTTCTCCCTATACCAACAGCACTACGACAACGCCCGTCAACGTCGGTAACGGTTCTGTTTCGGTAACAGCGAGCAATGCCGTGTCCGGCCTTACGCCGGGTCTCAATTATCATTGTCGACTCGTGGCCAGCAATGCGCTGGGAGTCGTGCGCGGAAACGATGTCACCTTCGGGCCTCCGTCCGTCACACTCAAAGTTGCGGCAACGTTGACCAACGAATGCCACGCGGCATTCACCGATCCGTATGCCGCCAATCCGGTTACGGCTATCGGCGCACCGCTCGCCATTTCGGCCGGAAATGCACTGAGTCTTGGGCTTCGCGCGGACGGGACGGTCGCCGTGTGGGGGGACAACACCTACGGTCAAACAAACATCCCTGCGGGTTTGAGCAACGTGGTGGCCATCGATGGACAAAACTGGCACACAGTGGCGCTGAAGAGTGATGGAACAGTGGTGGCGTGGGGCGCAGGAACCACCGATACCGGAAGCGAGTCAGAGTATGGACAATCTATTGTTCCGGCTGGTTTAAGTAATGTGGTCGCCGTGGCTGCGGGATATGATCACAGCGTGGCGCTCAAGAGCAACGGAAGGGTTGTTGTTTGGGGAGACCACAATATTTCGACCACGACCAATGTTCCTTCCACTTTGACGAATGCGATGGCCATTGCCGCCGGGCACTATCACACCACTGCACTCACGAGCAATGGGACGGTCGTTGTATGGGGACGAACCAACGAAGGTCAGGCGATCATCCCGTCAAATTTGACAAATGTAATAGCAATCGCCGCAGGAGATTATCATAACCTGGCGCTAAAGGATGATGGAACGGTCGTAGCGTGGGGCGCAGGAAAAACCAACACGGGCACATCGCCTCAATATGGCCAGTCCATAGTTCCTGCCGGCTTGAGCAACGTCGTCGCGATCACCGCAGGAGCCAATCACAGTATGGCACTCAAGAGCGATGGAACAATCGCTATTTGGGGAAGTAATTCCGCAGGCCAAACGAATATTCCCGCGAGCGTGACGAACGTGGTGGCGATGGCGGGCGGAGTCAACCACAGCCTGGCCCTGAAGGCGGATGGGACACTCGTCGGATGGGGCTTGAACATATTCAGTATCCTGAGCGCTCCCACGGGTTTGACCAATCTTACCGTCACCGCGACCGCAGGTGGTAATTTCAATACGAATAATTCTCCGGGCAGTTACCAATACACCTACTTCGTCACAAACTTCCTCGGCGGCACCGGCAGTGTCTCACGCACGGTGGTAGTGCAGGACACCGGAAAACCTGTCATCACGATGCTGGGCAACAATCCGCTGACCAATGCGTTCAATGTTCCTTTCGTTGATCCTGGCGCGACGGCTTTGGACGCCTGCGCCGGCAGTGTGGCCATCAGCAACACCAACAGCACGGTGAATGTGAGTGTGCCCGGAAGTTACACGGTCACCTACACCGCGACAGATAGTTCTTCCAACACCACGAATGCGGTTCGCACCGTGGTGGTTTCTCCCGGCGCTCCTACTGTGACCACGCTGTCTGCTACTGGCGTGAGCAACACGGTCGCCACACTCAATGGTACAGCCATTCCAAACGGCGCTGCCACGACGACTTGGTTTGAGTGGGGGCTTTCATCCGTCAGCAATACCAACACCACCGCGCCCGTGTCGGTCGGCAATGGTTTGGGGTCCGTCCCGATCAGCTCTCTTTTGTCCAGTTTGACTCCAGGCGTCGTTTATCATTATCGCGCTGTCGCCTCGAACTCCGTGGGTGTGGTTCGTGGAAACGATTTTGTCTTCGGTTCACCGGAGCTTTCCCTCAATGGCGCGGCGGCGGTGACCAATGAATGTCACGCTCCGTTCAACGATCCGGGGGCAACGATGACCGCGGAACCGCTGCTCATTGCCGCAGGCGGCCAACACAGTGTCGCAGTCAAAAGTGGCGCGACTCTGGTCGCCTGGGGAAACAATCCCTTCGGTCAGACGAACGTTCCCGTGGGTTTAACGGCGGTCGCCGTTTCGGCGGGAGGTAATCACAATCTTGCGATCAAGAGCGATGGCACGGTCGCGGCCTGGGGATACAATAATTCCGGGCAGATCAATGTTCCGGGCGGATTGAACAACGTGATATCTGTCGCTGCCGAAGGTGACAATAGCCTGGCGCTCAAGAGCGATGGTACCATGGTGCACTGGGGTGCAAACATGTCCGGTGCGTTGAACATCCCTGGCGGTTTGAGCAACGTCGTGGGCATTGCTGCGGGAAACATTCACAATACGGCCCTTAAGAGCGACGGAACGGTGAGCTGCTGGGGTTATGGTGTCTTTGGACAAACAGCCGTTCCTCCTGGCCTGAACAGCGTCGCAGCCATTGCGGGAGGGAGTTATCATACGCTGGCCCTGAAGAGCAACGCGACAGTCGTCGCCTGGGGTGACAATACCGGTGGCCAAACCAATGTTCCCGGGGGATTGAACAGCGTCGTGGCGATCTCCGCCGGTTCTCAACATAGTTTGGCGCTCAAGAGCAACGGGACGGTCGTTGCGTGGGGAAGCAATACCTATGGCCAGTCCACGGTTCCTGCAGGCTTGAGCAACGTGGTGGCGATCTCGGCGGGAGATGATTTCAATCTGGCGCTTAAGAATGATGGAACGATTGTCGCATGGGGCCGCAGTGCTGAAGGCCAAACAATTCTTCCTGCGATCCTGACTAATCTTACGGCGACCGCGAGCGGCAGTGTGGATACGAATACTCCCGGTACATACCAACTCACCTACACCGTCACCAACAGCCTTGGCGGCATCGCTACCGCCTCACGCACCGTGGTCGTGAAGGATACCTTGCCACCGATTATTACTGTTCTTGGCAGCAACCCGTTCACGAACGCGCCGAATGTTCCTTTCAATGATCCCGGCGCGGCCGCGCTGGACGCATGCGGCGGCAGTTTTGCCGTGACCACCAATAATCTCGTCAATGTTGCTGTTTCGGGTACCTACACCGTTACGTATACCGCGACGGATAGCTTTGGTAATTCCGCGACGAACACCCGTACCGTGGTAGTGCCGTTTAGTCCAATTCTCTCGGTCAGCAACTTGACCGCATCGAATGCGATGTTTATTTCGTTTCAGATCACCAACGGAAACGGCGCGTCGTTCACCGTCCTTGCCAGCACGAATGTTGCAGATCCGATGAATGTGTGGTCGAACCTCGGAACGGCGACGGAAATTCCGCTGGGTTCCGGTCAATTTCAATTCACCGATCCACAAGTGACAAATAATCCGCAACGCTTTTATCGCGTGAGGACGCCTTAGAACCCGGCGGGCCTTGGCGGAGGCTCACAGGCCACCCGCGTCAATCGAAGGTTTTGCTCGATATCTCGTTGCGGTGGCTCGCGGATCTGCGGTCTGCGAGCCTTTTCTTTCCTCACATTCTTTCCTTCAAATCCAAAAACCTTGGGTTACATTCCTGCCGTAATTTTTTGACGGCTGCGCTGCTCTACCGTACGGTGGGCGCCGGACGTCCATTGCTATGATAGGTTTTATCGTTAAAAAGCTCATCGGTTCGAAGAATGAACGTGAAGTCAAAAAGCTTCGCCCGTTGGTCGCCAAGATCAATGAGATCGAAAAGACTTTGCAGGTTCTTTCCGATGACGAACTTCGCCAGAAAACTGCCAAGTGGAAGGAAGAACTTTCCCAGATCAAGGACAATGACCAATTGCGTCAGCGTCTCGATGAGATTCTCCCGGAAGCGTTTGCAGTGGTGAAGAATGCCTGCCGACGCCTCACGGACCGCAAGACCGAAGTCATCGTCCGCGACCATCCTTTGAAGTGGGAAATGGTGCCCTTCGACGTGCAATTAATTGGTGGCTGGGCACTGCACAATGGTCGCATCGCGGAAATGGCGACTGGCGAAGGTAAAACTCTCGTCGCGACCTCGCCTGTTTATTTGAATGCGTTGACCGGACGCGGCGTGCACGTCGTGACGGTGAACGATTATCTTGCTGCCCGCGATAGCGAGTGGATGGGCGCTGTTTATAAATTTCTCGGCCTGACGGTTGGTTGTATTTTGCATGATCAATCGCCCTCGGAACGTCGTGCGCAATACACCTGCGATATCACCTACGGAACGAATTCAGAATTCGGCTTCGATTACCTGCGCGACAACGGCATGGCCACGCGCAAGGAAGAACAGGTCCAACGCGGACATTACTTTGCGATTGTTGACGAAGTGGACTCCATTCTTGTGGATGAAGCCCGCACACCTTTGATCATCAGCGGTCCTGCGGTGATTGGTTCGGACAACCAGGTTTATATCAACCTGCGTCCGCCCGTTGAATCGCTGGTTGCCGCGCAAGAGAAGCTTTGCAATCGGTTCCTGAATGAAGCGCAGGAACTGATGAAGAAGTTGCGCCCCAGTGACGGCGCAAATCCATCCAACCCTGAATTGTTGGAAAAAGAAATCGGGCTGCTGCTTTACCGTGTGAAGGTGGGCCAACCGCGCTCGGAAGCGTTGATGAAGGTTTTGGAAGACCCGGAAAACCTGCGCCTGATGAATAAGGCGGAGTTGGAATTGCACGCGGATCAATCCAAGAAAGAACTTTACGCGCAGAAAGAAGAATTATTCTTCGCGATCGAAGAAAAGAGTCATGATGCTGACCTGACCGAAAAAGGTCGCGCATTCCTGCGTCCAAAGGATCCGGAAGCGTTCGTCATGCCTGACTTGACGACAAAATTCCAGGAGATCGATGCGCGGCCGGACCTGGAGCCGAAGCAACGGATGGAATTGAAGTCGAAAGCGCAATCGGAATTCGAGGTGCGCGCACAGCAGATTCACGCCATTTCACAATTGCTGAAGGCTTACTGTCTTTACCTCAAAGACGTCCAATATGTCGTTGAGGAAAATAAAGTCATCATCGTCGACGAAAATACTGGTCGTAAGATGACGGGCCGTCGTTGGAGCGATGGTTTGCATCAGGCCGTCGAAGCGAAAGAAGGCGTTGAAATCGAACGCGAGACCCAGACACTGGCGACGATTACGATTCAGAACTATTTCCGTCTGTATACGAAGCTTGCCGGTATGACCGGTACCGCTGAAACCGAAGCGGCGGAGTTCATGGACATTTATAAATTGGGCGTCCTCGTCATTCCGACGAACCGTCCGATTGGTCGTAAAGATGCCAACGATTCGGTTTACAAGACGCGCCGCGAAAAATTCAACGCGGTCTTAAAACAGATTCAGGAAATTCACGCGCAAGGTCGGCCGATTCTTGTTGGAACCGTTTCCGTCGAGACCAGCGAACAGGTTTCACGCATGTTGAAACGCATTGGAATTATTCACTCCGTTCTCAATGCGAAATACCATGCGCAAGAAGCCGAAATTGTGGCACGTGCCGGACAGCGGGCCGCGGTGACGATCGCGACGAACATGGCCGGTCGTGGTACTGATATTAAGCTTGGACCTGGAGTTTCCGAACTTGGCGGTTTGCATGTCATCGGCACGGAGCGTCATGAATCCCGTCGTATTGATCGCCAGTTACGCGGTCGTTGCGCGCGCCAGGGCGATCCGGGTTCTTCGCAATTTTTCATTTCGCTCGAAGATGATTTAATGCGTCTCTTCGGTTCCGACCGCATGGTCAAATTGATGGAACGCATGGGCATGGAAGAAGGACAGGAGTTGAATCATCCTCTCCTGAACCGTTCGATTGAAACGGCGCAGAAACGTGTTGAACAACACAATTTCCAACAACGTAAACGCACGCTCGAATACGACGACGTGATGAACAAACAGCGCGAGGTCATCTATGGCTTCCGCAATGAAATCATTCACGGCGACGAGATTCGTCCTCGCTTGATGGAAATCATGGAAGAAGTCGTGGTGTCGAAAGTGGAAACGTTATGTCCTGCTGACGCTGTCGACAGCACCGAATGGAACAAGGCTGCGCTGGCGGATTGGGTAAACTTTAATTTTCCTCCGGGAAAAATGACCGAGGAGGATATTACCAAACGCGCTGAATCCGGGAGCAAGACGCCTGAAGCGGGCTCGATCTTTGATGGGCTGAATGCACAGCAATATGCACTCGCGCAATCCATCATTGATGACGTTCGCAAGAATTACGAATTGAAGGTCAGCTTCGAACAGGATGCCGAAACGCTGAAATCAATCGAGCGTTACACGATTCTCAGCGCGATCGATCGTCTCTGGCAGGAACATTTGTATTCCATGGACGCTTTGCGTAACAGCATTGGCTTGCGCGCGTATGGACAGAAAGATCCGTTGATTGAATACAAGGCGGAAGCTTACACCGTGTTCCAGGAATTGATGGTGAACATCAAATCCGAGATCTGCCATAACCTGTTCCGCAGTGCTTCAAGCCTCATGGCCTTTGAGCAATTCATGCACAGCTTGTCGCCGAAGACGGTGCATCAATCCACAAGTGCTTTTGGTGGCCAGGCGGCAACCGATTCCGATGCGGCAGCCGCTCAAGCCCGACCAGCACCCGCACCCACAACGCGTACGGCGAATGCAGCCTACGAACCTGGCGCCGCGATGGTCAGCGAAGCGATGGAAGCGATGTCCGCTCCCGCCAAACCTGCGCGCAATGTTTTGAAAGTTGGCCGTAACGAGCCATGTCCTTGCGGCAGCGGCAAGAAGTTCAAGCAGTGCTGTGGGAAGAATGGATAATTGATTACTTACTAGTTACTTACGTTTCTAATGTTGACGCCCCGATTTATCGGGGCGTTTTTCTTTCCCGGCTGAGATTATCGATGGTTTACAAAGCTTTTCGCTGTGTCTTCCGATGCACACGCGTGAGCTTTGGCTTTGAAGCGTGAAATTCACGCCCTTTGGCTGTCGAAGCATGGCAGAACACTGATTTTCAACGGGAAACTACCGCTGGCATTGCTGATGCTAAATCAGAAATCATGAATCCCAACGATAGGCGGTCTTTCAACGGTTGCCGGGCTTTTACCTTGATCGAGCTCGTTGCAATTATAGCTGTCGTCTTTGTTTTAATTGGCGTTTTGATTCCGGCTTTCGGAGGAGTGAGGCGGAAAGCAGGCGTCCTCGAATGCAAAGATAATCTGCGGCAAGTGGGGGTGGCTCTTAATTCTTACACGGCAGATCATTCGAATGTTTTACCGGGTCCTCTTTGGAGGGCAGCATATTATAACTGTGGTACTTATTCCTTCGGACAATACAGTATGGCCGGCTTTTTGACCAACTATATGCCCTTCCGGAAAGTAAGTATTAATGAATGGCAAATCGATACGCTGCAATGTCCTTCAGCCGTGCAAGCCGCGTCCCCTCGCAACCCTTTGGCCCACCCAACTACCGTTCCAGTATCTTATTTGGTGACTACATACGTTACAAATGGAATAGGGAACAGAATTACAAATGTTTTCGGGTACCCGTTCAGCCAAACGGGAGGAGCCAATCGCAATGGAATTTATGGAGTTGACGATGGGCCTCTTAAAATCTCCAGTATCCTTCGACCTTCGGAGAACTGGTCGATAGTCGATCTGGACCAGCAAAACAGTGGTTCTGCAAGTTACTTTTCCCTCCTGCCTCGGAGACCTGTCCACAGCAACCGTCCAGATGGGGGAAAGAATAGCGCGACTCGAAACTATCTCTATTTTGACGGAAGTGTCCGCACCACGACCGAAACCTTTTGAAAGGGCTTATTCCATGAATTTTAATACTAAAAAGATTCCAGAAAAATCAGTAGTTGTCAGGTGGCTGCTGGCTGTTGGGGCAATCTTCGTCCTAGGTCAAAAATCGGTCATGGCAACAGACCCTGTTTTTACAGGAAAATGGCCAAGGGGAAATCGTGGGCCAGTTCAGGCGGTGCAGGTAGTGAACAATCTGGCCTTCTGCGCAATCGGGGAAGGTGGCCTTTCGGTTTTAGATATTACGAATTCAGCGAATCCGAACTGGGTGGGAGGTTGTGATACGCCGGGATCGGCCATGAGTATCTCAGTAGTTGGAACTCATGTCTTCGTGGCTGATGGAACAGCTCTTCAGATTATTAATGCAAACAATCCATCCGCACCGTTCGTCGAGGGAAGTTATACAAATTGTGATCGAGTGAAAGGAGTGGTGAGTTCCGGAAACTTCGCTTTTATCGCAGATGGGACCAATGGGATTCAGATTATTGACGTCAGTGTTCCTGCAACGCCATCGCGTGTCAGTGGTTGTACCTTTACCAATGGATTCGCTGAAGGCCTCGCCGTGAGTGGCAACTATGCCTATCTTGCGATGGGAGTCGCCGGGCTGCTGGTGATTGATATAACAAATCCGAGCACACCCGTTGTTTTGGGACGTTACAATACTCCCGGTTATGCACGGCGTGTCGCTGTCTCTGGCAATTACGCCTATGTCGCGGACGGTTCTTCCGGAATTCAGATTATCAACGTGACCGTTGCCACGAATCCGGTAATTGCCGCAACGTTCAGCAACGATAGTTACTTGCAGGATGTAAAGGTGTCAGGGCACTATGTTTATGGGGGCGACAGCGGTGGACTGAACATCCTGGATATATCCGTTCCTTCCTCACCTTCCTTCGTCGCATTTCGTACGAGTATGGATTGGGTCTCTGATATTTTTCTTTCTTCCGACCGGGCTTATTTGGCTGCCGGCGCAAACCTGGAATTGTTCAACATTGCGGATACCTCGGAGCCCGTTTTGTTGGGCACATATAATTCAGGAGGGAATGCTTTTGATGTAAAAATTCAGGGAGACCGTGCTTACGTAGCCGACACTCTGGCCGGCCTGGAAATCATTGACATTAGCAATCCGACGAACATGGTCAGAACAGGCCACATAACAAACCGGTGCTTTGGGGTTGCGATTGGGGAAACAAATTTGGTTTTGGCGAGCGAAAGCGAAGGGATGAATTTCTATTTGAGCGATGGGCTTGGTGGATGGACCCAGTCTGGAAACGTTGATACAGATGGATACTCTTACGATGTTTCGATAAATCGAAATATTGCCTATGTCGCTGATGGGGCGAATGGACTGGAAACATATGAAATCAGCAACCCCTTGTTCCCTCTGCATCTTGGGCATTTCAAAACGAATGGCTCTTTTTTTTCTGGGGCGCTTTCAGGAAATTTCGGGTTCTTTGCGGATGGGACAAATGGAATGGATGTTCTTGATTTGACCGATCCCGGTTCCCCTAAACAGATTGGTCTTTACCCAGCCGTTTTGCGTGCTGAGGCCGTTACCCTTTCGGGCAACTATGTTTACATGGCGTCTGGAAGTGCAGGCATGGAAATCATTGATGCGAGCAATCCTACGACTCCGATAAAGGTAGGCGGATATGATTCACCGGGGACAAATGGAGGAGTGGCTTTAGCGGGAAATTATGCCTATTTGGCTGACGGAACCAACGGGCTTGAGGTGGTTGATATCACGACGCAGACGCGGGTGGGGGGATATAACTTTGGTGGGTTTGCGGAGAAGGTCGCCATTGCAGGAAATTACGCGTTTGTTACGGACAGCAAATGGGGTTTGCTGGCTTTTCAGGTGGCTGGCTTCAGCAATGAATCGCCCCACGTCATTAAAAATCCGGAAAGCCTGACTGTTAAAGTAGGCAGCACGGCGATCTTTCGAGCCGACGCACAAGGGGCCCCTTCATTATCATTTCAATGGCGTCTGAACGGAACGAACCTAAGCGGAGCCACGGCTTCGATTTTGACGGTGTCCGATGTCTCTCAATCGCTGTGCGGAAACTATTCTGTAATGGTTTCGAATAGCTTTGGAACAGATGTCAGTGCGGACGCTATTTTGCAGTTGGTTATTCCGATGACAGCGATAAACCCTACGAAACTATCGTCGCCGAGCCGGTTCCAATTTGATCTGCCCACGCAGGCGAATGTGACCTACACTATCGAATACGTCGATGCCTTGGGAGACGCTTGGCAGTTTTTAAAAATGATCAATGGAAATGGCGCATTTGTCCCGGTCATCGATAGTGGAGCGAGTAATTCATTCCGGTTTTATAGAATTAAGGTTCTTTGATCACTGCTGTCGGGATATTTGCGGGCTGTTCCTTTTGGTGAAGGAATATTAACGTTCTGACGATGATCGTCGCGCCGCCAGAGCTCGAACAAATTCTTTCGCAAACGCCTGAGTTGAGTCAGGCATTTCTAGTTGGCGGTTGCGTGCGTGATGCGGTCCTCGGAATTCCGCATAAAGATTTCGATATCGAGGTCTTCGGGGCTACTTACGAGAAACTGGCTGCGGCCCTGTCTCGATGGGGGAAAACTGATTTGGTCGGACGTTCGTTCGGAGTTGTAAAGTTGCGCGCAGGAGAGTTTGTGTTTGATTTTACGATTCCTCGACGGGATTCCAAGGTGGCTCCAGGTCATAACGGTTTTCAAATCACGTTTGATGAGGGCATCACTCCAAAGGAAGCCGCGTCGCGGAGGGACTTCACGATCAATTCCCTGATGTACGATTTGCGAGAAAAGAAAGTGCTCGATTTCTTTGGTGGCATCGCGGATTTGGAAAAAAGAATTCTGCGTCACACCAGTGAAGCTTTTGTTGAAGATCCTCTGCGCGTTTTGCGTGGGATGCAATTTGCCGCTCGCTTCAATCTGAAAGGCGCGTCGGAAACCATCCAGCTTTGTCGGGAGATTAAGGGCAGCTTTTCGGAGTTGGCCATCGAGCGGGTGCGCGAGGAATGGTTTAAATGGGCGGAGAAGAGTGCCTTTCCTTCAGCAGGTCTCCGTTTTCTCCTGGAAACCGAATGGATTGAACACTTTCCCGAATTGCAACGGATGCATGGCACGCCGCAAGATCCCAAGTGGCATCCGGAAGGCGACGTTTTTACTCATACCTGCCATTGCTGCGACGCGATGGTGACGTTGCCAGAGTGGAAAGGAACAGATAGCGAAAGCCGCATTGTCTATTCGCTGGCTATCCTGCTGCACGATTGTGGAAAGCCTCAGACCACGCATGAAGAAATGCGTGAGGGAAAAATGCGAATTGTTTCCCCAGGTCATGAGAGCGCCGGTGTTTCAATAGCCGAAACGTTTTTGAGCCGAATTGGAGCGCCAATCGCGATTCGTGAGCGGGTGCTTCCGCTAATCCATAATCACATGGCACATTACGATGAGATTTCGGATCGTGCCGTGCGTCGACTGGCTCGTCGTCTCGCGCCGGAAACCATTGAAGGACTTTGCACGATCATGACGGCAGATCGCCTTGGACGTCCACCGCAACCGCCTCAAGTGCCGCACACCGTGGTTGCGCTGCTCAAGAAAGCGCATGAGCTGGAAGTGCAGAAAAGCGCCCCCAAGCCGCTTTTGTTGGGACGTCACCTGATCGAACTCGGAATGCAGCCCGGTGTAGATTTCGGAAAAATTTTATACGATGCCTACGAAGCCCAGTTGGAAGGGCACTTTTTTGATTTGTTACAGGCGCACCAATGGCTGGCGACGCATCCTTTGCTGTCAGCAGAAGCCAAAAGGAAATTAAGTTCGAACTAAAATCGGCTTTTGTGTGTGGATACGACCAGCGTGTCCAACGCTGGGGAAATCTTCACTGGACTGAAGTTCGCTGGTTCCAATCGACGCACGTGTTCTGGCAGTTTCGTCAACTCATTGGCCGCGTATTCACGAATTTTCGCCAGCGGAACCGCTGGGAAAAGACGTTCGCCGCCGCGCATCATGGGATACAAAAGCGGTTTGCCTTCGAGCGTGGTGTCGCCTTCGATCGAAACGGTGTCCTGTTTAATGCACCCTTTTTCATCGAAGACACGCCAGACCTGTTTGCGACCGGGCCAGGTGACTTTGCCTTCGGAAAATTTTCGGGTCGTCCGTCCCGCGTACTCCTGCAGTTTGTAAGCACACTCCAGGTAGGGAGCGTCGGCGGAGGTATCGAGCAATGTTCCTACTCCAAAACCATCCACCGGAGCATTGGCCGCGATGAGTCGCTGCAATTCGTATTCGTCCAGATTGCCGCTGGCGAAGATTCGAACGTCAGGCAAACCGCCTTGATCCAGAATACAGCGGATGTTTTGTGCGTGTTGCAATAAGTTACCGCTGTCGATGCGCACGGCTTTGATTTTTATGCCGTCGGCCTGAAGTTTGGGGGCAAGGCGAACGACTTTTTTTGCGGCGGCTTCGGTGTCGTAGGTATCGATCAGCAACACCGCATCATTGGGATTGCTGCGTGCGAAATTTTCGAAAGCTTCTTCTTCCGAACGATGAGCCTGGATATAGGAGTGGGCCATCGTTCCGGAAAGAGGAATGTCGAACTCCGCACTCGCGAGTACGGTTGCCGTAGAAGAAAAACCCATCATGTAATTCGCACGTGCGGCGTAGAGCCCTGCTTCGGAACCGTGAGCCCGACGAAAACCAAAATCAACGATGGCTTTGTTCGGAGCTGCCAAAACGCAGCGCGCAGCTTTGGAGGCGATCATCGTTTGATACTGGAACAGGTTGATCAGACGGCTTTCGATCAATTGCGCCTGGGGCAGGGGGGCGGTGATGCGAATGAGAGGTTCATTGGCAAAAAAGACGGTGCCTTCAGGCATGGCATGCACATCTCCGGTAAATCGTAGCGATCGTAATGATTCCAGGAATTCCGCTTTGAACCGCTTGGTGCCGGCGAGCCATTCAATTTCTTCATCGGAACAGGAAAGTTCTTCGAGAAAGCAAAGGACTTGTTCCAATCCGGCGGCGATGAGGAAGTTGCGCTTTTCGGGAAGCCTTCGGACAAAAAATTCGAAGACGGCTGTGTCGTTCATCTGCTGGTCGTGATAACCCTGCAGCATCGTCAATTGATATAAATCCGTCAGCAAAACGCTCTCGTTCATAAATTGAATGTTTGGAGATTAATGGGAACAGCACCATTGCTGATCATTTCAGATTCCGCCCTGGCGCCGTCGTCGGGTTTAATATTCACCGCTCGGCTGGCATCTTGTAAGAGGAAAACGCTGAAATCATTTTTCAAAGCGTCGAGGACGGTGTTTAGCACGCAGTAATCGGTGGCCAGTCCGCCGACGAATACGCGCGTTACTTTTTGAGATCGCAGCTTCTTCGCCAATTCAGTGTTTCCAAATCCTGAATAGCTTTCGTTCGTGGCGGTATCAGCCTTGGAAATTACGACGGTCTCTTTCGTTAGCTTCAAATCCTTTGCAAATTCCGCTCCCATCGTTTCGGCAATGCAATGTTCTGGCCAAATCCCGCCTTCGTTCTTAAAAGAGCAATGATTCTTCGGATGCCAATCCCGGGTCGCAATAATTGGAAGCCTGCGACGTTCGAAAAGTTCGATGTAGCGGTTTAAAACGGGGACGACTTCATTGCCGTGTGGTACCGCGAGCGCTCCTCCAGGAAGAAAATCATTCTGCACGTCTACAATGATCAACGCATCGCCTGGGTGCAACTCGACATGGGCCTGAGCGTTCATGAATTGGCAGACTATCACGGTTGCGCCGGAAAAAATCGAGTACGAACCGTGTGTTAGTCATTCCTCATTCAGAAGCGTCAATGGGCCGTCGATTTTACTATTTTCCGACCGGTTGCAATAACGGTGGTTTTTCTGCCGGAACATCGCGACCAATCAGGCGATAGAAGGCGGTGGCATCCAGACTTTCGGTCTTCAGCAGTTCTTTCGTCACCGTTTCCAGTTCATTTCGAAACGCGGACAGGATTTCTCTGGCTTCACTATAGGCGCGATCCAGAATCTTTTTAACTTCCTCATCGATCTCACGGGCGGTTTCTTCGCTGCAATCGCGTTGCAGATTGTTTTCCGGGCCACTGAGAAAGAAATTTTGCCGTTGCGCCACGTGCGTGAGCCCGATGCGGTCGGTCATCCCGAAAATGCAAACCATTTGCCGCGCAAGCGCGGTGGCCCGTTCGAGATCATTTTCGGCACCAGTGGTAATTTCGTGAAAAACCAGTTCTTCGGCAGCTCGACCGCCCAACAACCCGCGCAATTTGTCCATTAATTCCGAGCGACTCAAAAGGAACTGATCGTCCGTTGGCAGCTGCATCGTATAACCGAGCGCAGCCCGACCACGTGGAACAATGCTGATTTTGTGAACCGGATCGGCCTGTTCGCTGTGAGCTGCGACCAGGGCGTGACCGACCTCGTGGTAAGCAACACGGCGCTTTTGATTTTCATTGAGCCGACGGCTCTTTCGTTCCGGACCTGCAACCACTTTCTCGATCGCTTCCTCTAGATCGTGCTGAGAAATTTTCTTGGCTTTCCGTCGCGCCGCTAGAAGAGCGGCTTCGTTAATCGTATTGGCAAGATCAGCCCCGGATAAACCCGGCGTAGCCTGGGCGAGGCGACGAAGGTTCACGTCGCCTTCCAGCGGTTTGTCGCGGGTATGCACTTTGAGAATGGCTTCACGTCCATCAATGTCCGGTGCATCGACGAGGACTTGTCGGTCGAAGCGGCCGGGACGAAGCAAAGCGCGATCAAGAACATCGGGACGATTCGTCGCCGCGAGGATAATTACGCCCGCATTCGCCTCGAATCCGTCCATCTCAACCAGCAGCGCATTCAATGTTTGTTCACGCTCGTCGTTAACCGCACCGATGTGAACGCCACGTTGTCGGCCAATTGCATCCAATTCATCGATAAAAACTATACAAGGAGAACTTGCTTTGGCCGTTTGGAAAAGGTCGCGCACTCTCGCTGCGCCGACGCCGACGAACATTTCTACAAAATCGGCTCCCGTCAGAAAAAAGAACGGCACTTTTGCTTCGCCTGCCACCGCCCGAGCCAGCAACGTTTTGCCGGTTCCGGGAGGACCTACCAGCAAAACGCCTTTTGGGATCTTCGCCCCAATGGCCTTGTATCGATCCGGATTTTTTAGAAAATCGACAACTTCCTGCAGCTCGAACTTTGCTTCCTCACAACCAGCGACATCGTTGAAGGTTGTGCCCGTATTTTTCTCAATGGCCATTCTCGCCTTGCTCTTTCCAATGCTGAGGACCGATTGGCCAGCGGAACCCACTTTTCGTGAAATAAACGACCAGATCATTATCATGATCCCGATGGGCAAGACCCACGCGATGAGGAATTGGAAAAAGAAATTGGGTCGCACACCGAGGAATTTCACGTGTTGCGCCTGTAACTCTTCCACCAGCTTTGGATCCTCCACCCGAACCGTCCGGAACATGAACGTCTTTTCGGTATCGCTTAATTTAGGCTGGCTTGGTTGTTCGGTTTTTCCCGGTTTCAGTGACGAAGCTGGTTCAGGTTTGGAAGGTTCCAGTTTGGATTTGATCGTGCCGACGATTTCGTCGTCCTTGATCATGGCTTCGGTGACTTCACTGCGTCCGACGTAAGTTTTGAATTCGCTATACGGAATTGTTTTTACCGCCAGGGAAGAAAAGGCGCCCTGCCACAACCAGAGCAGCAGGATCATGAAAGGGATGTACCAGAACGGGAAATTCCATTTGGGAGTCACTTTGCCGAGCTTGTCCTTCAAGGAAGGCTTCTCTTCTTTCATTCATACCTCCGATTGCCCTTAATTTGGTGCATTTTCCGAGAAAACGCCATGAGGGGACCCGAATCCCCGCCTATAAATGGAGAGGAGCCGATGGAGAGGGGAGAAAATCCTATCCCGACGGCGCCCTTCAGAGAAACGCGGGGATCTGAAGGAGCGAAGAAATCCACGTTCCCTTCGCTTCGGCCTTGCGATCCAGCAGCAACCCGCTGAAACCAGCTGCTTTCGCCCCCTCGTAATCCTCGGTCGCGCTGTCGCCCACATGAAGAATGGTTTCGGGTGGCAACCCGAGTTTTCGGGCAGCGTATTCAAAGATCACTGCCGATGGTTTGGGAAAGCCCACTTCGCACGAGACAACGATCGTTTCGAAATGTTTCTCAAGATCCAGTCGAGGGAGAAGCAATTGCAGGCGTTCATCCCAATTCGAAATGATTCCAAGGCGTATGTCATCGCCGCGCAAGGTCTCGAGTGTTTGCAAAACATCGTCGGCAATCTTCCAGCAGTCCGGTTCCGCAAAGCGATCGAAGAGGTCGTTGAAGAAAGTTTCACTCGGTGGATGTGGTAAAACGCCAGTGAAGGTCCGAGCCACGAGGTCACTCCAATCCGAGCGCGTATGATTGAAATTCTTTCGCGCCTGCCACGCGGCGCCGAAATTATGGTTCAACAAATCAGGGGAAAGACTTTTGAAGCCGTGTCGTGCGGCGACCTCGGCGTAGACGTGACCGACGGAGGGCCACGGCGTAATCAAGGTGCCGCCAACGTCAAACGTGACGGCCTGGATATTGCTCGAGGGCTTCACTTTTCCTTTGACGCCATTGGTTGCCATTCATTCAAGCCGCGTTCATTACGCGACGGAGAAATTCCAAGCAGTTCCATGGCTTCTCCTATTAAATACAGGGAACCGGTAATTGCAACCCACTCATCCTCCGAACTTTTTGCCAACGCCTCCGATAAGGAACGGCACACCACGATATCCGCCTTTGGATTAGCCTGCGCCGCAACGCCAGCCAATTGAGATGGCTGGACTGTTCGTTCTGTTTGCACTGGCACCAGGAAAACTTTGTTTCCGTGCAACGCCAATTTTCCCAACATTCCTTGCCAGTCTTTGTCGTTGAGTAAGCCGATGATCAAGGTCGAAACCTGGTTGAACTCTTCGTGAAGGGTTTTTGCCAACGTATCCACACCGGCGGGATTATGTGCGCCGTCGAGAACAAAGTTCTGGTGACCACGTTTGAACACCTGCAAACGGCCGGGCCAGAAAACCGTTTCCAATCCACGTCGCAGCTGTTCCCCGGACACGGGAATCTGTTTTTCGAGGATACTGGTGGTGACAATTGCCAAGGCTGCATTGGTGATCTGGTGTTGACCGGGGAGGGTAAGCGAAATCGTTTTCGCCGTGTCGATGTCCCGTGATGAAACTTCAGTGAGGGGCGCCCGCTGTTTTTTTGACGTGGCACGAATGACTTCGAGCACATCTGGTTCCACCGCGGCTGTAATCACTGGAACGCCTGGCTTAATAATGCCCGCCTTTTCCGAAGCGATCTGTGGCAACGTTTCTCCAAGCCATTTCTGGTGATCTAATTGGACGTTGGTGATCACACTTGCCAGAGGCGTCACAATGTTGGTCGCGTCGAGTCTTCCGCCGAGTCCTGTTTCCCAAATGACCAGGTCACACTGTTGCTCTGCAAAGTATTTCAGGGCCATGACGGTCACCGCTTCAAAAAACGTGGGGTGCTCCGTCGAAGGGAATTGTCTCAGCATTTCCTTCATCTCTTCCACAAGCCCGATGACGTCGTTGTCGGCGATGAGCTTGCGGTTTACCTGGATGCGTTCGGAAAACGAGACCAGATGGGGCGAGGTGAACAATCCCACGCGGAGGCCGGCGTTTCGGTAGATGCTTTCCAGCATGGCGCAAGTGGACCCTTTGCCGTTGGTGCCGGCGACATGGATGAACCTAAGCTTTTCCTGCGGGTTCCCGGCACAGGCTGCCAGTTTGCGCGTATTCTCCAGTCCGAACTTCGCCCCAAACATGCGAAGGTCGTACAAATATTGAATAGCCTCGGCGTAAGTCATCTCAAATAGATACGGCCTTATGGGGCCGCGTGCGATTTTCAATTGTTTTTCCCGCGAGTAAAACTATTTTCCGCATATGCTTCGACGCTCGTATCTTTTGATTCCGATTCTTTTGTCCGTCCTGTTTTCTCTCTCACACTCGGCCCTCGCGGAGGAAAAGCGATTCACGGTTCGCGGCGTGATCCAGGAATTGTACCCCGACGGCAAAACGGCCAAGATCAAACACGAGGCCATTCCCAATTACATGCCGGCGATGACGATGGATCTCGAAACAAAAGGGACCAACGAATTGCGCGGTCTCGCCAAGGGAGATGTCGTTTCTTTTCTGATGGTGATCACTGACACGGAAGGCTGGATCGAGAAGGTGCAGAAGGTGAATACTGCTCCCCAGGTGCCGTCGCGTCCCTTGATTCGCGTGGCACGTGACGTGCAGCCGCTCAAGCCCGGCGATGTCATGCCTGATTACACCTTCACGAACGAATTCGGCAAGGCGATCAAGTTGAGCGATTACAAAGGCAAATCCCTCGCGATCACATTTATTTTTACACGCTGCCCGTTTCCGAATTTCTGTCCGCGCATGTCGAATAACTTTTACGATGTGCAGCAGCTGATGCTTTCGAACACCAATAATCCGACGAACTGGCAGTTGCTTACGATTTCCTTCGATCCTGAGCACGACAGCCCGGAGGTGCTGAAAGATTACGCGAAGCGTTACAAATATGATCCCGCGCATTGGAGTTTTCTCACGGGCGAATTGATTGATATCACCGCGATCACTGAGCAATTCGGACAGCAATTCTGGACCGATTTGGAGGCAGGTGGAATCAACCATAACCTGCGGACGGCGATCATCGATGCCACGGGCCATGTGCGAACGATTTTCCCGGGAAATACGTGGACGCCGCAGGATATTGCGGGCGAATTAGTGCAGGGTGCGAAAGCGAAGTGATTACTTGAAAATCCTCGGATAACAGCACACCAAAGCGACCTCACCCCGGCCCCGCACCACGAGTGGTGCAGCAACTATATAATTCTATTTGGACTTCCCAGGAGAGGGAGAATTGTATCCAGCCCTGTGCAAGATACCGAGCGCTGCCTTCGGCCGAATGCGTTTCAGAATTTAGAAAAATGTTCCGCTGATGTTCCCTCTCCTGGGAAGGAGAGAGGGTTAGGGTGAGGTCGCTTCTTTTTCAGAAGCAGTCTACGCAACGGTCTGCGGCATCTTATCTGTAATCAGGACGAACAACCCGTTCTCCACCTTTAGCCGTGGCCACCGCAGGCGGGCCTTCGTGGTCTGCGGTTTTTTCGCCAGTCTCCAGGTGCACTTCTGATTTAATACTGTTGTGGTCCCACTGGTTGCGGTGCCGTTTCGCATGCCCAAAGATTAGAGGAAGAAAGAATCCGCTGCTTCCGCCAGCTTGCGAATTTTGTCCGGTTGTTTGCGATGTCTACGGAAATCAGTGCAGGCCTTTGTTCGCCCGCCAGAGAAGCATTCCGCCTACGACCTGGAAAATAAAATTCGGCAGCCAAACAATCAGGTGCGGCAGAAGTTCAGGACGACTTTCCAACGCGCCGCCGAGGATCAGGAAGCTGTAATAGATAATCACCAGGATCAGAGCGAAGGCGATGCCGATGCTTGTTTCTTTGCGGTGAGACCGAATGCCGAGCGGAATACCGACGAGGGTAAAACCGATGCACGCAAAGGAAAAGGAAACCATTCGATGCAATTGCACTTTGGCCGCCATGGCAAAGTCCGGGGCCTTCGATTTCTTGAATTGATCGCGCAGTTCGGGTGGCAGTTTTTCCACTGGCGGTTGTTGCAGATTCAATAACTCCAGTTCGCGAATCTTGGCCCGTAACTGGACGAAGGTCATGTCGCTGAGCTTCGTGGTTTGCACTGCGGTCGCTGCGTTCTTGAAATCCATTGGCAAATCAAAATCACCACGGATCAAGCTGTTCCATTCTCCCTTGTCCTGACCCGCCCCATGACTGTCGAAAAGGTGCAAAACCAGATGGCCTGTTTTTGTTTCGCCGATCAGCTTGCCGCTCGGGGCGCGGATCCAGCGTACGAGTGTGCCGTTTTCATCAATCTGAGAGACTTCGATGTCGAAAAGATCGTCCCCTTTGCGGCGATCGACGTAAACGCAGTAACCACCGGGAAGCCCGGTGACATATTGTTTCTCGCGCAGAAAGCTGGTGGGGTTCTCTGTCGTAACGCGGAAGATCAAGGCCTTGTACGCCGTCCGACACATCGGTGCGAGTTGCAAATTGATCAACGCCGCAACCCCACTGAGCATGACGCTGAGAATCAGGATCGGGGTGATCAAAGCCATGAGACTCACTCCGCTCGCGCGAACCGCCGTAAGTTCGTTGTCCGCACTGAGTCGGCCAAAAGTCAGCAACGTCGCCGTGAGCAAGCCAATGGGCAGTGCGAAAACAAGGACGTACGGGATTAAAAGGCCGATCGCTTCGGCGATGATCAAGAGGCTCGTTTGTCCGTTCAGCAGGAGCGAAATGATATCCCTCATCATATTGCCGAGCAGCAGGACGAAGGTGAAAACAAGGACCGTCATCACCAGGGTCCCGAGGATCTGGCGGGTGACATACAGGTGCAGTGTTTTCATTCGAGCGGACGTATTAAGCACAGAACCTGGTCATTTGGCGAGCGAAGGCTTGGCGAAGTTTTGAG